>VBIU01000209.1 GCA_005880945.1 Chloroflexota bacterium | reverse complement strand
CCGTGGCAGGCTTGCGTGGGTGTAAGACGCAGTCGCGCGCGGATACGCCGCGCCCGGTGTGGAACCCCGATGAGCCGAACCCCTTCGACTTCTACGACCAGTGGCGCGACGTGCCCGATGACGGCGTCGCCGCCAACGCTTTCCGGGCGCAATGGGAGATGTTCCTGCGCCACGTCGCCGCAGATGAGCCGTTTCCCCACGCGTTCGGCGAGGGCGCGAAGGGAGTTCAGTTGGCTGAGCTGGCGCTCGAGTCGTGGGAGAAGCGCCGCTGGATCGACGTGCCCCCTCTCCGGAACGGAGAGGGGGTCAGGGGGTGAGGACCATTCGGAGCCGCGTGGCCTACGCCGCAGCGCACGTCGTCTGTGATCCGCAATCGCCTGCCGAAATCGACTGGGAGGCGACCCTCGCCTACCGGCGTTACTTGTGGTCGCTCGGTCTCGGCGTCGCGGAGGCGATGGACACCGCGCAGCGGGGCATGGGTCTCGAATGGCCCCAAGCGCGTGAGCTGATCCGTCGTTCGCTGGCTGAGGCGCGCGCGGCCGGCGGCCTGATCGCATGTGGCGCCGGGACCGACCAGCTAGTGCCCGACCCGCGCGTCACCCTCGAGGATGTAGAGCGGGCGTACGAGGAGCAGGTGGGCTACGTCGAGGGGCAAGGTGGGCGAGTGATTCTGATGGCGAGCCGCGCGCTCGCACGGGCCGCCTCCTCGGCAGACGACTACGCCCGGGTCTACGGCACCATCCTGCGCCAGGTTCGCCGACCAATCATTCTCCACTGGCTGGGCGACATGTTCGATCCCCAGCTCACGGCCTACTGGGGCAGACGGGACCTGGGTGAGGCGATGGAGGTCTGCCTCCGGATCATCTGCGAGCACCGCGAGAAGGTCGACGGCATCAAGATTTCGCTGCTCGATCCGGCGCGTGAGGTGGCGATGCGCGCCCGCCTGCCCACGAGCGTTAGGATGTACACGGGCGACGATTTCAACTACGACCGGCTGATTCTGGGCGAGAACGGTGCCTATAGCGACGCGCTGCTCGGCATCTTCGACGCGATTGCGCCCGTTGCGGCAGCGGCGTTGCGTGCGCTCGATCACGGAGACGTCGCGACCTACCGGGCGGCGCTCGCGCCGACGGTCCCCCTGGCGCGCCACATCTTCGAGCCTCCCACGCACGCCTACAAGACGGGCATCGTGTTCCTCGCGTACCTGAACGGCCACCAGTCGCACTTCCGGATGTTGGCGGGTGCGGAAGGCGCGCGGTCGCGGCAACACCTGACGGAGCTGTTCAGGCTCGCCGCCGCCGCGGGCGTCCTCGCGGACCGGGAGCGCGCCGCCGAGCGCATGGGCCGCGTGTTTGCCTGATGGACTCGATCACCCGCCTCAGCCTGAATCAAATCACGACGGAGCGCGCGAGCCTCGGAGAGACCGTCGACGCGTGCGCGCGGCACGGCGTGCCGTACGTGGCCGTGTGGCGTCATAAGCTCGCCGAGACGGGCGTGGAGCGGGCCGTGCGCCTCATCCGCGACGCCGGAATCCGGGTCTCGAGCCTGTGCCGCGGCGGCATGTTTCCGGCGGCCACCGCCGCCGAGCGCGCCGCGCGGATCGACGACAACCGGCGGGCGGTGGACGAAGCGGCGGCGCTGGGCGCGGAGGTCCTCGTCCTCGTATGCGGACCTGCGCCCGATAAGGACATCGCGGCGGCGCGGCGCATGGTCGCGGACGGCATCGCCGAGCTGGCCCCGTACGCTCAAAAGCGCGGGGTGCGCCTCGGGATCGAGCCCCTGCACCCGGCGTTCGCCGCCGAGCGCTCCTGCATTACGACGTTGCGCGAGGCGCGTTGTCTGGCTGAACGGTTCGACCCGACCACGGTCGGCATCGTGGCCGACGTCTATCACATCTGGTGGGATCCCGAAGTCTTCGACGAGATCGCGCGCGCCGCCGGCCGCCTCGTGGGTTTCCACGTCTCCGACTGGCTCGTGCCGGTCCAGAACGTGCTGATGAATCGAGGCGTGATGGGCGACGGCGTCATCGAGCTGCGCGCCCTCCGCGCCGCCGTCGAGCAGGCGGGCTACGCGGCGGGGCCGATCGAGGTCGAGATCATGAATGCGGCGGTGTGGGATACCCCGCTCGATACGCTGCTCCCCTTGATCAAGGAGCGGTATCTCGCATGCGTCTGACGATTGCTTGTCTGCTGGTCGTGTGTGCCGCGGTTGCGAGCGACCGCCCGGTCAATTACGTAGCCGGTCCGTTGATCGAGTTGAACGACAACGGAGCATGGTCGTGGTTCATGGACGAGCGGGCCATCGTGGACGACGACAAACTCATCGTCGGATCGGTGCGCGCCGTGGGGGACTATCGCAACGATCGTGATCCCGACTGGGGCAACGTGGAGGTATCGGTCTACGACCTCGCGTCGGGTATTGCGCGGCATACGGTGCTGCATCGCCACTTGCAGCAGGACGACCACGCGAGCCCCGCGTTCCTCGCGCTCCCGGACGGCCGCTACCTCGCGATGTATTCGCAACACGGAGTGGAGCGGCGCATCTATTACCGGCTCTCGGAGTCCCGCAATCCGCTGCGGTGGGGACCGGCGGCGACCTTCGACACGCCGGGGAGCGCCGCGCCGGCGCTGCGCGGCGACAACGTTACGTACTCGAATCTGTTCCGGCTGGCCTCGGGGCGCGTCGTGAACTTCTTCCGCGGCGTGGGCCTCGAGCCGAACTACATGTACTCCGACGACACCGGCCGCACCTGGCATTACGGCGGCCGGCTGGCTCACGGGACGAGCGGCGGGTACACCCCGTATCTCAAGTACGCCTTCGACGGGGTGGCCACGATTCACTTTGTGATGACGGAAAACCACCCGCGCAATTACGACAACAGCCTGTATCACGCGTTCATCCGCGACGGTGCCATCTACCTGTCCGACGGAACCCGCCGTGGCAGGGTGAGCGAGACGACGGAGACGGACTTGAACGCGTGGGACCTGACCAAGGTGTTTCAGGGCGATCCCGACAACGTGGCCTGGATGTGCGACCTCGAGCTGGATACGGCTCAGCGGCCGTACGTGGTGTTCACCGTTCAGAAAGACGGCCGCGGCCTGCCGCGCGGCCAGGGAGGCTTCGACCACCGGTTCGATTACGCGCGCTGGGACGGATCGGCGTGGCAGGTGCACGAGATCGCCTACGCCGGCAGGCGGCTGTACGCCGGGGAAGACGACTACACCGGACTCGCCGCCCTCGACCCCAAGAATCCGAACGTGGTCTACATCTCGACCGACGCGGACCCCGTCACGGGCGCGCCGCTCG
>VBIU01000098.1 GCA_005880945.1 Chloroflexota bacterium | reverse complement strand
ATCCTGCCCGGATTCGCGGGCGATCCGCCGGCAGTCTTCGTACTCGGGGGCGACATCGATGGCCTTGCCGCCGAGCTCCTTGACCTTGACGTGCGCAGGCCCCAGCGACGTTTGAACCTCGACGATCCTTCTCTGCGCCAGGACCCGCTTCACGGGAGTCAGGCGCACTCCGAGTGTCGTGCTGTGGCGCAGGAGATGATCAGTCAGGCCGGCGACGAGCTCGGGCGCCGACATCACGCTCAGCAGATGGCCGGCACGACCCTTCTTCATCAAGGCCGGCGTCACGCTCACATCGAGCGCTCCGGCCGACATCAGGTCTTCGCACAGAGCGGCGAGCAGGTTCGGCGCCATGTCGTCGAGATTCGTCTCGATGACAGTCACCCCTGTCTGGGTTCGCACCTCCTCGCCGATCCAGACCGCCAGCGCGTTGCCTGGCGTTTCACGTGCTCCGATGCCATAGCCGATCGCTCTCAGCGCCAACGCCGGGCGCTCGAACCTGGCGACGGCGGCGAGGATGGCCGCGCCAGTGGGCGTCACCAGCTCGCGCCCGCCCTCCGCCCCTTCGAAGATGGCGCCGGTGCCTTCGAGCACACGGACACTGGCGGGCGCCGGCAGCGGCATCGCCTCCTTACGCCCGCGCGGCGCCGGCAGCGGCGAGGCATACACCTGGCCGACATCCAGGTCCTGGAGCAGCCAGAACGCACCCACGAGGTCGACCAGGGTGTCCGCGCCGCCGAGCTCGTGCAGGTGGAGCGCCTGCTCTGACACCTGATGGATTCGCGCTTCAGCCTGGCCCAGGCGGTTGATGGCGTCGAGCGCGGGACGTTTGACGCCCACCGGCAGGTCGGCATCCTCTATTACGCCGCGCAATGAAGGGACTGTGCGCTCGGTGCGTTCATGCGTCTCGACCAGCACTCGCGTGCCCCCAATGTGTCCTCGCGCCTCGCGCCGCACCTCGACCTTCACCTCGTTTCCGAGTCGCAGCGCTTCGACAGCGGCGTCGATGACCGCTGGGTCGGCGCCGGCATCGACGAGGGCTCCCAGGGTCATGTCGCCCGAGATGCCTGCGAAGCAATCGAAGTACGCGATGGTCATCGGCGCGTCCGGCTGATTTTCACTGAAGCCGCCTCGATCGGTCTCATGCTCTCCGGCCTCTTGGCGATGCGAACCGACACCGCACCGACTCGCTTCAAGTCCAGCACACGTTCGGCGATCCGGTGAGCGAGCGTTTCGATCAGCTCCACGGACTCGCCCTCGATGACATCCTTGGCGATCGCGTACACGAGCCGGTAGTCGATGGTGTCCTCGACCTGGTCGCTCCGTCCAGCCGGTAAGAGGTCGTAGTCCAGCTTCACATCGACTTTGAACTCCTGGGCGTGCTCTCGCTCGACTGGACGCACGCCGTGGCGCCCGCTGAACACCATTCCCTCGAGTGCGATTCGATCCATTTCGCAATTGTCTCCCAGGGCGGTCCTCGCATCGTCCCAGATGGTCGCCAAATAGACTGACGCCATGACCCAGCTAGGACGGTCCCTGCCTCAGTGACGCGCGGCAGAGTGAGCGTGCGACCGTGCGCCGAGGCGGACCTCGAGGCGCTAAACGACATCTACAACGAGTACGTGAAGGAAACGCACTTCACTTTCGACCTCGAGCCAGTGGCGATCGAGGCGCGCCGCGAGTGGTTCTCGCACTACGGGCGGACCGGGCGGCACCGGCTGCTGGTCGCCGTCTCGAACGGAAGCGTGATCGGCTTCGCATGCAGCAGCCGGTTCCGGCCGAAGCCGGCTTATGAGACGTCGGTGGAGACGACCATCTATCTGACGGCGGATGCAGTCGGGCGCGGGACCGGCTCCAAGCTCTACACCGAGCTGTTCAAGAGCCTTGAGGGAGAGGACGTTCATCGCGCGTATGCCGGGATCGCACTGCCGAACCCCGCCTCGGTTGCGCTGCATGAGCGATTCGGGTTCAAGAGAGTCGCTCACTTCACCGAGCAGGGGCGCAAGTTCGGCCGCTACTGGGACGTCGCCTGGTTCGAGAAGCCGATCGATGGCGAGGTTGGCGTCGATTAACAAGGGCTCCGTTCGTCGTTGAAGTGAAGGGAATCGACGTGACACACAAGGAGTTGTGAGTTAGGTATGCCTGAAACGCGCACCAACCCATGGCTGGTCCTGGTCGTGCTGGTCACCGGCTTTTTCATGATCATGCTGGACACCACGATCGTGAACGTGGCAATCCCGGCCATGAGCGCTGGGCTGAGCACGACACTCGATCAGATCCTGTGGGTCCTGAACGCATACATCCTCGTCTACGCCGTCCTGCTGATCACCGCCGGGCGACTCGGTGACCTGTACGGCCAGCGCACGCTGTTCGCCATCGGGCTTGCCATCTTCACCATTGCGTCAGCCCTGTGCGGCTTTGTCCAGAACGCCGACCAGCTGATCGCGGCCCGCGTGCTGCAAGGGGTCGGCGGCGCGCTGCTGACACCCCAGACGCTGGCGATCCTCACCACTCTGTTTCCGCCCGAGCGTCGTGGCGCGGCATTCGGGATCTGGGCCGGAGCCGCAGGCCTGGCCACGCTCGCCGGACCAACCGTCGGCGGAGCCATCGTCACGTACATCGACTGGCGCTGGATCTTCTTCATCAACGTCCCCATCGGAATTGCTGCGCTGGTGGCGACCTTCGCGATCGTCCCGGACGTCCGGCCCGGCCGGCGGCACGGATGGGACATCGTCGGCGTGATCCTCGCGACAGCGGGTCTGTTCGGGCTGGTTTTCGGGCTCATCGAAGGCGAGCGCTTCAACTGGGGCGAGATCGGCTCGTACGTGATCACGATCCCTGAGGTGATCGGTGGCGGAGTTCTGCTGTTGGTGCTGTTCGTGATCTGGGAGCGCTTCCAGGCCGAGCCGCTGGTTCCCCTGTCGCTTTTCGAAGAGCGGAACTTCGCCGTCAGCAACTGGATCGCCGCCTCGATCGCGTTTGGGATGATGAGCCTGTTTCTGCCTATCGTGATCTACCTGCAGTCGGTGCGCGGCTTCTCAGCGCTGACCGCGGGTCTGACGCTGGCGCCGATGTCATTGACCTCGATGATCGTGGCTCCGTTCGCGGGACGAATGGCCGACCGCTTCGGAGGCAAGTACATCCTGATGGCGGGAATCTCCGTGTTCGCGGTCGGCTTCGGAACATTGACGTTCGTCGCCGGCCCCGATTCGACCTGGATCAACTTCCTGGTGCCCGCGATAGTGGCCGGGGCGGGCATGGGGATGACGTTCGCGCCTATGACCACGGTGGCGATGCGCAACGTGTCTCCCCGCATGGCTGGAGCCGCATCGGGTGTCCTCAACACAACGCGACAGGTCGGCGCGGCAGTGGGCAGCGCGGTCGTCGGCGCCCTGCTTCAAAGCCACCTCGCGACAGCTCTACACGACCAGGCCGTGAGCCACGCCGCTGCGCTGCCTCCGGCATACAGGCAGCAGTTCGTGGCGGCATTCAG
Source organism: Chloroflexota bacterium (assembly GCA_005880945.1). Taxonomy (GTDB): domain Bacteria; phylum Chloroflexota; class Dormibacteria; order Dormibacterales; family Dormibacteraceae; genus Palsa-872. The sequence goes on along the minus strand of VBIU01000098.1, from coordinate 10,781 downwards.
CTCGGTTGCCTCCAACGGCTTCCAGATCGGCACGGGCCAGAACGGAGCGAAGCTGCCTCCAGGTTTGCCGCCTGATGTCGCAAGGCAACTGACAGCGCTCGCCCACGACGTGTTCGTCACCGGCTACATCGACGCCATGAAGCCCACGCTCGTAATCCCGATCGGGGTCCTCGCCTTGACCGCGCTGTCGGCGTTGCTGATAAAGCGGCGTCAGCGGCCGGCGGTCCAGCGGCCAGAGTCCGCGTCGGAGGAGCTCACAGCCGCCGCGAGTTAGGCTAGTCGCCGGTGGGCACACCGACGGATGGCTGGCTCGAGCGAGATGGGATCGGCCTCCATTATCTCGAGTGGGCGCCAGAATCCGGCACCGACCGGCAGCCGCCACTGGTGCTGCTCCATGGTCTCAGCTCCAACGCCCGGTACTGGGAACGGCTCGCACGCCATCTGCCCGGCCGTCGGCTGATCGCTCTCGACCAGCGCGGCCATGGCCTGACAGGGCTGCCACCGCGCACACCTGAGTACCCCGCCGGCTACGCGCTGGAGCGATTGCTCGAAGACGTCGCATTCCTCATCTCCGAGCTAGGTCTACGAAAGCCGGTGGTCGTCGGCCACTCATGGGGCGCGACCGTGTCGCTGGAGTTTGTCGGCACACGCTCCGGGGTTGCGTCAGGTTTGGTGTTCATCGACGGGCCGGTGCAGAGCGCGGCCAACCTGTTCAGCTGGGACGAGGCGCAGAAGTTGATGCAGCCCCCGCTGCCACGGTTCGCTTCATTCGAGGATGCCCTCGCCGAGTCGCGGCGAGATTTCGAAGGGACGTGGGACCAGGACCTCGAGTCGTTCGTGAAAGCCAGGGTAGTGCCCGACGGCAACGCCTTGGTGCTGACGCTGACCGCGCCCGTTCGGCTGGAGCTTCTCCACGGTCTTTACGAGTCTCAGCCGGACGTGCTGTGGCCGAACGTGGAAGTCCCGGCAGTCGCGCTGCTGGCGAGGCATGGTCCGGCGAGGATCTCCAGGTCACGCGAAGTGGGTGCGGAGAGGCTGGCGACGCTGGCGCCGAACGTCGAGGTCCACTGGTTCGATTCGCCGCACGACATCCCCCTCTTCATGCCCGCGGAGGTGGCGTCGGCGATCGAGCGCATCGCGTCGCTCGCGGCCGGCAACGCTACTTCAGAGGCGGCCGCCGGATAACAGCTTCAAGGCCGCCAGCAGTACAGCGGCGCCGATAAACGCCACGACGATGCTGCCCCAGAACCCGACCGTCGTGTTTGCGCCGAATATCGCCGCGAGCAGGTATCCGCCGATGAACGCGCCGGCCACACCGACCAGGATGTCGGCGATGCAGCCGAATCCACGACCGGCAACCACTCTTGCCGCGACGGCGCCTGAGATGAGGCCGACCAGGATCCACAAGAGCCACGAGCCCGGTTGCAGGTTGAGGGTCGCCACCAGCGGCAGCCCCGCGAGGACGTGAATCATCTCTTCGCCAGCCAGTTGGTGATCAACGTGAAGACCTCCTCGTTGTCGCGGTCGTTGAACGGCTCATGGTACCGGCCTTCCAAAAGCCTCAACTCGCTCATGGAACCGGCCCGATTGTGAAGATCCCTGCTGCCTTCGGGGTCGATCAGGCCGTCATCGCTGCCGGCCAGGATCAGAAAGGGGACCTTGATCTCGCCCGCGTGGTCAAGGATGTACCTGGTCGCCGCAAGCCACTCCGTGTATAAGCGGCTCGAAATCTTGCGGTGGACAAGGGGATCGTTGCCGTAGGCCTCGACGACCTCCGGAATCCGGGAGAGCAGCTTCGGATCGACCTCGTTGTCCAGCGCAAGGTTCGGCATCACCCTGGAGGCGGCCGTCCCGAGCTTGATCTTCCAGGCGGGTACTGCGACCTTCACCTTCAGAGCAGCGCTCGAGACGATGAATCGCCTCGTCCCGGGCAGCTTGCCGGCGAGAATGGCGCTCAAGAGCGTGGCGCCCCCGAACGAGTGCCCGACCGGCACCACCTCGCCTCCGGCGACGGCTGCAACGTGTTTGACGAATGCAGACGCCTCATCCGTCCATTGCGACCACGAGTCAACGTGCCCGCGCTGCCCTGGGCTCTGACCGTGACCCCGTAGGTCTACCGCGAACGTTCCCATGCCGTGCTTCGCCATCCCCTTGGCGAAGCGCTCGTACCGTCCGGCGTGCTCGCCGAGCCCATGCAGGACGGCGAGCGTGACGGGTGCGCCGGCCTGCGGCCACGCGCGATACGCGACCCTCGAGCCGCCGGCGGACTCTATGAACCCGTCGGCTGCGACAGCGGTGTCAGGCCCCAAGGTGACCGAAGCCTCTCAGGATCTTGAGTGCTTCCTGTTCGGCCTCCATAAGTGTCGGCGCGTAGGCTCGGATACCGCAAAGTGCGTAGGCCCATTCGGGGCTCGGCGGTCCCTGCGAGTGAAGGCGGAAAGTGGGCGGATAGAACAGGATGCGTTCTCCCTCGACCTTCTTGATGACCGGGCGCTTCGCAAGCACGTCTTCCAATGACTGTCCTGTGGGGAGCCGGCCGCCGTGAAATTCAAGCCGGCGCAGCTTCGCCAATGGATGGTCTTCGTCTTTCATCGCCACCCTGATGCCGTACTCGGCGCTCAGGTCGCGCATGAAGATCGTGATGATGAGCGCGTCGGTCTCGTCGCCCGCCATCTTCACGAAGCCCGCAGCGCTCAGGTCCGCCCTGTCCTCCTGACGCAGGTGCCGGAAGTACTCCATCTCGAACAAGCCAGTCGATTGGGCGCTCGCCACCCAGGGCGAATTGCACCGCCAGGTCCTGGCGGCGGCGAGTGCCTCGAACTGCATGTGAACGCGCTCGAGCCGCTGCTCGGGGAGGCTGTAAAGCCGGAAATGGAGGACTCTTCGCACCGCGCGCTTAGCCTATCGGTTCACGGCGGCGGTCGGGCCGAACGGGCGAGGCGCATCGCCTCTTCCTGCCATGGCGGCGCCTTGACCTTGACCGCGAGTCGCTCGGCTCCCGCGGCAAGTAGGAAATCGCCACGGCCGGCGGTTTCGAGAAACGAGCGCTGGTGCCGGCTCAGGTGAAAGGTGCGCTGGAGCTTGGCAGCCTCGCCTGGTCGCTGGACGCCAAAGAACAGCATCGCCGGGTTCGTGGCGACTACCGCACCCTGGTCTGAGCTGAGGAGGTCGCCCGGATTCTGGGTCGCGAACACCAGCGACCCGTCGTACTTCCGGATCCTCCGCGCGAGGCTGACCACGAACCGTCGGATCGTCGGGTCCTCGAACAGGAGGCCAAGCTCGTCGACCACCAGCATCCGGCGGCGGTCTTTCCTCTTGATTCGCGACCACAGCGCTTCGGCGAGGAGAAAGTGGACGGGCGCGACCATCTCGTCGCGCAGCTCGCGCATGCCGAAGACGACGATCGGAGCGTCCAGGTCGATGTTCGTCGGGGCGCTGAACATCTGGCCGAGGCTGCCGTGTACCCAACGCTTGAGGATCGCTGCGACTCGCGAATCCTGGGGCAGGCTGGTGGCAACGTCGCGCAACAATGGAGGGTCGGCGTCGCGATAGGCGGACCGAATCGCCGTTTCGAGCAGCGCCCGTTCGCGCTCGTCAAGCCCTCCGCAGATCGTCGCGCAGAGGTCCACCGCGTCGGCGGTCGCCGGCCCGATCCACGCTTCATCGTGGCGGTCCGCAGGCCGTAGGTCGAGGACGTTGAGCGCATGGCCGGAGCCCAGCGCCAACGGCACGTCGACGCCGCCTAGGCCCTTGGCGAGCTCCCCGTATTCGTGCTCGGGATCGATGACATACACCTGGATGCCGAGGCCCAGCGCGCCCATCGCGAGCGAGGAGAGAAGGTGGGTCTTGCCGGCCCCAGAATGGCCGAACACCGCGATGTTTGCGTTCGCATAACGCTGTTGATCGAAGGGATCGACCATCACCGCCGAACCGGTCGCTTGGCTGCATCCGACCACCAGACCGCCCGGCTGCTCGAGATCGGCATCCAGCCATGGGAAGAAGGTGGCCAGTGTGCTCGTATCCAGCACACGCTTTCGCTGCAGCCGGTCGAGCGCGGCCGGCCGCGTGGCCAGGTACGCGTCGAACATCCGGTACGTGCACGGTTGCAGCTGGCAGAGGACGGCGCGCGCAGCCGCTTCTATCCTTCGCGCGCCCGCCTCGAGGTCGTCTCGCGTCGGCGATGTCAGAGTCAGGTACACGGACACGTGGAACGCCTTCTCCTGGCTTGCCGCCAGGCGGCGTTGAAGGTTCTCGGCATTGGGCAAGGCTCCGGCCAAGGCGGGGTCAGCGATTCCAGCGTCGTGCTCGTGCAGCCGGGTGGCCCGCATGCTGACCAGCTGTCGCTGGAGGTACTGGAGGATCCAGGCAACGGGCAGTGGGGAGGCATGCCAGGAAAGGCTCACCTTGAGGCCGGGTGGAATCAGGCGGTGCAGCCAGCCCGCGTCGAGCTCGGATCCCGGCAAGCGCTCCAGGTACCACGTGCGGCTCCAACCGCCGGCATGGAGAAAATGCCGCGCCTGCTCGGTGCCGAAGGCGGGGCGCTTCAAAGGGTCTGCTGCGGTCGTGCTGATGCCGATCTCGCGCAGCGCGGGCATCAAGCGGGTGGCCTCGCCCTCGGTGGTTACCAGGGTGACGCGGTGACGGTGCGCTAACGGCGATCGGGCGAGCTGGTCGACAAATGAGACATCTGCGGCCCGCATCTCTCCCATGTCATTTGGTAAGCAAGAGGCCGTTAGGTTCGCCGGCCCAGTTCCCGGCTCGACGTCGATGACAACCTGGAGGGGAACCTCCAGCCCGTCGAGCATTCGTCGAAACGCCGTTATCCACCGAAGCCGATCAGCGTCTTGGGCCCCCGAGAAGCCGATCGAGGTAGTCCTTATCACCAGCGCATCTGTCGCCCCATCCCATAGGACCTCGGGTGCCCGGGCGACGACACGAGGGAGGCCGACCATGAGGTCAGGCATCAATGGCGATGCCGTCGGGAATCGCAACAGCCACCCATCACCGCTTGCCCCGATGCATATAGCGGCGGGTTCGCAACCACTCAGGCCGGCGCACATTCCATGCAACGCGACGCGTGGTGAGAAGAAATATCGAGATGTCCGCGACCCACGAGTCCAGCGCACGGCCGCGCCAACGTCCCCAAGCCGCAGCGGCTCCGAGGCCGGCAACCATCAAACACACCGTCACGCGCACCGGCGAAGGCGCCCAAGGGGAAGACCACATTGCAAAGCTCGCGAGTAGAGCAACGACGATGTACGCGAGGCGCATCGGCGTCAGGCCATAGAGCAACTTGTCTTCAAGATCCACGTCCAACGGAGCTCGGGCGTTCATTAGCGGCACAGTAGAGCGGCGTCTCGAGCCGGGGAACCCCGGCTGTTAACCGCCGGGCACCTTAGAATCGACAGTCGACCGTAACGCTCGCGTAGCTCAACTGGCAGAGCAGGGGACTCTTAATCCCAAGGTTCAGGGTTCGATTCCCTGCGCGAGCACCATCCTGTGGTAGTTCTGTATTCGAAACGGGCCAACATATGGGTCGGCCTGACGCGCGGCGTCACAGGGCACACCTTATTTGACACCTTGGAGGTTGAGAACCCGCCCGCCAATCGCAACCGAACGGACAGAGTCCGATCTCAACTGATCGACAAGATCGCATACCAAGGGATGCGGAAGCCTCTGCCATGGGTGGTTTCTTCTTCTACGTGACACCCTCCGGCCTAGTTCGCCCGTAGAACAGGTGACGGTTGGTGCACAGAAACGCGAAAAGCTACTAGGACTTCCCGTTTCGGCCTGAAGGCGTCCGAGGCTTCCTGGCGCCGGACACCGGTTGCACGCGCATAGTGACGCGGGAATGGATGACCGAGCCGAGCAGGCTCTTATCAAACGTGCCAAGGCGGGAGATCGAGTCGCCTATGAGCAGCTGCTCGAGCCGGCGGTCCGACCGGCAACACGCCTGGCCTTTGCGATGCTGCACGACCGATCTGAAGCGGAAGACGTCTTCCAGGAGTCTGCCCTGCGAGCCTGGGTACGCCTGGGCAACCTTCGCGACGAAAGCCGATTCCAACCGTGGTTCTTGGGCATCGTTGCGAACCAGTGCCGGGAAATCCGGAGGGGCCGGTGGTGGCAGGTGCTTCGACTTCCGGATGCGCGTGCAATGCGAGCGGTCGACGACGGGGCGTGGCTCGAGGGTGAAGACCTTCGCCGCGCTGTGCAGCGGTTGCCTTACAGCCAACGCGCAGCCGTCCTCCTGCACTTTCACCTCGATATGCCGCTGAGCGATGTGGGAACCGCGCTGGGCATATCCGAATCGGGAGCCAAGACCAGGATCCATCGGGCGTTGAAGCGCTTGCGTCCGGCGATGGCGGTTTCGGAGGTCAGGGTTAATGGCTGACGAGACGCTCAGAAGGAACCTGGACAGGACATTTGATCCAGGCCCCGGCTATCCCGATCCCTTGCTTCTGTCCCGAACGATGGCGATGCTGGAGCCGCCCGCCGCTGCCGCTGGTCGTGACGGCCGCTGGAAGGGTCGGGAAGGCTCTCGGCTGAGCTGGCCGCGGACCGGCCTGCGCTTGGCGGCAGCCCTGCTGATTATCGTCTTGGCGATCGCAGCGGTCGGAACGTTCTTGGTCGCGCATCGCGCACTGAGTCCCTCGGTGCCTGCCGGCCCTCCGCCGCCGCGCGGGACGATCGTGTTCGGGCGAGTCGTCAACACGAATGACAACGAGCACATCTTCACGATCCGTGCCGATGGCAGCGGCGAAAAGGAACTGGTCGCCACCTCGACCTGCTGCGTGGTGTGGTCGCACAAGGGAGATCGTCTGAGCCTGACCACCTCCCCTGCGGGCGGTTCCAGCTCCGGCATCACCAAGGCGATCGTGAAGGCCGACGGCAGCGATTACAGGGTCTGGCCGCTCGACACGTCCGGACTGAATCTCGGGGCAACCGCGTGGTCACCAGACGACAGCCGCCTCGCTCTGGAAGGCTGGGACAACAGCCGCCCATCACTCAATGGACTCTACACGGCAGACGTGACCGACGGAGGAAACCGCCGGCGGCTCACAACCACAACTGCCGCCCTGCACGACATCCCGATCAGCTACTCGCCGAATGGGTCGAGGATTCTGTTCTGGAGAGGGCAGCCGGACGCCCAGACGCAGGGTCAACTGTTCCTGGTCGATGCCGACGGGACCCACCTGACCCAGGTGAGCCCGCCTGGGATGAGGGTCTGGGTGGGTTTCTTTGGCGACCCGGGCGGCTGGTCGCCGGACGGCTCTCAGATTTCGTTTGCCGCGACGTCATCCACCGCATCGGATCCGGGCCGCAGCGCAGTCTTCGTGGCCGCCGGAGACGGCACCAATTCCAAGCGGATCAGCGATTGGGGCGACTATACGACCAGCGCTCGCTGGTCGCCGACCGGCGACTGGATCGTCTTCGATACGATCAACGCCGCCGCCGGCGCACACACCCTGTTCCTCGTGCATCCCGACGGCAGCGGGACCACGCCGATTACCCCGCTGGCTGGAGGCTGCTGCGCGGTCTGGAGCCCGGGTGGCGATCGTCTGGTATTCACCAGAGGGTCCAGCGATCAAGTGTTAGACCTCTGGACGGTGATGGTCGACGGATCTCACCTCACGCAGCTGACCCACAGTCCGGCCAGCTTGACTGACATCGGGTGGAGCGCTACGGCGTGACCGGCACAGACCGGGACCTAATGGAGGGACGGTGACATGAAGCTGCTAACCGCAGTCACCGCATCCACGTTTCTGGTGCTAGTCGGCTGTGGGTCGCAGTCGTCGCCGCTGACCTCGGTCGTTCCGCCGCCACTCGGCACGATCATCTTCGAACTGGGGAACCCGGGCCCCATCTTCGCCATCGCTGCCGACGGCACTCATCGGCGGGGGATCCATGCCGGGTCCGAGTCCTGTTGTCCTCGAATGTCTCCTGACGGGAGCCAGATGGTGGTCACGGATCTCGGCACCGGGAAGCCCACGGCCGCCATGCTCCGACTCGATGGGTCTGCCTACACCGTGCTGCAGTTCCCAGATCCAACGCTCCAGGTGGCGGACCCCTGGGCGTTCTCGCCCGACGGTGTGACGATCGCGGGCGAAGGCGGCGAGGGCGCCGACGGCCCCGGACCGCGCGAGGGGATCTACACGTTCAAATTACCTTTGGGGGTTGGGCTGACTCGCGTGGACTCCAGCCCGGGCCGCCGAGAGTTCCCGATCGCTTTCTCACCGGATGGGTCGAAGATCCTGTTCGTTCGTCACCCATGAACCTGTTCGTCGTCAACAGCGACGGCACCGGCCTCGTCCAGCTGAATCCTGCGGGGACGACCACCAGCCTGATCGACACGCCGATCGTCTCCACGGCGAGTTGGTCCCCCGACGGCCGCGAGGTGGCGTTCATGGCGGCCAATGGGTCGTTCTCCGATGGTTCGTTCTCGACGTCAGAGAGCGCCGTCTTCGTCGTGTCGAGTGGCGGAGCAAATCCCCGGCGCATCACGCCTTGGGGCAAAACCGACAGCGCGGTCTGGTCACCGAGCGGCGGATGGATAGCTTTCGTCAGCAGTACGGGGGGAACGGATCTGTTCGTCGTGCATCCCGACGGAACCGGGCTCAAGGCGATCACATCCGCCGCCGACGGCTCATTCTCGTTCGGCCCGGTATGGTCGCCGAACAGTGGGAAGCTGGTGTTCCTGCGGAGCAAGACGGACTTCGATTCGACGGACCTCTGGACGGTGAACGTGGACGGGAGCAAGCTGGCCCAACTCACACACTTGCCCGGGACGTACAACTCGTACTCATGGATTCCCTGAGCCGCAGCGGGCTCTAAGCGGAATCGAATGCGTGAGGAGAGATCGAACGTTGGCAGCAAGATGGCTGGGTGGCTGGCACGACGCAGCCAAAGGAGGTCAGTAAAGCCATCACAGAACAGCCGACGGAGGCACGCATTGGGCGGCGATCCCTGCGCAGGCGGTGGAATTAGGCCGCCATTAGATGCGCTCCAGCTTCACCTGGGCGGGTTGTCGAGCCTGACGTGCTACACCTCATTTGACACCTTGACCGGGAGATTCCCTGAGACGGTTGCGTCATAAGTTCGAGTTCGAATGAGACGCGGTGATCCTCCCTGAGAAGCAGTGTCGAGAGACTGGCCTGTGAAGAGATGCCCGACCGCGAGATACCGTGTTCGAGCCATGCCGGGACATCCCTAGGGTGACCGATTTGCCGGAGGAAGGACCGAACGCGTCTTTGCCGGATGTCACCGAAATGGCCGCATACGAAAGGGCGCTTGCCGAGTACACGGTCGGTCAGCCTCAGCAGCCACTGACCGCACCGATTGAGATTGCCGACCACGACCCGACCTGGCCGAGCTCGTACGAGCGGAAAGCTTCTCGCATTCGATCGATTCTCAGTAACCGCGTATTGCGTATCGAACATGTCGGCTCAACCTCCGTCAACGGCCTACCCGCCAAGCCGATCATCGACATTGCGCTGAGGTGCTGGATTCTGCCGACGAGGCCGCGCACGTACCGGATATCGAGGCCGCGGCTACGTGCTGCGGATCCGCGAAGCCGATTGGTTCCAGCATCGGTTCTTCAAGGCCCGGACACGAATATCAACCTGCACACGTTCTCCGCGGGCTGCGCCGAGGTGGATCGAATGCTCGCGTTCCGCGACTGGCTCCGTGCCAATGCTGCAGATCGGGAGCTCTATGTGCGCACTAAGCGTAAGTTGGCTGCACAAGATTGGAAGTACATGCAGCAGTACGCGGACGCCAAGACGGCCGTGGTCAAGGAGATAATGGCCCACGCGGAGACGGCTGCACTCTGAGTGTCTGTTTCACCGACTTCAGGCTCACCTGACGCCGTGACTGGGACATCTTGTAACTCGCTGGGAAACTGGCTTGTGTTGCCGTGAATCAATCGCAACTTCGGACTGCACGGCTGCTCTTGCGGCGATGGCGGCAAATCGATAGGGAGCCGTTCGCCAATCTCAACGCCGATCCGGTCGTTATGGAGCATTTTCCAGGTGTACTCAGCCGAACGGAATCCGATGCGATGGTGGACCGGATTGAGGCTCAGTTCGATGAGGTCGGATACGGACTCTGGGCGGTTGAAGCGCCGGACGAAGCTCCATTCATTGGTTTCGTCGGTTTGTCTGTGCCGAAGTTCCAGGCTCACTTCATGCCCGCTGTTGAGATAGGCTGGCGGCTCGACCGCACCTATTGGGGTCGGGGTTTCGCGACAGAGGCGGCGCGAGCGGCACTCGCCGATGGATTCGATCGAGCAGGGCTGCGCGAAATCGTTTCATTCACGGCGCCCGCAAATGTCAGGTCGACACGAGTAATGGAGCGGCTGGGCATGACCCACAATCCGGCCGACGATTTCGAGCATCCAACATTGCCCGAGGGCCACCGGTTACGCCGCCACGTCCTTTACCGACTTAGCCGGGAACGTTGCGACTGAGGCGGCTAACCTCACACCCTATTTGACACCTTGACCGGGAGACTCCCTGATCCTCGCTGAGACTCCCTGAGACGATTGCGTCATGAATTCGAGTTCGATTGAGCCTCTGTGATCCTCTCTGAGACGCTCTGAGACGCTGTGTCGAGAGACTCTTAATCCCAAGGTTCAGGGTTCGACTCCCTGCGCGAGCACCATTTCCGCGTCAGGAAATGCCACAGCGCGACAGGACGTGCCATTTGATGCTGGCCGCTGTCATCAATTGAGTGTGAGCCGCCCCGTGGAAACAGTCTGTTTCACTCGCGAAACGCGTCACAAC
>VBIU01000208.1 GCA_005880945.1 Chloroflexota bacterium | reverse complement strand
GCGCACGACAGCGGCGTACACGTGGTCGACGTCGTAGAAAGCGCCTGGACCGGCGGCGTAGAAGGCCGGGTTGGCGAAACCGTGGACTCCGTTGGCCTGATCGGCCAGCGCCATGATGCCGGCCATGATCGGCGACGAAAGGCTCGTACCGCCTAGGCGGTATTCGGAGTACTTGACGGTCCCATCGGGGAAGGTCTGCGTCTGCCCGACGAGGTATCCGGTGTTGGGATCGCCGAACGCGGCGATGTCAGGCACGGCGCGGCCGGTGCGTCCCTGCGCGGCAAAGACGCCGGAGATGTCGGTCCCGGTCTGGTACCACGGCTCGGGGAAGATGCGGCTCACGCCACCACCCGCACCGTAAAGCCATGAAGCACCGCCCCACGTCCCATCGGCGTGGAGGCTCGCCGTGTAAGTACCCCAACCGGTCTCGACAACGCGATTGTTGCTCGCACCGACGCCGAGGCTCGTGCCGCCGACGGCGGTGACCCACGGGCTGGACGCCGGCCAGTCGGTGGTGATGTAGCCGATGGTGGCCGACTCGTCGTTGTTGTCGCCGGACGAGAAGTAGATGCCGATGCCGGTCGCCGCGCCCTGGATGAACGTGTCGTTGTAGGGCTTGACGTAGCCGGGCGGCAATAGCTCGGTGAGGAAGCCGTAGGAGTTGGTCACGATCGAGGCCAGGTGCCTGTCGACGACGTGGTTGAGCGCGGCGTCGAGGTCCTGGAAGTTGTTGGGCGCGCCCACGTAGACGATGTGGGCGGCCGGCGCCATGCCGTGCACCGATTCGACGTCGAGGGTCTCCTCTCCGTACCAGCCCTGCGGGTCCTGCTTCTGGCCCTTCTCGGGGTGGTGGTACGTGCCGGGGGCGACGACCTGGGTGATGTTGGTCGACGCCATGTTGCGGATCGCCGACCACTGGTCGAGGTCGGTTTGGATCGTCGGCGAGGCGTACGCGTCGATGATCGCCACGGTCTGGCCGGCGCCGTTGAGGCTGCTGGAGCCAAAACCGTAGGCGCCCCTGATCTGGCTGGGCAGGTAGCCACATGGAGCCAGCGGCAAGGGGAGCGTGTAACCGGGCGGGTTGGTGATCGGGACGCTGAGGCTGGTGGTGTCGAACTCGTTCCAGTAGCTCGAGCACGGGTGGGCGGAGACGAAGGCGGCCGAAGGCGGTGCTGTGGGGTCGTTCGCCTTGTTGTTGAAGACGAGCTGGGCGCTGTCGTCCAACCCGACGACTCCCGAGACGGTGCCCGCGAGGCTCGATGGCACCGAGACGTTTGACGACGGTGAGCGCAGGGTCAAGCCGCTGACGGCATACATCCCGAAGGTCGTGCCGAAGGCCGCGGCGGCCTGGTCGACGGTGCCCTCAGCCGAGACGTAGTGGTTGTTCATCGGGGTGTAGACGACGCTGAAACCGGCGCTCCTCAGCCAGTTCGCCACGGCGCCCACCTGCGCCTGCGACGGCGCGAACTGCTGGCGGAACTGCTGGGACGTCAGGAAGTGTCTGTAAGAAGCGCTTTTTGGATCGGACACCGCTTTCGCGGTGGCCTCGGCCTGGCTCGAGTTCTGCCAACCGAGGTAGACGCGAAAGCCGATCGAGTCAGTGCCGGCGGCCGAGCCCTTGAAGTTGGCGGACTTGGCCCACGAGGGCACGCTGCCCGCGAGGGTGGCTTTGGTGGACGGTGCAGCGCTGGCCGGCAGGGCCAGGCACAAAAGCGCGACGGACGCGGCGATACCAAGAACCTGGGTTCTTCTACGCAAAATGCGTTCCTCCACACCCTCTGTCTGACGGGACACAAAAACCGTAGCACGGCACGGCTCTAAATCGAGCGGACGGTTCGGCTCGTCGCGGCCGCTGCCGCGCTGGCAATCATCAGCCCGCCGGCGGCAAGGAACAGAGCTGTCGGGTTGACCTCGGCGATGGCGCCGGACACCGCGTATGTGATGGGCACTAGGCCAACCGAAGCGAGCATCACCAGCGACATCACGCGACCCTGCATGGCGGGCTCGGTCCTGCGCTGAAGCCAGCTGATGCCGAAGGTGTTGACCGCCCCGGCGGAGACGCCGGCAATCGCCATCAACACCGCGGCGGGCAGGAGAGTCGGGACGAGCCCAACCGCGCCGATGGTGACGCCGAGCCAAGCGGCGACGCCGATGAGCCACCAGCCCATGCGCGCCGGACGCGTCATCATCCCTCCGGCAAGCGCCCCGGCAGTCGCCCCCACGCCGGCAGCCCCGAACAGAATGCCGAGCCCCGCCGCGCCGGCGTCGAAGCGACCGTGGGCGAGGGTGGGAAGCCCGACGTCAAAGGCGCCGTTGGCCCCGAAGTCGATGGCGGCGATGATGAACAGCGCCGAGCGGATGCCAGCGTCGGCCCACGCGTATTTGAAGCCGGCAAGAATCTGGTTGCCCAGACCGCGCTTCTGCGCCAGCGCATCGACCGTGGAAGGGATTGCCGGCAGCCAACACACGAAGAGGAAGCCGGCGGCGAAGCAGGCGGCATCGGCGGCGAATGCCCAACCCGTCCCGAAGGCGGCCACGACAAGCCCGGCAAGGGTCGGGCCGACGATGACGGAGACCTGGTTGGTGACGTTCATGACGGCGTTGCCTGGCTCGAGCTCGTGGTCGGCCACGACGCGCGGGAGGATCGAGCGCGAAGCTGGGAGGAAGAAGGCACCGACGACGCCGAGGCCCGCGGACACGACATAGAGCTCCCAGAGCTGGGCGCTGCCCGTTACCACCAAGATCGCGAGGGGCGCCACAAGGAGGACGCGGAGGCCCATCGACCCGAGCATCGAGACGCGGGCACCCAGCCGGTCGATCATTGCCCCACCCACCAACATGAGCAGGCTGCGTGGCACAGCCTGAACAAGCAGGACCGTGCCGAGAGCGAGGCTGGACCCGGTCAGCTGCAGTACAAGCCAGGCCATGGCGACAAAGCTGAAGAAGTCGCCCAGCAATGAGAAGGTCTGCGCCGCCCAGAGCTTGCGAAAGCTCGCAGAGCTAAAAACAGTCCAAGGCCGCGGCCCCTTCTTGTCCTCCCCGCTCGCAGGGAGGTGACGCGCAGCGCCGGAGGCGTTGTCCTCCCCGCTCGCGGGGAGGTGGCGCCCAGCGACAGAGGGGACGGTGTCTTCGGCATTCTGTCCTCCCCGCTCCGCGGGGAGGTGGCGCGAAGCGACGGAGGGGACGGTGTCTTCGGCATTCTGTCCTCCCCGCTCCGCGGGGAGGTGGCGCGCAGCGACGGAGGGGACGGTCTCTTCAGTCATTCCCACGCCCCGTCCTACTCGGTGAAGACCCGGATCTTGACGTCGTCCGCCTTCTGGTCGATGTCGACCGAGAGGTCCTGGAGCTGGTCGA
>VBIU01000097.1 GCA_005880945.1 Chloroflexota bacterium | reverse complement strand
GTCGGTGAGCGCGTAAGCCTGGTTGGGGTCGCTGGCAGAGGTCGCGAAAACAATCCCGAGCACTTTTCCCTGCAGGTCGACCAGCGGTCCGCCGGAGTTGCCCGGCCGCACCCTGGCCTGGATTACATAGACCTGCCTGGTGACCGGGTTGTTGCTGTAGATGTCGCGGCCCTGCGCCTGTACGGCGCCGTCGACCACTGCGGGCTCGACGGTCTCGCGGCCCCCACCGGGGTATCCGATCACTGCCGCCTCGGTGCCTCGGGCGGCCGGCGCGAACGACAGGCCGGCCGCTGAAAGACCCGGCACGCTGAGGAGCGCGAAGTCGCGATTGGGATCGAAGTAGACGACTGTAGCGGCGAGCTCATCGCCACCCGGCGTTTGCACGCGATGGGTGCGTGTGCCGGAGACGACGTGCGCGTTGGTCACGACGTATCCGTCGCCGATCGCGAAGCCGCTGCCCGTGACCAGTCCTCCGCACCCAAGGCTTGTCACCTTGTAGACCGCCTGCGCTGCGCTGTTCACACCTGACGTGTCCACCGACGCCGGTATGGGGAGTGGGGCGGGCAGCGTGGGTTCGAGACCGGCGAACACCGGCGGGAATGAAACTCCTGACAGGATGCCCTCGACGCGCGCCAGGAAGGCCGGCGGCCGCGGTGCTATGGAGTCCAGCTGGTGCAGCACCACAGACTTCTGGATCAGCTGCGCGACCTCGACGCTCGGGCCGCGAGAGAAGCTCAGGCCCAGGAACCACATGATGGTCAGGACGGCCAGCGTCGAGAAGGCGGCGCCGCCAAGGGAATCGGTTGTGCCGTGTATGCCGGTGCGCAAGATGCTCTTGCGGATCGGCTCCCCGGCTGCGTAGCCGATGCTCGAGCCGAGGCTGCCTCCGATGATCAGCACGAGCACCGCTCCCAGCGGACGCGCGACAGGGCTGGAGACGCGGATGTAATCGAGCACCGGCTGGGCCGCCACCGCGCCAAGCAGCACGCCGGCCAGCAGGCCGAGGTACTGCGTCAGCGAGAGCCAGAACCCGCGGCGAAACCCGTTGGCAAGGCCGATCAGCGTGGCGGCCACGATCACCAGATCGATGAGGTTTGGGATGTCTTTAGGTTACGGGTGTTTCGGGTGTGCTTCGTCGTGCTCGGCCGTCGCCGTCGTCGGTTCCTCGATTTCGGCTGCCCGGTTGCGGGCGTCGCCGCGAAGGACCCACCAGCCCAGCCCGACGACCCCGAGGCTGGCGACAAGAAACGTGATGCTCATGGCGAGCCATGCAGTCACCCATTCGCCGATGGCAAGGAAGATCACGGCCTCAGCTCGAGAGCGCCGGCACGGGCTCGGCCGGCTCGCCACGAGCCTCGCGAAGATCGCGCAGCGGCATGAAGCTGCGTACCGGCGGGACCCGTTCGAAGTTGTAGGGAGGCGGGGGCGATGTCGTCGCCCATTCGAGCGTGTTGGCAAGCCAGGGGTCGTCCCCGGCGATCTCGCCGCCGTTCCAGCTGCGGATGACATTGATCAGGAACAGCAGCACCGAGAATGCGATGAGGAAAGACGAGAAGGTGATGATCATGTTGGTGGTGCCCCACGCGGGGTTGGCGTAGGTCGCGATACGGCGGGGCATGCCCTCGAGGCCGAGCGTGTGCATGATCAGGAAGGTCCCGTTGAAGCCGACGAACAGCGTCCAGAAGTTCCATTCGCCGAGCGTCTTGTTGAGCATGCGGCCGGTGATCTTCGGGAACCAGTAGTAGATCCCGGCGAAGATCGTGAACACGCTGCCTCCGAACAACACGTAGTGGAGGTGGGCGACCACGTAGTACGACTGGTGCAGCTGGGTGTCGACGGGAACTGAGGCCAGGTAGACGCCTGTGATGCCTCCGATCAAGAACGTGGCGAGGAATCCCCACGCGAACTTCATGGGCACAGTGAACTCAACCGAACCCCACCATGTGGTTGCGATCCAGTTGAAGAACTTGATGCCGGTCGGCACCGCGATCAGCATCGTCATCAACATGAAGAACCCTTCGACGTACGTGTTCATGCCCACCGTGAACATGTGGTGAGCCCAGACCGTCATCGAGAGGAACACGATGCCGAACAGTGCGGCGACCATCGACATGTAGCCGAAGATCGGCTTGCGCGCGAAAACCGGGACGATCTCCGAGATCATGCCGAACCCGGGCAGGATCATGATGTAGACCTCGGGGTGCCCGAAGAACCAGAACAGGTGCTGGTAGAGGACGGGCCGGCCCTGCGTGGTGAAGAACTGCGTCCCGAGCTGGCGGTCGAACTCGAGCAGGATCATCGCCGCCGCCAGCGGTGCGCCCACAACGAGCAGCAGGATCGAGGTCGAGATCTGCGCCCAGACGAACAGCGGCATGCGCGTGAGCTTCATGCCTGGCGCGCGAAGGGCGATGATCGTGGTCAGGAAGTTGGTCGAGGCCATGATCCCCGAGATGGCCCACACGATGATGCTCAGCGCCCAGAAGTCGACGCCGAGACTGTGGCTCTGGTACGCCTTCTCGGTCAGGGGCGCATAGCCGGTCCATCCCGCGTTGAGCGCGCCGCCCGTGAAGAAGCCGCTGTAATAAAGGATGATCGAGACCGGTATCAGCCAGAACCCGAGCAGGTTCACACGCGGGAAGGCCATGTCCCGCGCGCCGATCATGATCGGGACCATGTAGTTGGCGATCCCGGTCAGAAAGATGGTGACGAAGAAGAAGATCATCGTCACTCCGTGTGCGGAGATGAGCTGGTTGTAGGTCTCCGCGTCGACGACTGTGAGGTTTGGCTGCGACAGCTGCAGGCGGATGATCAGCGCGAAGATCCCGGCCAGGATGAAGCTGAGGATGCCGGTGACCATGTACATGATCCCGATCAGCTTGTGGTCGGTGGTGGTCAGCCAGATGCTGATCGGCTTGAAGAAGGTGTCGTCGTAAGCCTTCGGTCGGGGCAGAACTGTGGTGGCTGCCATATTCCTATCCTAAGCTCGTGCCGGAGGGGGCGGCGGCGTGCTGGCCCGACTGCTGGACGCGCACCCAGATGTCGTAATCGTGCTGGTCCATCGCCTGCACGATGATCTGCATGGTGCCGTGGCCGGCGCCGCACAGCTCGGCGCACTCGCCGCGCCACTTGCCCGGCTCGTCGATCTTCAGCCACGAGTAGTTGTCGTAGCCGGGCACGGCGTCGGTCTTGCCCGATATCGCCGGGACCCACCATGAGTGGATCACGTCGGTGCCCTGGAACTGGAGCTTGACCAGCGTGTGGGTCGGCACGACGAACGGCGTCACGTCCCCGGCGAGGGTGCCTTCCTGGTGGATGACGATTCCGTTCTCGTACCTGTAGTCCCAGCCGAACTGGTGGCCGCTCACCACCACTGTCATCTGCTGGTTCGTGATTGGCAGGAAGTCCTTCTGGAGCTCGACGAAGCTGTACCCGGCGATCGCGAGGACGACGATCAGCGGGGCGATGGTCCACGAGATCTCCAGGGTGCGGTGGTCGTGGATCTGGGGCGGCACATAGCCCACCGGCTGCTTCGAGCGCCGGTACCGGAGGACTACCCACAGCAGGGCCGCCTCGACTCCGATGAAGATGATGATGGCCGGGATCGAGATTCCGATGTAGGTGTTGTAGATGCCCTGCCCGTTGGGCGAGACAGGTGTCGGAAAAATGGGGGAGATGCCGCCAAGCCCTTCGCATGAGCTGAGAAGGAAAGCGGCAGCGACCAGGCCGAGGACCGAGAGTGGCAGGCGGCCGCGTCCTATCACGGCGATCAAGTTTATAGGACTCCGGTCAGGTGGCTTGGCCGGGGAAACCGATAGAATCCGAATTCGACTGTGGCGGCTGCCAAGAAGCCTCGATACGTCGATGTGGCCAACCCGGACCTTGCCGTCGACTGCCCTCACTGCGGGCTGAGAACGGCACGCTTCATCGACAGCTGCCGGAACTGTGGCTACAAGCTGTGGCCCTCCAGCCACATGGCGTCGGCGGCATTCCAGGCCTGGCGCGCCGCAGACCCCGATCGAACCCTGGCTTCGAGATTTGACCTCGAGGTCCCGCATCCGATAGACAACACTTTCGACTTCTCCGCTCGCGCCCGCGAGCTCGGCATCCATCTCTTCCCGAACAGCAACTACCCCTTCATCATCTGCGTGGGTGCCCTGTTCCTCGGCCTGGCGGCGATCCCGCTGTCCGCGACTACACGCATCGCGCTTGCCGTCATCGGCGGAGTGATCTTCCTGTACGGGGTTGTCGGATGGGTAGTGTTCGAGGACACGCGAATGTTCCCGAGTGATGGCGGAGAGACCGGCACCGAGGTTCACCACTGATGGCCGTCGCCACCATGCGACCGGAGCAGCACCCGCAATACCCCGCGATCAAGCCGGGGATGATGGGCATGTACATCTTCCTGGCGTCCGAGGTGATGTTCTTCGGCAGCCTCTTCGCGATGTACTTCTACCTGTACGGCTCTCACCTGACCTGGCCGCCGGCGCCGCCGGCGACTCATCCCGAGTTCTACGTCAGCTGGTGGCCGATCCCGACCATCAACACCGTCGTGCTTCTCTCCAGTGGTGGCACGTGCCACTTCGCTCTGGAGGCGCTGAGGCACGGAAATCGGCGCCGCTTCTTCGGACTGTGGATCACGACGATCGTCCTCGGGCTCGGATTCGAGTTCGGTCAGCTGTACGAGTTCATCGCCGCCTTCGGGCGGGGCCTGGACCTTACGGCCAACACGTTCGCGAGCGCGTTTTTCATCATGACCGGGTTCCACGGCGCACATGTTCTGGGTGGGCTGATCCTGCTGGCGTTGATCCTTTATCGGGCCGCCAACGGCCAGTTCTCACCGCAGCATCACGTCGGCGTGGCAGCGGTTACTCTCTACTGGCACTTCGTCGACGTGGTGTGGATTTTCCTGTTCGCGATTCTCTATTTGGGGGTGACGTACTTCCGGTGAAAGCTCTAACAGTCTCGGTGCTGGCCGTGGCGCTCCTGGCCGGATGCGGTGGCGGCGGCTCGGTTGCGCAGCCCGCCGGCTCGATCAAGGTGACGATGACCGAGTTCAAGTTCGACCCCAGCACGATCACGGCCCCCTCCGGCAAGGTGGTCTTCTACCTCGTCAACGCCGGGAACAACACATCGCACGACATGATCATTCGCGACAGCAGCGGGAAGAAGATCGCCGGCAGCGAGCTCATATCGGCGGGCGACAGCGCGGTCTTCACCGTCGACAGCATCGCCGCGGGCAGCTACACGATCGTCTGCGACCAGCCCGGCCACGAGAGCTCCGGAATGAAAGGCGCTCTAACGATCAGCTGATCGGGGAATCCGAGCTAGGGCGTCTTGCTCGGGCTCGGGCTTGGCGATGGAGTCGTTTTCGGGGTTGGCGTGGGGCTCGGGCCTGGAGCCACCTTGGTCAGCTCAACGTCGAACACCAGCGTCGCATTTGGCGGGATGACCTGGGCGCCGGTGTTCGGGTCCTGCTGGCCGTTCGGGCCGTAGGCAAGGTCTGGCGGGATGATGAGCTTCCGCTTGCCCCCGACCTTCATGCCCGCAAGCCCCTCATCCCAACCTAGGATCACGTTGCCCCTGCCGAGCTGAAAGGTGAATGGCGCGCGGCCGCGGCTCGAGTCGAACTTGGTGCCGTCGTCCAGCCATCCGGTGTACTCCACAGTCACATTCATTCCGCTCAGCGCGACACCACCGGTGCCGACCTTCAGGTCGATGTACTTGAGCCCGTCCGGATAGGTCACCTCAGGCAGGCCCGCGCCGTCGTTGAAGTTGTCGGTGCCGGGCGAAGGGCTGGGAGAAGGGACCGGTGCCGGGCTCTCGTTGGCGACGGCGCCGCTGCTCGTGTATGGATCGGGATACCCGCACGCTGACGCAGCGAGGGCGGCCAGCGCGATAACGGCTAGGAGCGCCCCCCTCACGAGGCTGTGATGTCGATGGCGGTCATCTTGTCGCCAACCTTGATCGAGTCGATGACTTCCATCCCCGATGTGACCTCGCCGAAATGGTTGTAGACGCCGCTGGTCTCCAGGAAGGGCGCATCGCCGAGCGTGATGAAGAACTGCGACCCGCTCACGCCGGCGGCGCTCGAAGCCATGCCTGCTGTGCCGCGCGGCCATTTCGAGGGATTGTTCTCGTCGGGCAGCTTGTAGGCCGGCCCGCCGGTTCCGTCGCCACGAGGGTCGCCACCCTGGACGACGAAGCCCGCAACGACACGATGAAAGGTAAGGCCGTCGTAGAAGTGGTTCTGCGATAGATAGACGAAGTTGTTGACGGTTTGAGGCGCGACTTTGGGATCGACGAGCGCGATCACGAAGCTGCCCCGAGTCGTATGCACCGTGGCCGAGTACTTCTTCGCTGGATCGATGACGGTCGGCGGCGGGGTTGTTCGCTGGTCCATGCAGGTACGAATGTCATTGTCGCAGCCCACGGGCGGCGAGATCAGCGGCTCGCCCGCACCGGCACCTCCGCAAGCGCACAGCGCGACCAGCGCCATTGCAACCGCAACCCTCCTCACCGCGAACAGATTAGCGAGGATTACCGAGCGGGTTCTCGCGTGCCCGCGGCCAGCAGAACCGCCAGGCCGATGGAGATGATCGCGACCACGCCGAGCGCGGAAGGTACGCCCGACGTCGCTGCGACTCCCCCGGCGATGAGCGGCCCGAAGCAGAAGCCGAGCGCCACCGAGCTCGCGTTGATGCCGAAGACCGTGCTCTGGGCCTCGCTTGGCGTCTCGAGCCCGATCATGCTCGCGGTCGCCGGGACGATCACCCCACTGAGCAGGCCGTTCAGCGCGACGGCGCCGACCACCACCGACACCAACGGTGCGACCGCGATAAGGGCGATGGCCGCTGCCATCAGGACCGCGGCGATCGCGGTGGTCCGCACGTAACCGAGGCGCCTGGTGACAAACGTGTAGAAGACAGCGGCTGCGCTGGTCGCGACCCCGGCCAGGCCGAACGCAATCCCCGTGATCGCGGCCACCCCGTGGCTGACCATCTCCAGGAGCCGCAGCACCACCAGGACCTGGGTGGCACTGTTGGCGACGCTGACAAGTCCCTGCGCCCCAATCAATCCCGCGAGCGCGCGCTGGGCGCCCGGCCGCTGCTTGATCAGCGCGAGGGTGCCGAGGCGGGCGGGGTCGCGCCGCCGCAGCGGGCTCTCGCGGACGATCAGGAAGACGGGGATGGTGGCGATGAGGAGAAGGATGCCGCCGCCGAGAAAGACGAGCCGCAGGCCGAAGGCGGCCGCGGCGAAGCCGCCGATGACCGGACCGATCGCGCCGCCCAGAGCCACTGCCGACGTGACGACCCCAAGCGACCAGCCCACCCGATTGCGCGGGGTCTCGACCGCGACCAACGCCGTCGCCGCCGCCACAGTGCCGCTGGTGGCGCCCTGAAGAAAGCGCAGGATCACGAGCTGGGTCGGGCTCTGTACGAAAGCGATGAGTCCGACAGTGAGTGCGCCCCCGACCATCGAGCGCACGAGCATCGGCTTGCGTCCAAGCCGGTCGCCCAGCACGCCCCATAGCGGGCTCGCGATGGCCATCGACAGCCCGGACACGCTCCCCGCCGCAGCCGTCCACAGGTCGAGGTCACGGCCGGGGTGAACGCCCAGGTCCTGGTTGATGAAGATCGAAAGGAAGGGAAAGGCAAAGCTGAACCCGAAGATGGCAGTGAACTCTGCGAACCAGAGTGCGGCAAGGTTCCGCCGCCAGTCGACTGTCGAGGACCCGTCTCCCCTGGAGGGAAGGTCCGGGCGGGAGGACGGCGTGCCTAGCGGCGGCTCAGTTCCCAGAGGCGAGCATCTCGACGACGCGATCCGGGGTGATCGGCAGGCGGTCGACCACCGCCTCAGGATTGCGTTTGCGCAGCGCGTCCTCGACGGCGTTGGCGATCGCGGCGGGCACCGGTATCGTCCCACTCTCGCCAGCGCCCTTGAAGCCTTCGGCATTCGTATCGGTCGGAGTGTCCACGTGGATCAGGTCGGGAGTGACCACCTCTCCGGCGCTGACGATCGTGTAATCGAGAAAGCTGGCGCTTCGGAAATTTCCATCCGGCTCATATGTGGCGGACTCGTAGAGCGCATAGCCGAGTCCGTGTGCGTAGCCGCCGTGCATCTGGCCTTCGACGAGCCGCGTGTTGATGGCCTTGCCGGTGTCGTGAACGATCACGTAGCGCATGACGTCGACATGGCCGGTTTCCGTGTCGACCGAAACGACAGCAGCGTGGCATCCGCTCGAGAAGGTGAGCGGGCGGCCGGGATCGAAGCTTTCGAACACCTCG
This sequence comes from Chloroflexota bacterium, assembly GCA_005880945.1. Taxonomy (GTDB): domain Bacteria; phylum Chloroflexota; class Dormibacteria; order Dormibacterales; family Dormibacteraceae; genus Palsa-872. The sequence goes on along the minus strand of VBIU01000097.1, from coordinate 15,784 downwards.
AAGCCTTCATCCGGGATCACCTCTGTGGCCGGCAACCGCTTGGCGGGCGCACCGCGCACCTCGATCACGCCGTCCTCGAGAAGGAGGTCCTGGACATCAGCCTCGAGGACCTCGCCTCCGCGCTCGAGCAGCTTCTTGCGCATGGCCACCGCCGCCTTTGCGGTGGCGTTGCCGACCTGCACCGCGCTGCGGCTCCCAGCGGTGAGAAGTGCGAATGGGACATGCTCGGTATCGCCGGCTGTGACCTCGACCTTCTCCAGCTGCCATCCGAGCCGTTCGGCAGCCACCTGCGCCGCGATCGTTTGGTGGCCCTGTCCCTGGGGAGTGGACCCTACGAACAGACGCGCAACCCCGTCCTTCCCGATTCGTAATTTGGCGGGCTCGCCGCGGCCGAACGAGGTCGACTCGACACAGCACGCGATGCCGACGCCGACCACCTTGCCGTCTCGCCCGCGGTCTCTCGTCTCGTCATACGCGAGCTTGTCGAGGGCCAGCTCGAGCAGCCGGGGATAGTTGCCGCTGTCGTAGACGTATCCGCTTCGTCCGGCGGGAATGCCTGTCGTGTAGGGGATCTGGTCGGGCTTGATGAGGTTCCGACGGCGCAGCGTTACGGGGTCGATGCCGAGCTTCCGGGCGAGGCGGTCCATCACGCGCTCGATTCCGTAGTTGCCCAGTGGTCGCCCGCCTCCGCGGATGAAACCGGTCGGAACTGTGTTCGTGTAGACGAGATCGGCCTCGACGTCCATGGCCGGGAGAACGTAGACCGAGACCATATGGGGGATGATGATGCCGGGCTGGCCCGCGCCCGACGCCGAGTAGGCGCCGATGTCGTGGATGACGCGCCCTCGCAGCCCTCGCAGCTTTCCATCGGGCGCCGCGGCGAGCTCGAGCTCGATGATCGTGCCGTGGCCCTGGGCTGTCGTCGCTCCGTCCTCGCTGCGGGTGGCGACCCAGCGCACCGGGCGCCGCAGGCGCAGCGCGGCCAGGGCGGTGAGCACCTCTTCGGGGAAGACGCTGCCTTTGGCGCCGAAACCGCCGCCGACGTCCTCGGCGAGGACGCGCACCTTCGCCTCGGGGATGCCGAGGATCGATGCGATTGCGCCCTTGACGCCGAACACGTTCTGCGTCGAGGTCCAGACCTTGATTCCGCCGTCCTCGTAGCTCGCTGTGACGGCACGGGGCTCCATGGCGGCACCCGCGACGCGAGACGTCGAGAGCCGGATCTTTGCAGTCACCGAGTCGGGGCCGAACGCCGCGTTGATGTCGCCGAAGGTTGTGGAGCTCGAATGCGCTGTGTTGTTGTCCATGTCGGCGTGGACCTTCGGTGCGCCGTCGGCGGTGGCAGTTGTCACGTCGCCGACGCCGGGCAGCGGATCGAGCTCGCCGGCGATGGCTTCGGCCGCATCGTGAGCCTGGTAGGCGGTTTCCGCGACCACCACCGCGTAAGCCTCGCCGACGTAGTTGACCTCCTCGTTGTTGAGGATCGGCCGTCCGCGCTGGATGATGCCGGTGGGCCCGAAATCGCTCAGGCCGGGGGCGATCTCGGGCAGGTCAGAGGCCGTCCAGACCGCGACCACCCCCGGCATCGCTTTCGCGGCGGAAGTGTCGATCGCCTGGATTCGCGCGTGCGGCAGTGGCGAGCGGCTTACCGCGAGATGGACGGTGCCGTCGAGCTTGATGTCGCCCGCATATCGACCCCTTCCCGTGATCAGCCGTTCGTCCTCGACGCGGCGCACGGCTCGGCCGATGTGTGGTGGCATCGGAACTAGAATAAGCGTCCACTCGGTGCCCATTCCGCCACGGGCGGCTAGCTCAGTTGGAAGAGCGCCAGCTTGACATGCTGGAGGTCGGGGGTTCGAAACCCTCGCCGCCCACCATTGCAGGTCCGGACGGTCCGGCGAGTGTTTCGGGCACAATCGACGCGCCTGGCCCGTTCGTCTAGTGGACTAGGACGCCGGCCTTTCAAGCCGGAGATCAGGGGTTCGAAGCCCCTACGGGCCACCAGGCAAAGGCATCAAAGCGGGCGTAGCACAATGGTAGTGCGGCAGCCTTCCAAGCTGTTTACGTGGGTTCGATTCCCATCGCCCGCTCCATCTCCCGCGTAATCATCGGGGCACTCGCGTAGTTTTACTCTGCGTGCGAATCGATCGCCGCTTGACGCGCGCCTTCGGGCTGGTCCTCGTTGCGTTGGTGGTCGCCTGTGGCGGTTCGGGGCCCGTAGCTGTTTCTTCACCAACCCCATCAACGACGTCCTCACCCTCGGCCTCCTCCAGTCCCTCGGAGCGGCTCGGTCCCGGAGGTTTGACGCTGGACGAGGAGATCGGCGCGGTGATCATGGTCGGCTTCAGGGGCAGCCTGACGGACGCCGTTCTCGCCGACTGGAAGCGGCGCCAGTTCGGTGGGCTGCTGGTCGTGAACCTGAATCGCAACGCGTCCACGGCGGCGGCGATGACAGCCCTGGTCGCAAAGGTGCGAAGCGCACAGCACCATCGCCTCATCGCCGCCACTGACCAGGAGGGCGGCGGGGTTTGCATAGCGATCAGCTCGGTTCCCTGCGAGCCGATGCCGGTTGGGCGAGCCGCCACCGCGACAATGGCCGCTGCGCTCAAGAAGCTTGGCTTCGACCTCGACCTCGGCCCCGTGTCCGATGTCTGCAGCGGTCCGAGCTCCATCATGTGGGGCCGCTGCTACGGAACCAATCCCGCCACTGTCGCCTCGGCTGTCGGAGCCGTCGTCGACGGCATCCATGACGCTCACATGCTTTCGGCGGCCAAGCACTTTCCCGGCCACGGCGACACCAGCGTGAGCTCTGAGACGCAGCTGCCTCGCATCGACGAGAGCCTTGCCACCCTGCGGTCTCGCGACTGGCCGCCGTTCCAGGCGGCGGCGTCACACGGGGTCGACTTCGTCCTGCTCGGCCACCTTTACTATCCGGTGCTGGACACGGTCCACTCGGCGGACCTTTCGCCCGTCACCATCCGGATGCTGAGGACCGATGTCGGCTTCAAGGGCGCGATCATCTCGGACGACATGGAGATGGGCGCGATCACATCATCCACTCCGGTCGCCGTGGCGGCGGTCCAGTTTCTCGCCAACGGCGGAGACATGGTGATGATCGCCCACCACATCTCGGTCGCGGACGCTACCTACGACGCGATCAAGGCCGCTGTTTTGAGCGGCCGCCTCCCGCGATCGCGCCTCGACGACGCCGTCGCCGCTCTTCAGGCCCTGCCGAACCGCTGACGCCGATTCGCGGCGGTGGAAACTCGATCTGAAGGTCCGCCACCTCGATCTGGAAGAGAGCCTCCACCGCCGGCAATCCCTGGAGCTGGTGAAGGCCCAGATCTCGGAAGCCGGCATCCAGCAAAGGCGAGCCTTCGAGCGCCTCACGGACCGCTCGCGAAACCAGGATCTGGCCGCCGTGAGCCGCAAAGCAGATCCGAGCCGCGGTATTGACGGCGATGCCCACGTAACCCGTGTCGGTCACCGTCGGGAGGCCCGTGTGGAGACCGATCCTGACCAACACAACTGAGTCTTCCGGCCACGCGTGCGCATGCACTGCGCGCTGGATCGCGAGGGCGGCCTCCACGGCGGCCCGTGCCTGCTCGAACACCGCGAACAGCTCGTCGGCGCGGACGTCGATCTCGCGGCCGCCCGATGCTCGGACCGCTTTGCGGAGCATGCCTCGCACGTCGCTGAGAAGGACGCCGTAGCCCTCGCCCAGCAGCGTCACCAGGCGGGTCGAGTCCGCGATGTCGGCCAGCAGGAAGGTGACGATGCCGGAAGGCAGACTGCGAACTGTGGCGAGGCCGACCGCGGCGCGCGTGGTTTGAGAACGCAGCTGGCCGGTCATGAAGCCGACCGGCACAATGCCGTACCTCTTCGCCGCTTTCAGGAGACGGGTGCGGGCCCGGTCCCGGGCAGCCTCGTCCTCGAAGGCGGTCTGGTCAAACCGCGCCAGGGCGTTGCGAACGTGCGCCTCATCGTTGATCGGCAGGCGCCTGCGGCCGCCCGAATCGATGTAGGCGAAAGCGCTGTCGGGCAGGCCGTCGCGTGCCTTCTGGCTCAGCTGAGTCATGGCGCCGCCATGATCGCAAATCGCCTGGGACGGGGCTCGCGCGGCCGGCTTCTGAGCGCTATCCTGCCTTCGATGAGCAACCAGAAAGCGGACGCTCTCGGCCGCGTTCCGCTGTTTGCCCGCTGCAGCCGCAAGGAGCTCGAGTTCCTCGCCAGCCGCACCGATGAGGTCGACCTCAAGGCGGGCCACACCTTGATCACCCAGGGCAGCCCGTCTGACAGCTTCTACGTCCTGCTCGAGGGCGAGGCGACAGTCAACGTCGACGGCAAGGATAGGCCCCCTGTTCACGCCGGTGACTTTTTCGGCGAGATCAGCATGCTAGACCGAGGGCCCGCGACGGCGACAGTGGTGACATCCACACCGGCGCGCGCGATGGTCATGAGCCACGCCCAGTTCCGGGATGCGATCAAGAGCAGCGACCAGCTGCTGTCATCGGTAATCGCCTCGGCCGCCCGCCGCCTCAGGCGCGACTCATTGGACAGGTCAAGTGCGTAGGGCCTGACCGGGCTCCTCCCCATTCAACTGGGGCCCCCGCGCGGCACGCGCGGGAGGTGGTCGAAGCGCAAGAGGGGAGCCCTACGGTCAGTAAGACCGCCGTTCGTCCTGTCATTCGCGCCCGTCTATCCTGCTGACAATGCCCTGCCAGGTGTGCGGCCATCCCCTTCCCGAAGGCGCTCGCTTCTGCCCGAACTGCGGCGCCGTCGTCGCCTCGGTCCTCGGAACCGAGGAACGCAAGATGGTCACCATCCTGTTCGCGGACCTGGTCGACTCCACCGGTCTGGCGCAGGCCCTCGATCCCGAACGGACGCGGGAGGTGATGGGTGGCTTCTTCCAGGCCGCAACCGAAGAGCTCGAGGCACTGCGGGGCAGGCCGGAGAAGTTCATCGGCGACGCCGTCATGGCCGTCTTCGGCCTGCCGCACGTGCACGAGGACGATGCCCTCCGCGCCGTTCGCGCGGCCATGGCGATCCGAGAGCGAGTGCGCCGGCTCGGGAGGTCGGAGGGCTTGTCCGAACCTCTCGAGGTCCGGGTCGGAATCGAGTCGGGCGAGGCTGCCACCGGACTGGGGCCTGCCGGTCAGCTGCTGGTGACCGGCGCCGTGGTGAACGCGGCCGCGCGACTGCAGTCGGCGGCGCGGGCGGGCCAAGTCCTCGCGGGCCAGACGACTCACGCCCTCACCCGGGACGCGGTTTCGTACGGTCACCGGCGCACCGTTAAGGCGAAGGGCTTCGATACGACGCTGACGGCCTTCCCTGTCGAGGCCCTCACCACCCGATCGGCCCGCCGCACCATCGCGTTCGTCGGCCGCGACAGCGAGCAGGCGATTCTCCGCCAGAGTCTGAGCCTGGCGACCGCGACCGGCCGGCCGGTGCTTGTCACCATTCTTGGCGAGGCCGGCATCGGCAAAACGCGATTGGCCGCCGAGCTCCTCGCCTGTCTGGACGCAAGCGTCGTGATCCTTCGCGGCCGCGCTCGGTCCTACACGGACACAGCAACGTTTGCGCCCGCGGCGGCGATAGTCGCGGAGCTCGCCGGCGTCCGCGACGGCGAAACGGAAGAGAAGATCCGGACGCGGCTGCACGAGCTCGTGGAGCGCGTCACCGATCCGGTTGAGGTGGACGCGACGGTCGGGCGGCTCGCGCTGCTGTTCGGTCTCGCCGGGCGGCGAGAGGAGACCGCCTTCGTGCACGACATCACCACCGGCTTCATCGCGCTGGTGGACGGTCTCGGGCAAAAGAGCGCTGTCGTGCTGGTGTTCGAGGACGTGCACACCCTTAGGCCCGCGATGCTCGACTTGATCGAACGTATCGGCGCGAAGGGTTCCCGCGGCCCGCGCCGCGCCCTGATTCTTGCGCTGGCGCGGCCGGAGCTGCTTGACGCGCGGCCGTCGTGGGGCTCCAGCAGCGGGAACGCGGTGCTGGTGCGGCTCGATCCACTTTCTTCCGAGGAGTCGACCGAGCTCGTCCGGGCAGCCGGCGGTGATCAGATCGACGAGGTCGAGTCTGCGGCGATCGCCGACCGCGCCGGAGGGAACCCGTATTTCATCATCGAAACCACCGGCATGCTCATGACCGATGGGGCCGGCGGTCATTCGGGACGCGCCGCCAGCCTGCCGCCGACGGTCCAGGCGGTGGTGTCCGCCAGGCTCGACGCCCTTCCATCGAGGCTGCGAGAGCTGGCCAGGCGAGCATCGGTATTCGTCTACTCCTTCAACATGAGGGAGCTCGCCATCGTGGACGAAAAGCCGAACCTCGAAGAGGTCCAGATGCTCGAGGAGGCTGAGATCGTCGTTCGCGACGAAAGCAGGGTCGAAGCGCTGCACTGGCGGTTGCGCCACGCGACACTTCGAGAGGTCGCCTATGCGAGCCTGCCGAAGCGCGAGCGCCAAAGGCTGCACGAGCTGGTTGCCAAATATCTCGTTGAAACGGGACATCCCACGTGGGCGGCGGAGCACCTCGAGCTCGCGGCGTTCGCCGCGCGTGATCTTGATCCGAACGACCACGAGGCAACCGAACGTGCAGCCGATGCATTGTTGGTGGCCGGCGACCGCGCCAGGAGGCGCATGGAGAGCCGATCCGCGGTCGACCTGTACGAGCGCTCGCTCGCGATGGCGGGGCCCGACGGCCGCTGGGGCGTCCGCGAGGCGCGGGCGTTGGCGGGCATGGGTGAGTCTCATTACTGGCTTGGCGAGTACCCGCCGGCGATCGCGGCGCTGGAGCGATCCGTGGTGCTGGCCGAGGCCCAAGACGACGCATACGCGCTGACCCACGCCCTGCGGTTCCTCGGAGACATCGCCATAAACGTCGAGGCCGACGTCGACAAGGCCGAGAGATTGTTGGATCGCTCACTTTCGGCAGCCGAAAAGCTCGGCGACCAATTTGCGATCACCCGCACCTTGTTGTTCGCCGGCTGGGTGCCGTGGACGCGCGACAGGTTCGAGGAGTCCGAGATCATCTGGCGCCGAGCGCTGGCCCTCGCAGGCACCGAGGACCGATGGGCGCGGGTGCGTGCGCTCACATCGCTCTCCATAAACCGCATCGAGAAGGACGACTACGACGAAGGGCTGCGGCTGATCGAAGAGGCGAGCGCGCTCGCGGAGGAGACCGGCGACCAGTTCAGCGTCGCTGTCACCGCAGTGCAAAAAGGTCGAGTGCTCGAAGACCTCGGCCGCTTCGAGGAATCGCTGGTCTGCCTTGACAAGGGAATCGCGATCTTCACCGACCTGGGGGCGCGGTGGGAGCTGGCCGACGCGAGGGCGGAGCGCGGCATATCGAAGCGCGAGCTCGGCCGCCTTGACGAAGCCGAGGAGGACCTCCGGTATGCGATACGTGCCTCGGAAGACCTCGGTGAGCGCCAGCTCGCGGGTTGGACGTGGCGCGCATTCGCTCGAGTGGCCGAGCTTCGGGGCGATCTTGCGGAGGCCGAGAAGCGCCACCGGCGCTCGAGGGAGGCTGAGGCCCATGGCCCGCGCAAGGCTCGGATGGCGGCACCCTCGGGGACGCGGGATTACTCGGGCTGAGCTTAAGGCGCGGCGCTAAAGGGTGATGAGGCCACGACGCGCTGCTTCGATCACGGCCTGCAGCTTCGAGTGGACACGCAGCTTTTCGATCACATGCCTGATGTGCCACTCGACGGTATGCGGGGCGATGCCCAGTCGCTCGGCGATGAGGTCGACATCGAGCGCCTCAGCCATCAGATGCAGCATCTGGAGCTCTCGTGGGGTGAACTGCGCGACCAGCTTTTGATGCTCTGCCGCCGCGGTATCAGCACGCCGCTGGCGTGCGATGGCTTTGGCGAACAAGCCGGCGGGTATCAGCACCTCGACGATCTGGTGCCCGGCGGCCGACTTGGTCAGGTACGCAGTGGCGCCTGCGTCGATAGCATCGAGCAGGTCCGACTCCGATTCGTCGCCGCTGTGGAAGACGATCGCCGCGGATGGTAAAGCGGCCTGGATCATGTCCGCCGCCGCCGGGCCGCTCACATCGGGAAGGTGGAAGTCCAGCAGCGCAACGTCAGCCTTCTCGCGCGCCGCGAGTGAAGCCGCGTCGCCGCCCTTCCACGCGATGCCACGAACGGTTATGTCCGGCTCCGCCTCGAGGATTCCTTCGATGGCCGACGCCAGAAGCGGGTGGTCCTGGACGATGATCACGCGCAAGCGCGAGTCTTTCGCTGAGCTGATGAGGTCGTCCGGCGGGCGCTGCACTGATCGAACTATGGAGCGCACCGCGCCCATGCCCGATTCGGTTGCGTTACCGGCTGATAAGCACCACGCTTAGTTGAGAAAGCTGCCCAAGTGGATGTCGTAGAGGTCGGGGTGCGCCCGGAGCGCCTCGAAGATCGTCCGGCCGTCGAACTCCCTGACGTCGTACTGGCAGAGTGTCACCGTCGGGAATCGCTTCGCCACCATGTTGAACGCGACCTCGTATCGGATCATCTCCGCGTCGGACGAGAAGACCTTTCGCTCCGAGCTCATCTCCCCGACGGCGCGGATCACCTTTGGTCCGCCGGCCAGCACCGACCAGCATTTCTGCTCCCAGAAATCGATAGCCTCCGGGACGTTGGTGCCCGGGCCGTCGACGGACACGAACTGGCCGCGCCGGATAGCCGAGTCGATGTCGACTCCACCAGCCCGCAAGGCCTCGAGATAGGCGTTGAGCACATCGCCCGACGCGGCCACGAAGCATGGCTGGCCGGCCTGAATTCCATCGGCGAGAAATGGGATGGTCAGCCGGAGTCTTCCGGCATCGCTGCTGTAAAACGTGGCGAGGTGGCTGTGCACCGGCAGCTGAACGCCGCCAACGTTGACCGTACTCGGGCCCGAGGCGCTGTGAGGATGGGGGGCGTGCTGGCCGCCCAGGTACTCGATGAGGTCGGCCTCGCGGAACCGCCGCTCGCGGCGCCCGCCGATCCGCACTGCCGGTAGCAGCCCCGCATCGCTCCAGCGCCGGATCGATGCTTCGCTGACCCGTAGAAAACGAGCAGCCTCTTCGGTGTTCAACAACTTGTCGCTCACCTCAACTTTACTCTCCCCACGTGACGGTAATGCATACTAATTTGCAGTATTATCGATCCATGAGGTACTACAACCTCTAGCCGGCCACCCGGAGTATGAGGCACAAATGGAGCTTCGACAGCTACGAGCTTTCGCCGCCGTCGCCACCGAAGGGCATTTCGGTCGAGCGGCAGCGAAGCTGAACCTGACGCAGCCCGGCCTGACCCTGCGCATCCAGGCCCTGGAGCGGGAGCTGGGCACGCAGTTGCTCGAGCGGAGCGCCCGAGAGGTGCAGCTGACGGCAGCCGGGCTGGTCCTGCTCCCTCACGCGAGAAGTTTGATCCGGATCGAAGATCGGGCGTTGCGCGAGCTCAAGGAGCAAGCCGACGGCCTCGGCAGACGGCTGCGCATCTCGTATGTGGCTTACGGTGCAGTTGCGTTCCCCACCGAGGTGGTCGCGCAGTTTCGTCGCCGCCATCCGTCGGTGCAGGTGGACACCACTGTCGGTAACTCCGCTGCGAACACCGAGCACCTGCTGAATGGCAGCGTGGACGCCGCATTCATCTATCCCGGTTATGTCGGCGGTGCGGGAATCCCCGACAAAGTGGCGGTGCGTCTCCTGAGGCGTGACACCGTCTTGGTGGCCCTGTCTTCAAAACACCCCTTGGCCCAGCTCGACGTGATACCTCTCAAAGCCTTGCGGCGCGAACCATTGATCATGTTCCCAACATCGCCAGGTCCATCTGCGACAGTCAGCTTTGTTCGGATGCTGGTTCGCCACATCGACGCGGAGCCGAATATCGTGGCTTATGAGCCGCCGGATCAGGCGCTCGAAGCAGTGGCCCACTCTTCGTCGTTGATCGTGTTCGCCAACGGTTCTCGGGCGGCCAGCGCTCCTGTGCCCGGAATCGCGTACCGACCCACATCCCCAGCGCTGTTGCTCGACTTCGGCATCGCCTATTGCCGGGACAACGAGTCACCTGTGCTGGCCGATCTGCTAAGGCTCACCGACGAGATGGCGGCCGGCGAGCCGGGTGAGGTGCCCGAGGGCAGTGAGGTGCTCGTTGTGGACGAGGCGCCGGCCAACATCGCGCAAGGGCCGCCCGAGCGTCCATAGTCACTCCGGGATGGCGACGCGGGTTTACCTGGAGATTGGCAAGCGTCGCGTTTTCGCTTCAGCGGCCGACTGGCCGGGATGGACCCGCGCGGGCAAGGATGAGGAGACGGCCCTGGAGGCGCTTGCCGCTGCCGCTCCGAGATACGGCGCAGTGGCCAAGGCGGCTCGGATCGCATTCGCGCCAAGCGGCGGCTTCACCATCGTTGAGCGCCTGCCCGGCGATGCGACCACGGAGTTCGGTGCCCCCGGAGCCATCGCAAAGGCAGAGTCGAGGCGGTTGACCAAGAAGGAGGCCGGCCGTCTCTCGGCTCTGGTTTCTGCGACCTGGACTGTTTTCGATCGCGTCGTCGCAGGCGCGCCGGCATCCCTGACGAAAGGACCCCGCGGCGGCGGCCGTGACCGAGACGCGATCGTCGAGCACGTGCTCGGCGCGGAGACCGCTTATGCGCGCAAGCTCGGACTCCGCCTGAAGCCGCCCGACCCAAAGGATGCAGCCGCGGTGCGCGAGCACCGCAACGCGCTCGTCGCCGGCCTGCGAGGAGGCACGAAAGGCGTGTCCGAGCGAGGCTGGCCGGCTCGCTACGTGGCAAGGCGCGCGGCGTGGCACTCCATGGACCACGCCTGGGAGATCGAGGACCGCACGCCCTGATTACCCGGTTAGCGTGGGGCAACTGTCCGTTGCCTGGCAACGAATGGAGTTTCCCGCGGCAGGCGGGACCCCCGCTGCAGTAACCTGTGGGCTCGGCTTCGGTGGGACCGGAGCCTCAATCCATGCGGGGGTGATTCGAGCTCATGGACGTACAGGAGGCAGTCGCAGAAAGCACGCCTATGGAGGCTGCCCAGGACAAAAAGGGTGATGGGTCCCGTAGGTTCACGATGGGACCGAACGACAGCCTTGAAGGCAAGCTGACTTACGACGGCTCCGTGCACGTCGACGGGCGAGCCGAAGGCGAATTTCGCGTGACGGGCAATATCGATGTTGCCTCCGGGGCCAAGGTCAAGGCCTTGCTTGAGGCATCGAACGTCACGATCAAGGGCGACGTGGAAGGCGCCCTCAACGCGCGCGACAAGCTGATATTGGGCAGGGGCGCGAAGTTGATCGGGGACATAACGGTGCGCAGGCTCCAGATCGAGGACGGCGCCAGCTTGAACGGCCATGTCCGGATGGGTGACTTTGAGCAGCAGGGCTCCGGGGGCTAGGGTTCCCAGGCCGGCGGCGGATCAGCCGCCGTCAAAAACGGGACAGCGCAGCTCTGTCACGCTCGGCCCGCGCGACCGCCTGATCGGCCAGCTGCACATCGACGGCGACGTTCTTCTCAGCGGAACGATCGAGGGCGAGATCCACGCCACCGGCGATGTCGAGATCGACGACGAGGCCAAGGTCACCGCGTCGGTGGCCGGCAGCGACGTGAGCATCCGCGGCCATGTCAGCGGGCCGGTGACCGCGCGCAAACGCCTGGTGGTTGCGCGGTCCGGATCCGTGACGGGAGATGTACGAGTCGCGCGACTGGTGATCCAGGACGGCGCGAGCTTTAGCGGCAATGTCTCGATGGGTCCGCAGGTCGAAGCCGCCGCGCCTCAGGAGCCCGAGCCCGAGGCGCCGGCGCCGGAAGTCCAGGTCCTGCCCGCGACCGACGGGAATGCCGGCCCATCAGCGCCCGCCGGCAAAGGCAAGCCGGTGCCCATCAAGGGCAAGCCCAAGCGCTAGCTCCGCCCTATCGCTTCTTGGCGGCGGCCTTCTTCGCGGCTGGGACCTTGGCGGGCATCTTTCCTGTTTCCTGGAGAGCGGTCCTGATCCATCCCTTGGCGGCGTCCGGCTTGCTGCGCCAGGTGCTGGGCACCGTCACGTAACCGGTCATCGGCCGGCCGGCCATCGGAGCGAAGTCGCGACCTCCTTGGCTGCGCACTTTGTCGCTCTCATCCGCCGGAAGCCTCACGAAGAGGTCTTCGCCGAACAGGCCGGCGAACATGTTGCCGTTCACGAACGCGGCCAGGTTCCCGAACATCGGGCGCAGCGACACGGTGGGCCCGGCCGGCACGAGCTTTGTGAAGGCGGCTTTCGCCTGCTCGCTGGGCTTTGGCATCGCTCCTCTTTCCATCGTGCTCATTGTCAGCTCGAATGATGTGCCTTATGGTCTGGCTGCCGTGGAAAGAGCTTCGGACGGGCCGCGCAGGCTGGCAGCGCAAACGTACAAGGTCGGGATCTACGTTCTGGTCGCGTCAGTCCTGATCCAGGTCATGCTCGCCGGCATGGGGATCTTCTCGGGCGACGCGACGTACCTCGTCTGGCACGCCAACTACAACAGCGTGATCGTGTTCGTCCTCCCGCTGCTCCTTTTCGGGATCGGGCGGTATGCCGGGGTCGACCGGCGGACGTTGTGGCTGACGGTGTCCGTCTCGGGCCTGGTGATCTTGCAATCCGTGCTGTTGATTCCGTACCACATGGATGCGCCTGGCCTGCTCCGTGCGGTCGCCGGCCTTCATGCTGTCAACGCGCTGTTCATCTTCGGCGTGGCGGTGCAGCTGCTGGAGCGCGTCAGAGAGCGCGGCAGCTAGCCTGACCTTCGTGGTGTCAGGGTGTTTTCAGGCGATGCCGGTTGGCGTCGAGCTCGAACGTGCCGGCGCTCGTGACCACCGAGACGTGCACCGCGAATTCGCCATACGTGTCCAGGATGCCTACGTGCGGAGTGTCCGTGCACCCGAAGGGAATCGTGAAGTGAACCTTAGTTTTCGAGCCGGAACCGACGCTGTTTGGCGAAAACAGGAGATCTGACTCGTCGTCAATCTCGCCCAGCGGCCCGAGCCAGCTCCCGTGCGTGGCGACTGTCGTCGTGGTCGACGACATCGACTGGATGGTGACCTGGCTGCCCGTGCCGTTGTCCGCGTCGATGGTGCCGTGCACGTCGTAGGCGAAATCCTCGGCCGGGTTCGGGCAGGTGTAGGAGGGGTCGACGTGAGCGTTGGCCATGGTGAACTTGCCAGACCCTCCGGCGGGTGCACAGGCGACCATCGCCATGATCAGCACGCCTCCCACCAGGACGACGTGAACGCGGTCCACGGCGCAGATGTTAGTCGCGCAACGACCGTTCGACCGAGGTGTGGCGTTGGTAGAGGTACGTGACTTGGTAACCGCCTTCTTCGAACGCCTCGGAAACGCCGGAGTGCTGCTGCTCGCCGGCGCCCTCTTGGCCGGCGGCCTGGCAGGCGCTGCGGTGGCGCATCACTACGACCGGCTGACCGCAAACACTTCCGTCTCGGAGCCGCACAAGGACAAAGCCGAGCAGAAGACACCAAAGAAGAAGGACAAGCACGCCAAGCAGAAGCAGGGTCCCAAGCAGCACCAGCAAGACGAAGAGGACTCGGACTAGTTTCACGACCTGCAGCACCGTCCGGCGTCCCCGAAATGCGGGTTGAGACAAGTACGCTTGACATATTGCAAAGCAGGCTTTACTATGCCGCGCGATGAGTGATGCCCCTCCTGAGCACGACCCAGCGCAGGCGCCGGTAGAGTCGCTGTACACCCATCCGGCCTCGCCGTTCATGAGGACCGAATCCTCCCTCCCGCCCCAGGTTGCAGGACTTCCCGCGCCCATGTCGCCGGTGCAGTCCACCTGGATCACTTACCGATCCCAGATCGAGATCGGCCTCGCCCTCCTCGCTTACATGATGTTCCTGCTCGGATCGGTCACCATCCTGCGCGGCAATCCCGACACGTCCTGGCGCTACGTCATCGCGGTTGTGCCGGTGGCGCCGGCGGCTGTGGTGGTCTTCCTGTTCGTGCGCCGTCTGGCCCGGTTGGACGAGCTGCAGAAGCGGATCCAGACCGAGGCGTTCGGCTTTTCGCTCGGGGCGACAGCCTTGATCACGTTCGCTTACGGGTTCCTTGAAGGGGCGGGGATGCCGCACCTCAACTGGACGTACATCCTGCCTTTGATGGCGGCCCTCTGGGCGGTCGGCGCTGCCATATTCACGTTCCGGTATCGGTGAAGAATCGGCTGCGAGTCCTGCGCGCCGAGCTGGACTGGTCGCAGGCTGACCTGGCGGAGAGGCTGGGCGTCTCGCGTCAGACAGTGAACGCCATCGAAACCGGCAAGTACGACCCGAGCCTGCCCCTGGCCTTCTCGCTGGCCCGAACCTTCAAACGCCAGATCGAAGAGATCTTCGAGGCGGAGCGGGGCCGGCTTTAGACTGGCGGCGGTGCTAGGGCCGCGTCGGAACCTGCTTGCGCTGGTCCTCGTCGTCGTGTTGATCGCCGGCGCGACCGTGATCGCCGTCAAATGGTCGACCTTCCGGCAGGAAAGCGCGCGCGTTGCGGTGCCCCTCGCCCTGACCTCGCCTGCGCCGCCGGCGGCGGAGAACCGCTTGAAGGACCTGGCTGGCCTCGACGACGACATCGGCGCCGTCCTCGTCGTGTCGGAACGCGGCAGTGAAGTCTCGCCGGCTCTCCGCCGGCTGCTTGCCCAAGGTCGTGTCGGCGGCGTGCTGCTGTTCGCCTCGAACTTCAGGAGTCCGGCCGGCGTCAGGGCATGGAGCGATCGCCTTCAGGCGCTTGCATCGGCGGCGTGCCTCGAGCATCCGATTCTGCTGATGCTTGATGAGGAAGGAGGCCGCGTGAACCGCGTGCAGGCGGCGTTTGCGCCACCCTCTCAGCTGAGCGCGGGAGCGGGTGGGCCCGACCGGGTCCGCAGGATCGAGCGAACGTCCGCGATGGGGCTTCACGACCTCGGCGTGAGCCTCAACTTGGCCCCGGTCGCCGATGTCCGCACCAATCAGGGAGACCTTGTCATCGGAGATCGCTCCTTCGGTTCGAACCCGGCGAAGGTGGCGCAGCTGGTTGGCGCGGCCGTCCGGGGCCTTCACGACGGGGGAGTGGGGGCAACGTTGAAGCACTTCCCCGGGCTCGGCGGTGCGCCGGGCGATCCTCACGTAGCGATCCCCACGGATCCTGAGACGGAGGCGCGGTGGGTGCGCGTTCAGATGCCCGCGTTCAAGGCCGGCATCGATGCCGGCGCGGACGCTGTGATGACGACAGCCGTGTACGTGCCCGGTCTCGGAGCAGGTCGCACACCGGCGATGTTCTCGGCGACGGTCGTCAACCGGTTGCGCACACAGCTTGGTTTCGAGGGCGTGGTCATCTCCGACTCGCTGAGCATGGGCGGCGTCGGCGCCCGCTACTCATTGCCGGACGCTGCGGTGCGCGCACTCGCTGCGGGCAACGATCTGATCCTGCTCGGCTACCAGGACCCCGCCTACGAACGGGCTGCCATCGCCGCCGTGCGCGCGGCGGTCCTGTCCGGTCGGCTCGACCGCGCGAAGCTGCACGAATCCGCGGTGCGCGTGAACCGAATGCGAGAAAGATGGGGCCGCCCTTTCGCGCACTGCAGGCGGGCCGTCGTCGGCTGAGTCGGGCCAGGGAGGCGCGGTATCATGCACCTCTGCCCGAGCGGGAGTAGCTCACTTGGTAGAGCGCGACCTTGCCAAGGTCGAGGTAGCGGGTTCGAAGCCCGTCTCCCGCTCCATTCAAACCTCCCGATTTATATTCAAAACCGGCGCACTGAGACGCACGAAAACGCACCAAAACGCGGGGCTACTGGAG
>VBIU01000207.1 GCA_005880945.1 Chloroflexota bacterium | reverse complement strand
CAGCTGCGAGCGACGCTCGGCCGGCCGGACTGGATCGTCTTCGAGGAGGAACGCTATCGCATCAACCCGCGCTTCGGTGTGGAGTTCGACGGACTGCTGTTCGAGGCCGAGGTGCGGGCGGCGGGGGCGGCGGGGGCCGCGGGGGCGGCGCTCGCCAAGACCAGGGATACCGTGCCCCTGGCGCGCGCCCTGGAGCGGTACAAAGGCGACTTCTTGGAGGGCGCGGGGGCTGGCGACTGGCACCTGGAACCACGCGAGCGCTGGCGGCGCCTGTACTTCGAGGGACGGTTCGCGTTGGGGGAGCCGCTGCGCCCGGGCTAACCGAGGCAGGCAGGTGGCTCGCGAGAGGCGCCGGTCGGAATCGAACCGACGAATCGAGGTTTTGCAGACCTCTGCCTTACCACTTGGCTACGGCGCCATGCGGATGGTTAAGCTGGCAAGGCGCTTCCGGTTCGGCAAGGGAGGGACGCTTGGTCACGCGCCTCGATTACATCTCGTCGACCCACCACATTCCCTGCGCCACGCCGATCGTGTCTACGTAGCCGCCCTTGTAGATGTCGAGCGGTGCGCAGGTCTAGACCCCGGAGGCCAACGCTCCCTCGTGCCGCGCGCCGGCGATGAAGGCGAGTTCCCGCCAGAACCGGTCGTCGGTGGTTGTGGTATTCCCGAGCAGCAGCTCAAGGGTGTCCGGGGCCACCAGCCGTGCGATCACGCTGGGCCAGGCGACATCAGCCCGGAACTCGAACCCCGCGCCCGTGCTGTCGAGCGTGCTGCGGCGCGCCTCACCAGCGGGGCGCACGAGGGCTTTCCCGGCCTCGAGCACGTCCGTGCCGAGACTGTCAAGCAAGAAGGAAGATGACCGCGCGTCCGTGCACGCCAATACGCCGCCGAGTAGCAGTGCGACGCCACCACACATAGGTACCATTCTCGAATGCTAGTAAGGCTCAGCGCGCGTAACGAAGCAGGTTGCGGTGAAACGTGACGGCGGATGGTTGAGCAGCGGCGGCGGAGCGACGAAACGCCCGCGGTCAGCCCGCTCCTTTGAGCACCTTCAGCACTTCCACGAACCCCTTGTCCGCAGCCAGGCCGATCGCGCTCTTCCCTTCGTCGTTTTGCAGGCGGGGGTCCGCCCCATGAGCGACCAGATACCGCGTCATCTCAAGGTCGTTGCGATTGACCGCCTCGTGCAGCGGGGTCCACCCCTTGTCCTGTTTCCCGTTCACCGGGGCGCCCGCCTCCACCAGCAGCTTCACCGAGTCGAAGCTCCCCGTGACGGCCGAGTGCAGCGCCTGGATCTTCATGGGATTCCGGGCCACCTGTGACGCGTCCGCGCCCCGGGCGAGCAACAGGCGCACCGTCTCGGGAAACCCGAAGAATGCGGCCAACGCGAGCGGGAAGAAGCCGTCGCCCGAAAAGGCGTTGACCAGGGAAGGATCGCGGTCCAGCAGCTCGGCGACCCGCGCCGTGCGTCCCACGGACGCCGCGTCGAAGATATCGAGCTCCGGACCCGCAGCGAGCAGGATCGTCACCAGGTCACGCTTTTGGTGGTATTGGGCAATCAGCACGGGTGAGTGCCCGCGCTCGTTGCGTGCGTTCACGAGCGACCGATCGGCGGCGAGCAACGCCGCGAGCCGCGTCGCGTCCCCGGCCCGGATCACGTCGAACACCTCTTGCGCCGCCTGCATGTCGCCCCCGCTGGAAGGACTGGCCCGGCAGAGTGAATTGGAGGCCCAGCGACGCGGGCGCAACCCCCCGGGTTACCGAGCGGCCGGCTGCAGCGCCGCTCGAAGCTCGATCAGGGTGATCTCGGAGGGCGCGCCTAGCCGCAGCGGGGGCCCCCAATAGCCGGTCCCGCGGCTCACGTACAGCCACATCTCCTCGAGCCGGTGCAGTCCGGACACGAACGGCTGGAACAGGCGCACGAGCAGGCTGAAGGGGAAGTACTGCCCGCCGTGCGTGTGCCCGGAGAGTTGGAGGTCGAAGCCCGCCGCGCGCGCGGCGAACGCGCGGGTCGGCTGGTGGGCGAGCAGCACCTTCACGTCGCTCTCGGGGGCGCCCGCGAGCGCCGCGACCGGGTCGGAACCCCGGTCGTTCACGCCGGCAAGCAGGAGCTTCGCGCTGCCCCGCCGTAGCACTTGGTGGCCGTTCCTGAGAACGCTGAAGCCGAGCCGCTCGAGCTCGCCGAGCCACCCGGTCGCATCCCAGTAGTATTCGTGGTTCCCGATCACGTAGAACTTGCCGTAGCGCGCCCGCAGGTCGGCGAGCGGAGCCACGTCGTCCCGTAGCGCCGGCACCATCCCGTCCGCCACGTCACCGGTGAACGCGAGCACGTCGGCGTCCAACCCGTTCGCCGTGTCCACCACCGCCCGCACGAACCGCCGCCCGATGGTCGGGCCGACGTGGAGATCGCTGATCTGCACGATACGAAAGCCGTCGAGATCCTCGGGCAAGCCCGCGATGGGCACCGCCACGCGCACTACGCGCGGCCGCCGCGCCCCCCATGCTCCGGCCGCCGTCAGCGCGACGGCGCCCGCGAGAATGCCGAGCGACACGGCCTGGGGCTCGACGCCCCAGGCACGTACCCGCAACACGTCTGCCGCCACGACCAACACGAGGAGAATCGACGACAGGCCTAGCGCGGTGAAACCCGCCCACTGCAGCGCCGTCCCGAGCCGCGACTCCTCCGCCCGTAGCGCGAAGAACGCCCCAAACGGCGCCAAGGCAAGGAGCAGCAGCGTGCCCCAGGCCAGGGCGAGCCACCCGGCCCCTACGCCAGCGTGGGCGAGCAACCGCGCGCCCATGTAGACGTGCAGCAGCGCCCACACAGCGCCGATCACGAGGACGCGCCGCCGCATTGGAGCGTCAGTCCGCCGGCACGTCCGCCGGCTCCGCCGACGGTGCGCTGGTCCAGCGCCGCACCCACGCCCCCACCCAGCTTCCGAAGTCGTCGAGGTACGTGTACACCACCGGGATCACGACCAGCGTGAGCAGCGTGGAGGTGATCAAGCCGCCGATTACCGCATGCGCCATCGGCGCGCGAAACTCGGAGCCAGCCCCGAGCGCCAGCGCGGTCGGCAGCATCCCGAAGATCATCGCGAGGGTCGTCATCACGATGGGCCGGAGTCGCAGCTCCCCGGCGTCGATCAGCGCCTGCCGCCGGTCACTCCCCCGGGCGCGCGCCTTGTTCGCGAAGTCGACGAGCAGAATCGC
>VBIU01000111.1 GCA_005880945.1 Chloroflexota bacterium | reverse complement strand
GAGGGCCGGCCGAGAGATTCGGTGATCCAGGTGGCCCAGCTGCTAGGCGCGGCCGAGTAGCACAGCGCGCGCATCGTGGATGCGTAAGCGAGCAACGCAGGTCGCAACAACGCGGATGGGCCGCATGGGCGCCGAAGCTCCGGTTGGCATCTCCGCCCCCACCCCGCACAATCTGCGCGTGCGACTAATCGTCAGGAGCCTCGCTTGCGTGGTCGCCGTCAGCCTGGCCTCAGCGGCCGCGTGCTCGGGCGGCGGTAACGCCAAGACGATAAGGATCGGAGTCGACCTCCCTCTCTCAGGCAGCGAGGGCGATGCCGGCACCCCGACCCTCAACGGCATCCGCTTCTTCGTCCATCAACATCCGGTGCTTGACGGGTTCACCATCGAGATCAGCGCTCGCGACGACGCTGTGAAAGGAGTCCACGATCCGAAGCTTGGAGCCGCGAACATCGCGGCCCTGATCGCCGATCCGCTGGTGATCGGAGTCATCGGTCCTTTTGACTCCAGCGTGGCCAGGGCGGCGATACCGCTCGCCAACGAGGCGCACCTCGCGATGATCAGCCCGTCGACCAGCAACCGCTGCCTCACAAAAGATCCACTGCTGCCCGCAGCGCTGAGCCCGACCCGGACGGCGATCACCTGCGCGGCGGCGGGCGTGCCCGTGCCGGCGGACCTGCGACCGGCCAAGGTGAACAACTTCTTCCGGCTCGCCACCACCGATGAGCTGCAGGGCGCAGCCGCCGCTGACTACGGGTACAAGAACCTGCACCTGCTGCGTGTGGCCGTCCTGTCCGATCATGAGGCGTACGGACAGGCGCTCGCCGAGAGCTTCCGGGCTCGCTTCACCAAGTTGGGGGGCCTGGTCGTCGTCCACCAGGACTTCACCCCTTCGGCAACCCTCGACCTGAGCGCATTCATGAAGCAGGCGAAGAGCGAGCGAGCGCAGGCGATCTA
Organism: Chloroflexota bacterium; assembly: GCA_005880945.1. Lineage (GTDB taxonomy): Bacteria > Chloroflexota > Dormibacteria > Dormibacterales > Dormibacteraceae > Palsa-872. Next base: position 10,833 of record VBIU01000111.1, on the reverse strand, counting down.
TTTCGGCGGGGTCACCGCGAACCACGGCTGTGCGGTCCGCGCCCAGATGGCAACGGTCTTTGCGGCCGGCGAGGCGACCCCCTACCTGGGCGCCGACGGCATCGCGGAGGACCCCGCGTGCGTGCGCGACGCGGGGAGCAACGCGGCGGGCATCTACGCCACGGTTCCGGTCGTCGATCCACAACAGGTGGCGGAATCCCAGGCGGTGATCACGGAGTTCAAGGGGCAGTACCGCAACGCGTGGAACTACGGGCCCTACACGATCCTGGCGTACGACGCCACGGCCGTTCTTTATAGCGCCCTCGATCGCGCGATCAAGGCCGCCGGCGGCAGGGCGCCTTCCCGCGAGGACGTGGTATCCGAGCTGGCGGCGACCACGACTTTCCAGGGCGCGACGGGAACGCTTGGCTTCGATGCCGACGGAGACACCACCCACCGGGTGGTCTCGATCTTCGAATCGACAGGCTCCGATCCCGCCACCCCCTGGCGCTGGGTGGGCGCCGTGGACTACAGCGCCAAGCTTCCGTATTGAGCTGGCGCCCCAACCATCTCCCATCTTGAACTCTGAGTGGCAGGCGCTATAGTTCCGACTGGAGTAGTGGTCGGCCACCCCATGTGGCCGCACTCGTCGTCGGCGCACTCTCGCCCCGACGCAGGTTGGGAAGAGGGCGGCGGGTGAGGGGAGGCGGAGGAGAAAACCGTTCGAAGCCTCTCAAGTACACACAAGGGGGAACCGTATGGTTCGAGCTAGGGGACTCGTAGTCCTCACATTGGCGGTGTTCGTCGCCTTCGCGTGCGGCGGCAGCACAGGCGGCGGGAGCAAGGGCACGATCAAGATCGGGTCCGACCTGCCGGTCTGTACGGTCGGCGGCCAGGCGACCCAAAACGGCGTGAAGTTCGCCATCGATCAGAAGAACGCCGCGGGCGGGGTCGAGGGCTTCACCATCACCTTCCAGGGCTTCGATGACTGCCGCCAGGCCGCTTACTCGGCTGACGCGGGCGTCGAGAACGTCCAAAAGATGCTGGGCGACAACAAGTTCCTGGGCATGATCGGACCCTACAACTCGGCTGTGGCCAAGGCAGAAATCCCGATTTCCAGCGCACAGCACTTCACGATGATCAGCCCGGCGAACACGAACCCCTGCCTCACCAAGGACCTGCCTGACTGCAGCTACCACCCGCAGGACCTACGCAAGGGCAACCCGAACAACTACTTCCGGGTGGTGACCACTGACGACTACCAGGGTCCCGCCATGTCCATCTACGCCTACAACACGCTCAAGTTCACGAAGGTCGGCGTGCTTGACGACAGCACCGTGTTCGGCGTCGGCATCGCCAACACCTTCGAGACAAAGTTCAAGGCGCTGGGCGGCGCAACCCTACGGAAGGGCTACAAGAAGGACCAGACCAGCGACTTCCGAGTGATTCTCGGAACCTTCAAGACGTTCGGAGCTCAGGCTATCTACGTCGGCGGCACCGACGACCAGAACATCTGCGTCCCGCGAGCCCAGATGAAGGCGATCGGCTGGACCGTTCCATTCCTCGGCGGCGACGGCATCGAGACCCCTGACTGCATCAACGAAGCTGCAGGAAACGAGGCGGGCATCTACGCCACCTCGGCAGGCGCCGACGCGACCCAGGTCCCGAGCGCGGCTTCCGCGATCTCGGCCTTCCGCGCGGCGTTCCCGGGCCCCAACGACTTCGGCGGCTACACAATGCAGGCGTACGACGCCTCCAACGCATTGATGGCGGCGATCGGGCGAGCGATCAAGGACAACAACGGCAACACTCCGAGCCGTGAGCAGGTCAGGGCCGAGATGGCCAAGACCACCGGCTTTGTCGGCGTTGTCGGAACCTACGACTTCGACGCCAACGGCGACACGAACTTGAAGATCGTGTCCATCTACCTCACAGAGCAGGCAGCCGACCCATCCAAGACCAGCGGCGTCTGCGGCTCCAAGACGGCGAAGAACGTGTGCTTCGTCTGGAAGACGCAGTTCGACTTCGCGAAGATTTCCTAAGCAACCAGCCGAGACCAGGGGAGGAGGCGAAAGCGGCCTCCTCCCTCGTTAATCGAAGGAGGCGGCACTGGACGCAAGGACTGCGACGCTGAAGAGGGTGCGGACCGCCCGTCTCGGCGGCCTTGGCGTCGCCGACCTCGGTTTCTACATCCTCTGCGCGATCGCTGTGGTACTGCTGGCGATCCAGGCCATCTCCAGCCCGGCCGATTTCCTGCAGATCCTCGTCTTCGGCCTTGCCGACGGCGCCATCTACGCGCTGATCGCGCTCGGCTACACGATGGTCTACGGCATCATCGAGCTGATCAACTTCGCCCACGGCGACGTGTTCACCCTTGGCGCGTACGTGGCGACGACGCTGATCGGTTTCTTCGCTGTCAGCGAGGACGCATTTACGACACTCAACCTGGTGGTGCTGCTCCTCGTATTCCCCGCGGTGATGCTGATCATGGGCGGCATCAACGTCACCATCGAACGTATCGCCTATCGCCCGCTCAGGAACGCGCCGCGCCTGGCGCCGCTGATCACCGCCATCGGGATGTCCTTCGTCCTCGAGGGTTTCATGTTCTTGTGGCACGGCCCGGCGACCGTCCACGTCCCCAACCTTCTACCTCATGGCCCTGGCTTCGAGGGGTACCTCGGCTTTGACTGCGCGGTCAATTCGAACAACTGCGTCTTCATCGGCTTCAAGGACGTATTCGTGCTCGTGGCGGCCGCGATCCTGGTCACGCTGCTCGCGCTGTTCATCAACCGCAGCAAGCTCGGCAAGGCGATGCGCGCCACAGCCCAAGACCGTGACGCCTCCCAGCTGATGGGCATCAACATCAACCGCACCATCGCTGCAACGTTCTTCATCGGGGCCCTGCTCGCGGGGGCTGGCGGCATGATCTGGGGCCTGTACTTCAACACCGTCAGCTACAACCTCGGCTTCCGAACGGGACTCATCGCCTTCACCTCCGCCGTATTCGGAGGGATCGGCAACATCCCGGGCGCGGCACTCGGCGGGATGGTCATAGGCCTGGTCGCCGCTTTCAGCGACGGTTACATCGGCTCCAAGTGGACGCAGGTGGTCATATTCGGCATCCTGATCGGGGTGCTCGTCTTCCGGCCGACAGGGCTGCTGGGCATGCGGGTGCCCGAGAAATGAGCGTCCCGGCCACCGCGCAAAAACGCGGTCCCATGTGGAATCGCCTTCGCCTGCGGGAGCGGATTCGGGACCGGGACACCGCCATCTTCGGCATCCTCTTCATCACCGCCGTGGTCTGGCCGATGGCGACCATCTACGCCACCGACAGTACGTTCCTGATCGCCCAAGCAGGACACGCCGGGACGTATGTGCTGCTGGCGATCGGCCTGAACGTCGTGGTCGGCTTTGCCGGACTCCTGGACCTCGGCTACGCAGCGTTCTTCGCCATCGGGGCCTACACCTACGCCCTTTTCGCCTCCAACCAGCTCGCGTCCTCGCCGCTCCATCACGAGTTTCACATGCCGTTCTGGTTGATGCTGTTCGTGGGGATGGTCGTGGCGGCTGTCTGCGGAGCCATCCTGGGATTTCCAACCCTCAGGCTGCGGGGCGATTACCTGGCCATCGTCACCCTGGGTTTCGGCGAGATCGTGCCACAGCTCTTCTATAACTTCGACCAGTGGACCGGCGGCATCAACGCGATCGGCAACATCGACCAGCCCTCGCTTCCATACTGGATCACCGGGCCCTGGGCGGAGGCAGGAATCACGACGATCAAACTCGTTCCTAACTTCAGCTTCGCCTACGATCCTGTCGCCTTCTACGTCCTGATCGTGATCCTGGTCATCCTCGCAGTGATCTTGGTCCGCAACCTCCACAGCTCCCGACTCGGCCGCGCCTGGATGGCGATCCGTGAGGACGAGGTGGCGGCCGCGGCCATGGGCATCAATACGGTTACCACCAAGCTGCTGGCCTTCGCGATAGGAGCTTCTTTCAGCGGGTTCGCCGGCGCCTACTACGGCGCCAGCTTCGGCATCGTGAGCCCGGACTCATTCCTCTTCACCGTCTCGATCACTGTGCTGGTCATGATCGTGCTCGGCGGCATGGGCAACATCACCGGCGTCATCGTGGGGGCCCTTGCGATCTACTTCGTCCTCAATAACCTTCTGCCTGCCCTCCCCGCTCAGGTCGAGTCGCTCGCGGACAGCGTCGGCCTCGGCTCGCTCAACGTCCAGAACGGCGATTGGCCCGGGCTGGCGGGCGAGACCCAGCGTATTGCGTTCCTCCTCTACGGTCTGATCCTGGTCGTCATGATGCTGCTGCGCCCGCAGGGCCTGGTCCCGAGCCGGGTGCGCGAGCAAGAGCTCAAGCACGATGCCGTGTTGGAAGAAGAAACCGCTGTCGAGCAGGCACACGCATGATGGACAGGCCGGGCGCCTCAGACAACATCCTCGAGCTCACCGACCTCACCAAGCGCTTCGGCGGCCTGGTGGCAGTCGACAGCGTCAGCCTCGAGATCCGCCGCGGCGAGGTCTTCGCCCTCATCGGGCCGAACGGCGCCGGCAAGACCACCCTGTTCAACAGCGTCACAGGCCTCTTCCAGCCCACCAGCGGCAGAGTGGTCTTTGACGGCCGTGAGATCACCGGGTCCAAACCGCATGAGGTGGCCCGGCTAGGCATCGCGCGAACTTTCCAGAACATCCGGCTCTTCGACTTCATGACCGCCCTTGACAACGTCCGCGTCGGGCATCACGTCCGCATGAAGGCGGCCCTTTGGGACTCCATCTTCAAGCTGCCATGGGAGCGAAAGGAGGAGGACGAGATCACCCAGAAGTCGATGGATCTCCTGCGCTTCGTCGGCATTGCAAACTATGCCAACCACTACGCCCGCAACTTGCCCTACGGGCAGCAGCGACGCCTGGAGATCGCCCGCGCGCTGGCCACGTCGCCCAAGCTGCTCCTGCTCGACGAGCCCGCCGCCGGGTTCACACCGCAGGAGAAGGTCGAGCTGATGCAGCTGGTCAAGAAAATCCTGGCCCGCGGCATCACCGTCTTCCTCATCGAGCACGACATGAAGGTTGTGATGGGGATCTCGCAGCGCATCGTGGTGCTGGATCACGGAGAGAAGATCGCCGAGGGCGTGCCCGCCGATGTTCGAAAGGACCCGAGGGTTATCGAAGCCTACCTGGGAAAGTCCGCGTAATTGGCACTCCTCGAAGTCACGGAGATCAACGCTCATTACGGACGTATCCAGGCGCTTCGCAATTTGAGCCTCAAGGTCGACAAGGGAGAGATCGTGGCGCTGATCGGCTCCAACGGCGCCGGCAAGACGACGACGCTTCGGACCATCTCCGGCCTGATGCATCCCGGACAGGGCACCATCAAGTTCGACGGCCACGACATCACGCGCACCGGGCCGGAGAAGATCGTCGACCTGGGCATCTGCCAATCCCCTGAGGGGCGGCGACTGTTCGCACGCATGACAGTGATGGACAACCTCATGATGGGTGCGTACACGAGACGCGACCCCGCTCAGATCAAGGTGGACGTTGAGCACGTCTTCGAGCTGTTCCCACGCCTCAAGGAGCGGCGCAACCAGATCGCCGGGACCCTCTCAGGAGGGGAGCAGCAGATGTGCGCGATGGGCCGAGCGCTCATGGCGAAGCCCAAGCTGCTCATGCTCGACGAGCCTTCGCTAGGCCTCTCGCCCATCCTCTGCGACACGATCTTCAGCATCGTCGGCGAGATCAACTCGGCAGGCACGCCGGTGCTGCTCGTCGAGCAGAACGCCCGCAGAGCCCTCGAGGTCGCGCACCGCGGCTACGTGATCGAGACCGGCGTCATCGTGCAGACCGGCACCGGCAAAGAACTTCTGGAATCCGAGGAAGTCCAGAAAGCCTATCTCGGTATGTAGAAGAATGAGAGGGACCCGTGACCGGCTCCCTCTCATCGGTGCGCTTCACCGGCTGTGGCGGTTTATCAATGGCCTCAATCATCCAGCCGGGGTCAGCACACCTGCTCTCCCTCCCCGGGATTGGATTAATTAAGAGCCACTCCACGCCGACGACTGGCCGACGAAGAGACAAAGTCGCGGCCGGGGGAACCCCGGCCGCCCCTGCGACGATGGTCGAGGGGATTACCGAGGCTGGTAGCTCGAGACGAATAGGTAGATCAGCACTACCGCGAAGGCGCCATATTCGAGGACCACGTTGCGGGTGAAGCTCTCCTCGACTGTGTGGCGGACGAGGCCGCGGTTGATGTACCAGGCGAAGAACAGCATCACGGCCTTGGTGCCCTCGTTGACCACCAGGTAGATCGACAGCGCCTCGATCGCCCACGCCAGGAATGTGACGACCTGGCCGACGAACAGCGCAAAGAGGAACGCCCGCCGAGGCGCAATCGCGATTCCGTTGATCCGGAAGCTGCGGTATGACGCGAGAAACGTGATGGTGAAGATCCACAGCAGCTTCAGGATGATGTTGAAGGGAATCGTCACGATGACGAGGTACGCGCCCGCCAGGACGAGGGCGAGGATCGCCTCCTGCAGCACGATGTGTCCGCGCTTCTCGGCGTTGCGCAAGCGCAGGTAATCCAGTCGCGCCGACAACACGAACCCGCCACCGAAAGCGGCAGTGATCAGCCCGTACTTCCAAAGCTCGGCGATCAGAGGATGCCCGGCGCTGTCATGACCTCCGGCAAGCCCGGCCAGTGTGATGGCGCCGAGGGCGACGGGGATGTAATGCTCGATCCTTGGAAACTCCTCCGTCCCCCTGAGGTAGCCGAGCAGAGCCGGGGCGGCCACGACGACGAGGCCGAGCGAGAGCGCCCAGACCTGGCCCTCGTCCAGCAGCTCCGACTTGAAGCCCAGCGCGATCGCCGCCAGCACCACGCCGGCGAAGATCAGGAAGCTGCGGTCCTTCTCCGAACGCACCGCGGTCGCGGCTGGAACGGCCTTCTCGGGTGAGGGCGGGATCTTCATTCGACCCGAGGAAGTCTAAGCGGAGGGCGGGCGTGCCAGCTAGAGCCCCTCTCCCTCACCCTGCGCGCAAGCGGCGGTAAGGATGGGCCCCACTGATTGCTCCCCGATTGGTGAGAGGGAAATTATGTCGTGGCGCGGCCGTAGCGGTCGGACAGGCGGACCACGTCGTCGCCTTCCGCAGTCGACACCTCGAAGATGTCGGTGTCCTCGACCGCCGTGATGCGGTGACGGGTGCCGGGCCCGATGTGCAGCGTGTCCCCGGCGCGCATGCGATGCTTTGTCAGGCCGCCGTCGGGACCTCCGAGCTCGATGTCGACGCATCCGGAAACGACGTACTGACACTCGTCCTTGCGCTCGTGGTATTGCAGCGAGAGCGCCTCGCCTTTGTTGACGTGAAGGACCTTGCCCAGGTAGCGATCGGTCACCGCCCACCGCAGCTCGTATCCCCACGGCTTCTCGACCCGAGACTCGTCGACGCGCTTGAGCTCAGCCCCGCCCTCAGGCATGAGCTCTCAGGCCGACGATATCCTCGATCGCTGCGAGCCGGGCCTCGACGTCGGCGGGAGTCGCGGCCTCCGAATAGATCCTGATCAGCGGTTCCGTCCCACTCGTACGCAGGAGCACCCAGCTGCCGTCCGCGAGGTAGAACTTGAAACCGTCGTCGGACCGGACCCTCGCCACCTTGACGCCGGCCACCTCGGCCGGCTCGTTGGCCTTGAGGACGTCCAGGATTCGCTGGCGTTCGGTGTCGTAGGTGTCGCGCGCAAGGTGGATGTCGTGCCGGCTGTACGCGTGAGGCCCGACACGCTTCTCGAGGTCGGCGAGGATCTGCGAGAGAGGCTTGCCCAGCCTCACGATCATGTCCGCGAACAGCAGCCCGACCAGGATCCCGTCGCGCTCGGGAATGTGGCCGCGGATGGCGTAGCCGCCCGACTCTTCGCCTCCGAGCACCGCATCCGCCTCCATCATCTTTGGCGCGATGTTCTTGAAGCCCACAGGGACCTCGAAGACCTCAGCGCCGAACTCGGCGCCGAGCTTGTCCGCCATCGAAGTCATGTTGATGGTCTTGACCACCGGCCCGCCCATGCCCCTGACCTCGAACAGGTAGAGCATCAAGAGCGCGTACACCTGCAGCTGGTCGACGAACCGCCCCGTCTCGTCGATGATCCCCACCCTGTCGGCGTCGCCATCGGTGCAGATGCAGAGATCGTTGCCGCCGCCTGCCCGCATGACGGCAACGGCAGCGTCGATGTTGGGCGGAATCGGCTCCGGGTTGATGCCGCCGAAGAAAGGGTTGCGCTCGTGGTGCAGCTCGGTGACGCTGGTGCTCCCGCCGCCCAGCAGGTCCGCGATGTACCTGTAACCCGACCCGTACATGCACTCATGAACGATCCGAAGGCCCGCACCCTTGATGATCTCGAGGTCCACCATGCGGGCGATCTGCGCGTAGTAGGGCCCGCGTGGGTCGTAAACGGTGACGAGGTCGCTCGACTTTCCCCTTTCAGGTGCGGACACTTCAGGGGCGGCGTTGATCCTTCGCTCGAGGTCTGCGATGACTCCGCTCGGCGCCGAGCTGCCGGTCTCAGGCTTGTACTTGACGCCGTTGAACAGGTATGGGTTGTGGCTCGCCGTGATCACTGCAGCGCCTGTTGCCTTGCGGTCGATCACCGTCCAGGAAGCGACCTGCGTCGGCGACGGCCGGTCGAAGATGAGGCTGCGCACCCGGTTGGCCGCGAACACGTCGGCGACCGAGCGGGCGAACTCCTCGGAGGCGAAGCGGCAGTCGTACCCGATCACCGCCAGTGGGTCGGCGGAGCGTGACAGCAGGTACTCGGCGGTGCCCTGGGCCACGCGACGCACGCTCGCGAAGGTGAAGTCGTCGCCGATGACCCCACGCCAGCCGTCGGTGCCGAACTTGATCTGGGGAGCGGTCAAACCGAACTAAAGGTAGCGGGTTTTGCCGGCACGTCTGAGAGCGTCCACGACCTTTCTCACATCCTGCGCCCGCGAGCGCGGACAAACGAGGATCGCATCCTCGGTATCGACGATGATCATGTCGTCGAGGCCGATCGCAGCCACGAGGCGCCCGGCACCCAGGATGAGGCTCCCGCTGGTGTCGACGAGGATCGATTCGCCCTCCACGGAGTTGCCATGCGCGTCGGCGCGCACCCTGTCCCCAAGCTCGGACCAGTTCCCGATGTCGGCCCATTCGAACGTGGCCGGAACCAGCAACAGGCGATCCGTCTTCTCCATGACGCTGCGGTCCACCACCTCTACGCGGAGCCTCTTGTATGCGGCCGAAGCGCCCTCCTCATCACTTGCGACGCGCGCCGCCATCACCTTGCGGAGGCCAGCCAGATGGCGCGGCGCGTGCAGGCCGAGCTCGCGAAGGAACACGTCCAGCCTCCATGCAAACCACGCGAGGTTCCAGTAGTATCCGCCGGCCTTCATGAACCGCCGAGCGCTGCTCAGGTCGGGTTTCTCGATGAAGCGCCTGACGCGGAGGGCACCGGACGTCACGCGGCCCGGCGCATGAATGTAGCCCAGCCCGGTGGACGGAAAGCTCGGTTTCAAGCCGACGGTCACCAGGGAATTGGTGGTGGCCGCCGCGCGCACGGCGGCTTTGACCGCCTTGGTCACTCCCGCGCGCCCGCGCACGACATGATCCGCAGGCATCACGAGCATCACCGCGTCTTCATAGCGCTCGCTCAGCGTGAGCGCGGCCAGTCCGTATGCGTTGGTGGTGCCGCGGGCTGCCGGCTCGAGGATCAGATGACCCGAGTCGATCTCCGGAAGAACCTTCTGGATGATCTCGCTCTGGGCGACCTCCGTGAGCACGAAGACCTCGCTAGCCAGCCTTGACGCGCGGTCGTACGTCTCCCGCAGGAGAGGCTGGCCGCTGTCCCCAAGGGGAAGCACATGCTTCGGAGTCGAGCGGCGGGACCGGGGCCACAGCCGCGTTCCCGCCCCGCCGGCAGGGATCACCGCGACAGGCCGCCTCGAGGACGCGGAGCGCTCGCCCCTCAACCGACCTCTTCCGCGAGCTCCTTTGCCCGCGAGGTCGATTCCCATGGTGCGTCGATGTCGGTGCGGCCGAAGTGGCCGTACACCGCGGCCTGGCGGAAAAGCGGCCGCCTCAGATTGAGCTCCTTGATGATCCCCAGGGGGCTCAGGTCGAAGAGCTTGCTCACGGCGGTCGAGAGGGCGGAGTCGGGAACTGTGCCGGTGCCGAACGTGTCGACGCGGATCGCGACCGGCTTGACGACACCGATCGCATAGGAAATCTGCACCTCGCAGCGCTTCGCCAATCCCGCGGCGACGATCGTCTTGGCGACGTGGCGGGCTCCGTACGCGCCCGCACGGTCGACCTTCGTCGGGTCCTTGCCGGAAAAACACCCGCCGCCGTGCCTGGCGAACCCGCCGTACGTGTCCACCATGATCTTGCGGCCGGTCAGCCCGGCGTCCGCGACCGGGCCGCCGATCACGAACCGGCCGGTCGGGTTGATGTAGGAACGGATCCCACCCTCTCGCAGCTCCGCCGGTATGACGGCGTCGATGACGTGCTCCGCGATGTCCGAGCGGAGCTGTTCGGTCTCGACCTCTTCGTGGTGCTGCGCCGAGACGACGACGTTGTCAACTCCGGCCGCCTTGCCGTCCTGGCCGTAGCGCACAGTCACCTGGACCTTGCCGTCGGGTCGCAGGTAGTTGAGAGTCTTGGTGCGGCGGACCTCCGCCAGCCGCCGAGCCAGCCGGTGGGCGAGCGTTATCGGCAGCGGCATGAGCTCAGGCGTCTCGTCGCACGCGTACCCGAACATCATCCCGGAGTCGCCGGCACCGCCGACATCCACCCCTTGCGCAATGTCGGGCGACTG
>VBIU01000206.1 GCA_005880945.1 Chloroflexota bacterium | reverse complement strand
ACGGTGCTCGTCGTACAATTGGCCACGATCGGCGAACGCGACGTGCTCATGGAGCTCGACCCGCGCGCGTTCTTCTTCACCGAGCATTACCGCAACTATCCCGCCGTGCTCGTGCGCCTCGCCGAGGTGCCACCGGCGCTGCTCAGCGATGTGCTGCGGGAGTCCTGGAGCCACGTGGTCGAGCTCCCCGCGACGCGGCCGCGGAAGGCACGCAAGGCTCCGAAGGCGAAGCGTTGAACGGGAACTCCGGGACTTACGCCGTGTAGCCAGTTTTTGGAAGCCGTCCCCCCCTTCCACCTTGTTTAGCGAGGCCAGACGCATGCGATCCCAGCTCGCGCTCAGCGCCGCACTCGCGATCTGTCTGACGGCCGTCACCACCGCACGCACCAGTGCCCAGAGCGCACCAGAGTGGCGCGTCGGGACCGGCTTCTTGATCTCGCGCCCCAACGACGCGCGGCTGTGGGGCGTCAACGCTCAGCGGGAGCAAAGCCTCACACGACTGATCGTCTATCGGAGCGCTGCCTCAGTCGATTTCCTCGGGCTCGCCTTTGACCCCACCCTGATCACGCTGGGCGCCGACGTCGGTGTTCGGCTTCGACTTGCTCCGCTCAGTGCGATGGTCGCCGTGGGGCCCAGTGTCGCATTCTTCGCCGCGCAACGGCATGTGTACCAGACGTGTGTAGGGAGTTCCTGCTCCACGTACCAGCGGGGCTACGAACCGGGATTCGTGCTTGCCGCAACCGGTGCGCTCGCACTCGGCCTCCAGGTGAGCTCTGAGTTGCGCCTCTTCGGCGAATCGCGAATGTATGTGCCATCTGGAATTGGTCGATCAGGCTACGCGAGTGATCCGCACGCCGCGTTTGTGGAGCTCGCGTTCGGAGTGTCTCTCCTACCAACCAGATGAGATCAAGGTCGGCCCAAGCGTTCGTCGTCGCGACGGTGATGCTCACCGCGGGAAGCGCTGCTGTTGCGCAAAGCGGATCGCGAACCCTCAAGGGAACGGTTGTAGACTCCACCAACCACAAGCCGATTTCCCAGGCGGTGATCTACGCCGGCCGGTGGACTGCTGGGAGCACGGGAAATGATGGCACGTTTCGCGTGACCGCGGATCAGGATCCGACCATGCTGATTGCCCGCCGGCCAGGCTACATCCCGGCGCTCGTTCCCGTTCCCCGTGACTCCACGACGACAGAGAAAGATCTCGGCACGTTGAGCCTGCGGCCGGTGAAAACTGATGCGGACCGGGCCGCAGTGCAGGACGCCGACACGAGGATGTTCCCGGAGCTCGCCGAGTTTTACGCTCACAAGGCGCAGTTTCGTCAGGGCGTGTTTCTCTCGCCGGATGACCTGCAGCGCGTCGGTGGAAACCTCTTCACCTGGATCCGCCAGAAACAGGGGTTCCACTTCATTTGTATCGTCACGCGCAGGGGCGACGTGGATTGTGGGCAGGAGGCCAGCCGCGGTCGCACGTCGATCACGAATCCCAATCCCACGAGCCGCGAACAGGAGCCGTGCCTCTTGGAGGTCTGGACCAACGCGCTCGGACCGCAACGAACGTTGGATGAGTTTCAGATGGACGACGTCCTGGCGGTCGAAGCCTTTCCCACGCCCGGCGTCACGCCGACAGAATTTGCGGGAAGCCCGTGCGCCACGATCATGCTCTGGATGAAGCACGGCGGTCCGGTGACGGCGCACCCCTAATCGAGGCTATCCCTGATCCGCTCTGCCTGAAGTAAGTGCCGTCGCTCGTGCCTCGACAGGATCTCGAGTCCTGTCCCCACCGTGAAGCGCACGATCCCAATGAACGGGTTTTTGAATCGGATTCGATTGATGTCGTGGTGCCGGGCGCGCTGCATGAACTCGCGGATCGCGCGGTTGCTCGCGTGGAACCGGTTGAGAACGCTCGGCGGGACCTCTGAGCCCGGCTTAATCTTTTGCGGAGCCCGCCAGCGCCGCATCTTGGGCGACGGTTCGATGACGAGGCGAATGAACAGGCGGCCGAACCATCCCGGCGTGATCTCTGCGACGACTGCGTGACGCTGGCCCTCCATCGACCCAGACATCGCCCCCAGGTACACCTCGTTGGCGATCGCAAGGTGCTCCAGACACTGCCCCACACTCCACTCGGCGGGACTGCGCTTCCAGTTGAGCTGCTGCGGAGTGAGACCATGCACGACCGCGGTCGCTCGCTGATCCGCGGCATCGAGCTCGGAATTCAGACGGCGTGCCCAGGCGGGCGTCGTCTGGTCAAGCAGATTGGTCACGTCGCAGAATAATAGTAGAATTCTCAGGCATGACCTCTGCGCGACCGTTGATCGTCCGGCTGCTGGGCGGCAGCGGTGCCGTCATCGTATTTCTCATCGCCCTCATTGCATCGCTCGGCGCGGCGCTCGGCGCGCCGCTGGGCTTGTTTCTCGTGCGGCGCAGGGCCCGGCGCCGGAATCGACACGCGAGTCGCATCGCGTCGTTTGTCGGCGCCGT
>VBIU01000205.1 GCA_005880945.1 Chloroflexota bacterium | reverse complement strand
CTGGCTGCCACGCGGCTGCGGGAAGAGCGCGAGCGCGCATGTGACGATCATGTGTTGCGCGCGGGCGCGACGCCATCCGTCTACGCCACGCATCTCCTCGAAATCGCGCGCGACTTGCGCGCGGCGCGCGCGACGGCGCTCGCCAGCGTCGCGATGGCCCGGCCGGCTCAGCTGGCGACCCGGCTGCTCGACGTGCTGGACACGCGCCGCCGCCGCGACACGCTCTCCGCCCGGTCCGCGTTGCCCGCGTGGATCGCGGCCATCGTCGTCGTTGTTCCACTCGCCGCCGCGGCACCGCGGCTCGCGGAGCCGAGAGAGACCGCCGCCGCCAGGTCGATCGACACGATCCCGCGGCTACCGGCACCGCAGCGGCGCTCGCGGAGCGTTCAGCGCACGCCCGGTGACAGCCTGAAGGGCTGTTCCGGCAAGACGGAGCACACCAGCTCGAGCATGACCGAGGAAAACGAAAACCTGCTGATCTTCACGAATCTCGGCGGATGCAGCATCCGGTTTTCCGCGACCGGAAAGTTCACTTTCAACGACGATTTCACCGACATCACGACGGTGGGTTCCGGTGTTCAGGTGAAGATCGAGGTGGATTACGTCGCCCACGACCGGCGCGTCACCATCCGACACGGAGACGGAGGCGCCCTGGAACGGATCTACAAGGTAGACGGGGACGTCAAACCCTTCGACGCCGAAGCGCAGACCTGGCTCCGCGAGACGATCACGTTCCTGTTGCGGCGTAGCGGGTTCAAGGCCCAGGAGCGCGCCCGCTCGATCCTGAACACCCGTGGCATCGACGGGCTGATTGAGGAATTCGGGGAGCTCTCGGGCGACTACACTCGCCGCATCTACTATCAGGCGGCCGTCGAGAGCGGCAAGCTCGACGCGGCCGGTTATGAGCGCCTCGTGACACTCGCGGGACAAACGATCTCCAGCGATTACGAGCTCGCGGAGCTATTGATCGCGATTTCCAAGGCGCAGCCGTTAACCGAGAAGATGCAGGCGGGCTTCGTCAGCGCGGCGAAGTCGATCAGCTCGGACTACGAGCGCCATCGCGTCCTGAAGGTCGCGCTGACGCGGCCCGGTCTCACGACGGCGTCGCAGACGGGGATGCTCGAGGCGGCCGCCGAGATGAATTCAGATTATGAGCTGGCCGAGCTGTTGATCGAGCTGAACACGGCACGGCCGATCGATGAGGCGGTGCGGCCGGCCTTCTTCAAGGCGGCGAACAAGCTGCGGTCCGATTACGAGCATCGTCGCGTGCTCGACGCGGTCGTGAAACGGTCCGGCACCACTCCCGCGATGCTGCTCGACGTACTCACGTCGGCGAAGACCATCAACTCGGATTACGAGCTGGCGGAGCTGCTGACGGAAATCGGCGCGTCGTACCTGCTCGACGACGCGCTGCGGGCGGCGTTTTTCACGGCCGCGGACAAGATCAACTCCGACTACGAGCACGGCCGCACGCTGCTCAGCGTGGTACAGCGTGGCGAGATGCCACGTCCGGTGACACTCGCCGTGCTGGAATCGGCGAAGAACCTCTCGTCCGACCACGAGCTCTCGGAGCTGCTCATCGCGGTGATCCAGCGGGCGCGCATGGACGACACGATTCGCGCCGCGATTCGTGCGGACGCGCGGTCCATCGGCTCGCAGTACGATCGCGGCCGGGTGTTCGAGGCGCTGGAACGCGATTGATCATCCGCACGGCGGCGCTGCTCGGAGCGCTCGCATCTTCCGCGGCGGCGCAGGCGAATGAAGTCCCGCCGGCGAAGCAGATACGCGCCGTCCGCCTGGCACGAGGCACGAGCGTAAACGTAGACGGGAAGCTGGAAGAGGCCGTGTGGGCGCAGGCCACGTGGATCCGCGACTTCGTGCAACGACTGCCGCACGAGGGCGCGCCACCCTCCGACAGCATGCGCCTCGCGATCCTCTACGACGACGACGCGCTGTATGTCGGCGCGCGCATGTTCAGCCGCGATCCTTCCAAGATTCAAGCGCCGCTGTCACGCCGCGATAACCCCTACCAGGCCGAGCACCTCTGGGTGTCGTTCGACAGCTACCACGATCGGCGCACCGCGTACTCCTTCGGCGTCACCGCGTCCGGTGTGCGGTTCGATTGGTATCACGCTTCCGACAACCAGGACGTCGTAGATCGGGGGTTCGACCCCGTGTGGGAGGCAAAAGCCACCATCGACGGGCTCGGCTGGACAGCGGAAATGCGGATCCCGTTTTCCCAGCTGCGCTTTACGGACCAGCCGGTCCAAGTGTGGGGCTTCAATGTTGATCACTGGAATCCCGCGACGAGCGAGGATGTGTTCTGGATTGCAGTCCCCAGGAACCGCACGGGGTGGTCGTCGTTCATGGGCGAGCTGGTTGGGATTGAGGGGATCAAGCCGACGCGCCGCCTCGAGCTGATGCCCTATGCCGCCGCCGATAGCCGCCTGGAGAGCGACGTGGCGGCAGCCGATCCCTTCAATGGCGGCGCGAATCTCGGCGGCCGCGTGGGCGCCGACCTCAAAATGGGCCTCGGTCCCAACATCACCCTCGATGGCACGGTGAATCCCGACTTCGGCCAGGTCGAGGCCGATCCCGCGGTCGTCAATCTGTCGGCGTTCGAGGTCTTCTTTGATGAGAAGCGGCCCTTCTTTACCGAGGGCAGCCAGCTGCTGCGCGGCAGCGGGCCGAGCTACTTCTATTCGCGGCGCATCGGGGCCAGTCCAGCGTGTAATGCCGAGGGCGATTTCGTGGACTGCCCGCACAACGCCACGATCCTGGGCGCGGCCAAGGTGACGGGGCGGCTGGCGACGGGGATGTCGCTGGGAGCGCTCGCGGCCGTCACCTCACGTGAATCCGCGCGGACCTACGATACGGCGACCAGTGCGTTCGGTCGGGTCGAGGTGGCGCCGCCTGCGGGCTACGGCGTGGTGCGCCTGCAACAGGAGTTCGGCGCGTCGAAATCCGTGGTAGGCGTGACCCTCACGACCGTCCAGCGTGATCTCGACAGCCTGCTGGTGCCGACGTATTCTCGCCATGCGTATGCGGGCGGAGCCGACTGGGTGTTGCGCTGGGACCGCGGCGGGTACGAGCTGCGCGGCTGGTTGGGCTTCAGTCAGTTGCGCGGCGACACGAGCGACATCAATCGCGTGCAGCAATCGTCCGTGCATTACTTCCAGCGCCCGGACGCGCACGACCTGACCTACGATCCGGCGCGTACTACGCTCACCGGATCGGTTGGATCGATGTGGTTCCGCAAGACGAAGGGAATCGCCGGCCTACGACCCCAACGATGCGGGACGACTCGGTAATGCCGACGGCCGCAATGTGTTCGCGGGGCTGATCTACCGTCAGACGAAGCCGCGGGCCTGGTTCCAGAATTACAACGCGGCGCTCAGCGCGTTCACCGAGTACGACTTCGGTGGCGATCGCCAGGTGCTGTTCACCGAGTTGTACGGCGAAGTGGTGTTGAAGAATTTCTGGGACCTGAGCTCGTACTTCGATTACCAGCCGCGCTCCTTCGATCATTCAGCGACGCGCGGTGGGCCGGAGATGGCGACGCCCGAGCGGTGGAACTGGGTCGTGCGTCTCGCGAGCAAGTTCGGCGCGAAGAACTCATGGGTTGGGCGGGTCTATTACGGCGAGGACGAGCTCGATGGTCAAACATACCGCCTGAGTGGGGAGATCTCGCTGCGTCCGTCGACGCGATTCCAGTTCTCGGCTACTCCGAACTATCTGCGGGCAATCTCCCCGCGTCAGTACCTGACGACATTCACTGGTGGCGGCCCCGCGGCGACCTATGGATCGCGCTACGTCTTCGCGCGCATCGACCAGAGCACGTTCCTGATGCAGCTCCGGGCCAACTACACAATCGGCCCAGACCTGACGCTCGAGCTGTACGGCGAGCCGTTCGCGGCGAGCGGGCGTTATTATGGCCTGGGTGAGCTCGCGGCGGCGCGCACCTTTCAGCTGCGCGAGTACGGCACTAGTGGCAGCACGATCGCGCGCGACTCCGCGAGGGACTACACGATCACCGACAACGGCGGAGCGGACACGCTGCGGATCGGGAATCCCGACTTCAACATTCTGTCATTCCGCAGCAACGCGGTGCTGCGCTGGGAATGGAGACCGGGGAGCACGCTCTACCTGGTCTGGGCACAGAACAAATTCGGGTATCAACCGACGGCAAGGTTGGTCGGATTCGGTGATCTTGCCGACTCATTTGGCGCGCGAGGGGACAATTTCTTCGCGGTGAAAGTCAGTTACTGGATACCGGTGCACTAAGCGTTCTTTTCCATCTCCAGCAGCGTTTTCTTTCTCTCCAGTCCCCACCGGTAACCATCCACCTTGCCGTCGGCCCGCACGACCCGGTGGCAGGGGATCACCAGCGCAGCCGGGTTTGTCGCGCATGCCCTCGCCACTGCTCTCGTTGCCTGCGGCTGTCCGATGGCCTTCGCGACCTCGGCGTACGTGCGCGTCTCGCCGAACGGGATGTGCCTGAGCTCCTGCCAGACACGCCGCTGGAACGCCGTGGCGCGAATGTCGAGCGGCAGATCGAGATGCGGCTCGGTGCCTTCCAGGTATGACAGAATTGCTGCGACGTACCCCTCAAGCTTGCCGCCTTTTTCCTCGCGCACGTGCGCCGCGTCGAATTCGGCGCGGAGATCGGCCTCGAGCTTCGCGGCGTCGTCGCCGAGCATGACGCGGCAAACGCCCCGGTCGGTCGCGGCCACGAGCAGACGCCCCAGCGCCGACGGCACCGTGACGAAGACGACTTCCACGCCAGTGCCGCCGCGCGCGTACGTGGCGGGGGTCATGCCGAGCTGCTCGTGGGTGCGCTCATAGACGCGGCTCGTGGAGCCGTAACCGGCTTCGTACAGTGCGGGACTCACCTGTTTCCTCCGTTTCAGTTCTTGCTTGAAGCGAGCCACCCGCCGCGCCTCGGCGTAGGCGCGCGGCGTGATGCCCAGGATGCGTTTGAACGCACGTGCGACCTTGCGAGAATCGCCCGGTGGCGTGGCGCCAGCGTCGATCGCCCGACACGCTTCGCGGACCAAGGCGCCGAGTGGATCGCGGCCATTCGCATCGGCAGGATGACACCGGCGGCAGGCGCGAAAGCCCTCGCGCTCGGCGGCTTCGGGGATGGGGAAGAACGTCACCTGGGTGCGGCGCGGCCGCCGGCTGGCACAGGACGGACGGCAATAGATCCCAGTCGAGCGCACCGCATACACGAATGCGCCATCGAACCGGCGATCTCTTGCCATCACGGCCTGCCAGCGCTCGGTGGGGCTCATGGAGGAAAACGTAATGAGGGCGCCCACTCGAGTTCTATCCGCTTTTTGCGCTCAAATCCTCACTGCCACGGCTCATCCTTGGACGGGCCGTAGATCGATGGAACCTTGCCTCCTGCCATGCGCAGGTACACGGAGAACTGCCCCCGATGGTGGATCATGTCGTTCAGCA
>VBIU01000014.1 GCA_005880945.1 Chloroflexota bacterium | reverse complement strand
CCCCTCTCCCCACCCTTTGCGGTTACCGCACTTGATCTAGGGCGCGAACGCCACCTGGTTGTTGATCGCATCGAACGCGTCTTTGGCGAGGACCTGGGTCGCCTTGACGTTGGCGTACCAGGTCGAGCCGCCCACGTTGGACTGGCTGCCGGCGTAGCTGAGAATCTGAAGGACGCTAAGCGATGGACCGCTGAAGGCCGAGCTCACGTCGATGATGCCGCCACCGCAAGCACCTGTTCCCGTGATGATCGTGCAGACGTGCTGTAGATCGATCGTCACCCCGCCGATCGGGCCTGGCGCACCGATCTGGTTGCCACCAAGGGCGGGGTCGCTGAAGTAGACATCGAGAGCGGTCGCAAGCATCTGGGCCTTCAACATCGAGTTGCAGGTGTTGGTCGTACTCGTGCATAGCGCCGCTTTGATCACGTTGGTGACGTACGCCGCCACCGACGTGCAGTTTGCCGTGGCGCTGAGATCCTGGAAAGGAGCGTATCCGCGCAGCCAGGTCCCTGAGTTGCAGACGCCGGCCGTCGACGAGCCGCCATTGATGATCGCCTGGCCGTTCTTGTTCTGCCAGAAGCCGATCGTCAGGGCCCCTGTCCTCGCCGGGCCGCAGACCTCGACCGTCTGGCTGCCACTTTGGCCGGTCTCGACGATCACGGCCGTATTGGTGAATCTCACGCAGTTGAACTGAGGAACCCTCACCGTGTGCGGGTACGTGTAGGTCGCCGAGGCGAACGGCGATGAGTCTGTCGCGGTCAGCGTGCCCAGCGTAGTGGTCACCCCGTTGAAGGTGTCGGTGACAGTGATGTTCTGGTTGACCCGCGTTGGGTTGCCCGCGCTGCCGTCATTGAAAGCGAAGTTCGCCTGCCCCGATGCGGACCCGTCCGGGGTCGAGGCGGCCGTCTTGTCCCACGCCGCTGTTGCTGTGTTGGTTCCGGCGCTCGAGCTGGGCGCAGCGGCATAGCTGCATGTGTAGTTGAGAGTTATCGAATCGGACTTGGGCACCGACACGTTTGTGCCGCCGCTGACCGCGCAGCTGCCACCGTTGTCGACCGCATCCGTGACGTTCACGGTGACCGCCTCCCAGTCGTTCGGGTTGGTTACGGTGATCGTTCCTTTCACCTGCCAGCCACTGTCCGTCAGGCCGGTCTGGTTCGCGGTCACTGTGTAGTTGAACGTTGCAGTCCCACCGCCGAGTTGCTCGACGAGCGTCTTGTCAACGTTCTTTGAGAGGTGCCAGTTGTACGTGCGCGTGAACGACGGGGTCGCCGTCTTCTCCACTGTCAGGTCAGCGCCCACGCACAGGGTGACCGTCTGGCTCGCAGAGTCGGTCGTAGGACTTGTGTCGCTGGTGAAGGTGGCAGTGTTGTCCTGGCTGACGCACGTGCCAGGCGTGCCGACCACGGTGTTGGAATAGGTAAATGTCGTCGGGCTCGGGTCGGTCGAGCAGACATTGCCCAGCGCCCCGCCAAGCGTGTCTGTCACCGTGACGCAGTTGTCGACCAGGGTCGTCGGCGTGCCAAAGCTGAATCCGATGCTGAACGAGGCAGTCCCGCTTGTGCCCGGCAGGTTGGCGTCGCTGGGCGTCCACGCCGCAGTCGCCGTGTTCGTTCCGCTCGACGGGCTGGGTTCAGACGAGTAGGTGCAGCTGTAAGACACGTTCTCGGTTCCAAATCCAGCAATCGTCAAGCCCGTGCCGCCGGAAACCGCACAGATCCCCCCGTTATCGACCGCATCGGTGACGTCGACCCCTGAGACTGAGTCGGCGTTTGGGTTGAAAACCGAAATGGTGCCATTCACCTGCCAGTCCGAGTCCGTTCCACTGCTGTGGGTGACCTTGACCGTGTAGTTGAAAACGGCGCTGGTTCCGCTCTGATCCACCCTGGTCTTG
This sequence comes from Chloroflexota bacterium, assembly GCA_005880945.1. Taxonomy (GTDB): domain Bacteria; phylum Chloroflexota; class Dormibacteria; order Dormibacterales; family Dormibacteraceae; genus Palsa-872. Next base: position 65,614 of record VBIU01000014.1, on the reverse strand, counting down.
TCCACATCCTTGGTGATGCCCCAGGTGAATGTGCGCGTGTAGCTCGGATTGGCGTCCTTGGTCACGACCAGGTCAGTGGCGGGCGGGGCTTGTTCGGACTGGACCTTGAAGGCGTCGTACTTGCAGCTGCTCGGCTTGGCCGGATACCCGTTCGCCAGCGAGCAGATGGACATGATGTAGACGCCACCGTTGTTGGTGGTGTCCGCGTACGGCATCAGCCGGATCTTGTTGCTGTCGAAGTCGTGGCTGCCGCCATAGGAAACCGTCGCGCTGCTCACGCTGAAGATTCGATTGGTGTAGGCGTCGAAGTCGTCTGAGAGGTTCTTCGCACCGCCGTCGTTCGGGTCGGCCTGTCCGCCAGGGACCAACACAGCGAAGAAGTAGGTGCCGTCCCCGACGTACGCGACGCTAGGCCCGCCATTGAGCCAGACGAAATCCTTGCCGTCGTAGATGTTGCAGTTGATGGCGGGATTGCCGTTCTGGCAGTGTCCCGTTCCGTCAACGCCTTCGTTCACGGTGGTGAAGCCGGCGCCGGTCACCGCTGCCGCGGGCACCGCAACCAGGGCCGCCGCCACCGCCACCGCAAACCCGGTCATGCTCAAACGCGCTCGCAGGCCGAACCACTTGGTCACCGGAATCACCCTCCTCGCGGAAAAAAAGCCGGCAGAGCGCAGGCCATAAAGCGGCGCGCGTGCGCCGCGAAAGATCGCATCCGCAAAGCGAACCGCGAACCAACCTCCGGGACAATGGGCCATTAGTCCTGGGACTTAGGCGGTCCCCCCAACCGCGAAGTCCTGGGAGCGGCGCGCCTGAAATCGGGACAACGATCCCATTGCTGGGCGCCGCTGTCCCGGGGGAGCATTCACGCCACGGATCTCATGCCGATACGCGTCAGCGCGCCTGCGCTTCGGGCCGGGCGCAGCAAAAGGGGGTGTCTCGCCTTTATAGCTCGGGCAACTGTGTAGGTCCTCCTGCGCGCGCGACAGGAAGGTGGTTTTTTAGAGGAGGTCTATCGCATGATTCGATTCCTTGGCCCGACTGGCAGGCGGCTGCATCGCGCCCTGCCTGGGGCTACCCTCTCGGCCGTATTGCTGACCTTGCTCGTTGCAGTGCCGGCGTGGGCGGCAAACCCTGGAGTTCAGAATACCGGCGCGTTTCAGCTCGACGGAAACGCGCAGCAATCGGTTCCGGCCTCGACGCCGGGCGACGACTGGGACAACATTTGCGCTTCGAATCCATCCACGTGTACGTTCCAAACGGGATTCAGCGCGTCCGCCTCGACCACAACAACGGCATCAGCGCACATCTCGGACACCGCCATCAACGTCAACTGCGCGGGTCGGATCAACTGCACGGTGTTCACCGGAGGCGGTTCCAAGGACCCTCAAAACATCCCGAGCTGGAACTGGAAGACCGACTCCGGCGGTTTGCCGGCGAAGGACAACCTGGCCCACAGCTTTGCGGCCCGGTACGCGGTGGCGAGCACGGGAACGGGCGACGCCAACTGCCCCGCCCCAACTGCCGGAACGGACACGTGCAAGGTCCTCTACTTCGGTTCGGACCGCATCGACAACAGCGGTGACGCACAGGAAGGCTTCTGGTTCTTCCAGAACAAGATCACGCTCAACACCAACGGGTCGTTCAATGGCGTGCACGCTGTCGGTGACCTTCTGATCCTGAGCGACTTCTCCAACGGTGGAGGGACGTCGACCATCAACATCTACAAGTGGGTGGCATCGGGTGGCGACGTCAGCGCTAACCTGCAGTCTCTTGGCGGAAGCACGGGCGCGGCCTGCAACCGAACGCCGCCGCCATCGGTTCCGGACCCGTTCTGCGGCCTCGTGAACCCAACCGACGGAACACCCGCGCCTTGGGTGTTCGCCGACAAGAGCGGCAACAGCACCTACCTCAACGGCGAGCTGTACGAGGGTGGCGTCAACCTGAGCGCCCCGTCGATCAACCTCGGCGGTGAGTGCTTCGCGACATTCGCGTCCGAGACTCGTTCCTCAACGGCGCCCACGGCGACGCTGAAAGACTTCGTCCTGGGAGGCTTCGGGAACTGCACGTCTGGAACCACGACGACGCCAGAGGATTCCAGCGGTACCAGTATCTCAAACGGACAAGTCTCGATCGGCACCGGATCAGTCCAGGCCAAGGATCTGGCCGTCGTCACGGGCAACGGGTCCACGACGAAGCCGACCGGAACCGTTACCTTCTACGCCTGCGGCCCTGCCGCGACGGATGCCTTGGCCCAATGTGCCGCAGCCCCCGGCCCTCCGAGCAACGGAGTTCAGGTGGGAGCGGCTAAGACGCTGGCCCCTGGCACCGGCAATACCTCAACCGCGACTTCAGACCTCGCAGCCTTCACCTCGGTGGGCCACTACTGCTTCCGCGGAGACTACTCGGGCGACAGCCTCTACCCGGCGTCGAGCGACAACAGTCTCACGGAATGCTTCGAGGTCACCCCGGTGACGCCGACACTCACAACTCAAGCGTCAGGTCCTGCGCAGCTCGGCAGCGCGATCAGCGACACGGCGACGCTCGTCGGTACGGCCAACAAGCCTGGCACACCGGTCATCAACCCGACGACGGCGGGTGGCCCAGCGGGTGGCAGTATCACCTTTACCGCCTACGGCCCTGACAACTGCACGACATCCGCTTTCACGACGTCCAGAACCGTCAGCGGCGACGGCACATACCCGACCGGCGTCCAGGCGGCGGTTAGCTTCATACCGGGCTCAGTAGGCACCTACACGTGGGTCGCCTCGTACAGCGGCGATTCGCCGAACACGCTCGGCGTGCCGGCATCAGCTTGCCCCGATACGACCGGGACTGAAACAGTCGTCGTCTCAGACACCACGTCGGTCTTGACCGACCAGACCTGGGTCCCGAACGACCACGCCCAGATCAGCTCAGCTGGCGGTAGCGCTCTGAGCGGCAGCGTGGTGTTCACTCTGTACGACAGCGCTGACTGCACCGGCACCGTGCTTTACACCAGCTCCTCTATCGCGGTCAGCGGCGCGTCTCCGCAGATTGCGAACAGCAACAACACGACAGCCCGCGTCAACGCAACGACGACGGTTTCGTGGAAGGTGGTCTACACCAACACCGCCGCAAATGTCACAGGCTCGACCAGCTCGTGCGAGTCAACGTCCCTCACAATCGATAACAACCCGGGCTACACGCCCCTGCCGTAAAGTCACACCGCTTCGCCAAGGAAGAGGCCCCGGCGCAAGCCGGGGCCTCTTTCAAATCTTGCGATCGATCCCTACGCGTAGACGTGGAATTTGATCGACATTATGTCCTTCGTACCTCTACCGCCAAAGTAGTAGAGGGTTGCAGTGCAGTCCGCTTCCCCGCTGGTCCACATTGAGTTGGAGAGCGGGAAGGTCTGCATCCACGGCCACGTGAAATCCGGGTAGAAGCCGGCCCACTGGTCGTAGACCCACACCTGGTTCTGATAGCAGTCCAGCCTGACGTAAGGGCGGTCGGTGACGGTCGTCAAGACGTCGAACGTTACTTGCTGGCCCTGGTGCGCCAGGCCATCTGTCGAATTGAGAAGAACGACCTTGACGGTCGACGTGCCGCCCGGGTGCTTGGACGCAACCGGAATAATGTTGACTCCGGTCACGCTCGTCACGAGAATCACGAACCAAACGCCGATTAGCAGCCGGCCTGCCCGTGACGCGAACATTCTGATCATGTTTGCCCCCAAGACGAAACTCGGCGCGTTGTGACGCCGGTTTGATTCCGCAGCGGTCGCCGCGTCTCTCAGTTCGGTCGTCTCAGGCCTCCCTAGAGCGAGACTCGGCGCGTATAACGCCTGTTCGCCAGATTTCCTGCTTTCTGGGCGTGTAGACGCCGCCCATCGGTCTCAAGATCTGGTGCGTCGAGCCGGACATCCCGCCGGCGCTGAATACCCCAAGGGCTCCCCTCGCGGCCGCTCGGGCGACGGCAAGGTTACATAGCGGTGATGCGGCGCGTCAACCCGGAAACTGTCGTTCGAAGCCAGGCTACCTTTTGGAACCTGGAGAGGGCGCCTTGCTGAGCCCGCCGGCGTTGACGCTACTTGAGCTTCGGCTTACCACCACGCGTTGTCGGACGAACCTGATAACCGAGCTCGCGGAGCGCCTCGTCGATCCACTGCAGCGCCATCTCCGCAGTGTTGGGCCACGTGTCGGCTGACGAGTCTGCCAGGCCGGTGTCGATAACGACGCGTCCGGCGACACGAAGCAGGCGCCGAACCAGAGGGGCCGCTTCGGAGACGGTCAGGTCCATCTCTTGAAGCGCCCGGGAGAGCATGAAGCAGGCCGCGTTGAACGTCTCCGCGTCGATCGGGGCGTCCCCGGCGAGCCGCTCCGCCAGGCCGGCTCGCAGGTCGGTGGGATCCATATGGCGGGTATTATTGTTTGCCCGAGGCTGGGTAGATGGACCTGAACGAACCTGTTTTGCTGACGCCCGAGGGGCTGGAAAAGCTCAAGCGCGATCTCGAAGTCGCGCTGAAGCGGCGCGCCGAGGCGGGCGAGCGCCTCAAGGAGGCTTTCCAGCCAGGCGACATCGAGGACAACCCCGAGTACGAGCAGGCCAAGGAAGAGGTCGGTCTTCTCGACAGCCGCATCTATGAGCTGCAGGAGATGATCGGCAGGGCGCAGATCATCAAGGAGTCGCACTCCAGCGTCGCCGGTCCGGGCTCGACCATCGACGTGGTGGACACCGATGGCGGCACTGAGACCTATCACCTCGTGGGAGCGGTCGAGAGCGACCCGTCCGCCGGCCGCATCTCGGTCGAGTCACCAGTCGGCCGAGCCCTCGTCGGCAGGAAGAAGGGCGACAAGATCACAGTCAGCGTGCCTGCCGGCACCCTCACGCTCACCGTCAAAGCGGTCAAATAGCCAGTCGATGTCCCTGCGGACATCGGATGAGGGGACCGCGGCCCGCGATCTGAATCCCGAGTCGATCGCCGACCGCACGACCGTCGGCGTGTTCTTCCGACAGGCACAGCGATACGCCGACCGTCCGCTCGTGCACTACCCGGCCGGAAAGCAGTGGAAGGTCGCGACGTGGGCGGACGTGAGGCGCGACATCCTGGCCGTCGCATCCGCGCTGGTCGAGGCGGGGGTCAAGCCCGGCGAGCACGTCGTGCTGATGGGCGCCAACAGCCTCGAATGGCTCTACTGCGATTTCGCCATCCAGGCCGCCGGCGCCGTCGCCGTGCCGATCTATTCAGGAACGGTGCCGGACGTGGCACAGACGATCGCGGCCAATTGCGAAGCGGTGATGGCGATCATGTCCGACGCGAATATGTCGGCCAAGCTGAAGACCACCGACAAGTTGCGAAGGATCGTCCGCATGGATGCCGACGTGAGGGAGTGGGTCTCCCAACAGCCCCAACATCTGGATGAGGTGATACGGCGGCTGGGCAACATTCGCCCTGACGACGTTTGCACGATCGTCTACACGTCGGGAACCACAGGCGATCCCAAGGGCGCCGAGCTCGCCCATCGCAACCTGGTGGATGCGACACGCGCCGCGATCAAGGTGCACCCGATCGGCGAGTCCGATTTCACGCTGTCGTGGCTTCCGTTCTCGCACGTCTTCGAACGCATCAATGGAATGCTCTCGCTGCTCGTGTTCGGGGGGCAGACCTGGCTGTCAGGGGTGGACCGGCTTGCCAACGACCTGGTCGAGGTTCAACCGACCATCCTCTTGAGCGTGCCCCGCGTGTACGAGAAGATGCACGCCCGCGTCATGGATCGCGTCCGCGAGTCGCCCGCGATATGGCGAGCGCTCTTCAAATGGGCGATCGGCGTCGGCACCCGCTTCTCTCACCAACCACGCCCTGGGCCGCTCCTGAAGGCGGAGCACAGATTGGCCGACCGGCTGGTGCTGGCGCCGCTGCGCAAGCGGCTCGTCGGAGGCGGGTTGCGGTTCTTCATCAGCGGCGGCGCGGCGCTCGCTCGCGAGATCGAGGAGTTCTTCTGGGCGATCGGCGTTCCCATTCTGAACGGCTGGGGCATGACCGAGACGTCATCCGGCGTTAGCTCGAATACGCTCACGCAGCACCGCTTCCTCACCGTCGGCAAGCCTTTCCCTGGCATCGAGCTGAAGCTGGCGGAGGACGGCGAGATCCTGGTCAACGGCCCCGGCAACATGCTCGGCTATCACAACAACCCGGTCGCGACCGCGGAGATGCTGGACAACGGGTGGATCCGCACCGGTGACATCGGCGAGCTCGACGCGGACGGCTTCCTCAAGATTACGGACCGCAAGAAGGACCTCATCAAGACCGCGGGGGGCAAGTACGTCGCCCCGCAGCAGCTCGAGTTCGAGATCCAGCGCGACGACCTGGTCGAGCAGGCTGTCGTCATCGGCGAGAGCAAGCCTTACGTGACAGCGCTGATCGTCCCCGACTGGGGCGCCGTGACGAAGAGGATTCCGGGACGCCCAGAGGATCTCGCCCACGACGAGCGCGTGATCGCTCTGATTCAGCAGGCAGTCGACGCCGTGAACAAGAGGGTCGGTAACTGGGAAGCGATCCAATACTTCACGCTCCTGCCTCGCCCGTTCAGCGAAGAGGCGGGCGAGATCACGCCGACGCTGAAGATCAAGCGCAAGTTCGTCGCCCAGCACTACGCCGCCGAAATCGAGTCCATGTACTCACGGAAGAAGCCGGTCTAACCTAGATCCGTGGCCGGACCGACTGACATGTCAGAGCTTCATCTCGCGCTGGATCGTTTGCGCCCGCAGGTCTGCCACTGCGGCCTCAAGGGAGAATGCCTCGGCTGCAAAGGGATCGAGATGCTTCGCGCCCAGGCGGAGGCTGTCGTGGCGGCGGCCAGCCAACCTGTCCTCATCCAGGTTGCGCAGGAGGCGGCGATGAAGGACATGGCCTCGCGATTCCAGGGCATGACCGAGCGCCTTCTGAGCGATCCGGAGATCCGGCGCTCGGCGGAGGACATGCAACAGAAGCTGATGTCCGACCCGGAAACCCGCGACCTGCTCGAAGAGCTGATGCGCCGGCTGGGCGGCAGCCTGCCGCCAGAGGAATAGCGCTAAGGCGTAGGCAGGCCTGCCGCGGTGCGCGAAGGCGCCGGCTTGCTCCACAGCGGGATCGGCCCGGTCTGTAGGCGCTTGATGATCGCCTGCTCTTGTGCGGCCGTCAGCTTCTTGTTCGTCACCGCAGCATCGAGGACGGGCGTCAGCTTGGCGATCACCCGGCTGCGGAACTGTGCTTCGGTCACCGCCGGCTTCTGGGCGGCGGCGATCTGGGCGAGTGTCATGCCCTTGGCGAGATCGGCCTTCAGGGCCTCGTCCGTGATGCCCAGCGCTGAGGCCGCGGCGCTGAGGTAAGCCGGTCTGAACGCACCGAGCTTGTTGCCTGGGCGCCGCAGGGCGCCGGCGATCTGGCATGGCGCCCGGCCGGCGAGCTTCTGCTTGATCGCGTCGGCTTGCGCTTGGGTCAGCTTGCCGCTCTTGACCTGATCCGCGAGCGTCTCACCGATCGCTTTCTGGAACGCGGCATTGAGGGCGGCCTGGCTCGTGTTGAGGTCGGCAGAGAAGTGGGTCAGGAAGTCGGTGCACAGGGGGGATGGCGTGCCCGCCTTCTGATCGAGCGACTCCGTGCTCGCGATGGGCGCCTGGCCGGAGGGGTTGGAGAAGAACGGAACGCTGTATCCCGCGGCCGACGCGGTCACCAGGACCGCCGCGCCCGAGACGGCCGCCGCGCCGGCGGCAAGCCCGATGGTTCGTAGCCAGGTGGGTCTCGCCAATCTGTTGATCACGAGATCAACTACACACCCAATCCGCTCACGGTTTCCATCAAAGTGCGTAAACGTTTTGTAAGTCGGGCCGCCCGTACCGGAGGTCTATATTCGGGCGATGGAATCGCCGCCCAAGGCCGGGTGGACCGGGAAGCACGCGGTCGAGCTCTACGTGCGTACGTACACCACCATGCTGCAGAGCTCGGGCGACATCAAGATCGAGTCCCTGGTGCAGGCGCACCTGGGCATGGGTTCCGTCCTGCATCCGCTCGCCGCGGAGCCGCAGACGGACATGGGCGCCCTCCTCTACGCGGTCCGGCGGCTCCCGGAGGCCATCGGCCGCTGCCGCACGGTGGTCATGGGCCAGAGCCCGCAGGGGTTCAAGGCCGTCCTAGGAGCCGACACCCGTAGGCGCCGCTGGTACCAGGACGGTGACACGCTGGCCGTCCTGATCGCGTCCACCTCGGACATCGACGACCTCGTCCCGACGCTCGTCGCCTACCAGATCGAGTGGAACAAGCTGCACCTATCTCTGCAGGACGTCGAGCTCGAAGACGAGCAGGAGCGACAGGCCGCCGGCGCCACCGAGGACGACTGGCGCCGGCTCCACGAGGCCTGGGGTGAGAGCTTCGCCGCGACCCTGGCGGCGATCAAGCGCGAGGAATGCCGGATCGTCCTGCGCATGATCGGCGGCAGCCATCTCGGCTATGCCCGCAACGCCAGCCGGTGGTGGCTGCCGATCGCCGCCGCGATGGACGAGCTCGGCGTGCGCGACGCGCCCATCTACTTCGTGTCTTCCAACGCGCACAGCCTCATCAACGTCCTGACCGGGGTTGCGCGTCAGTTCGATGCGGAGATCCGCGACTGGATCCACCGCAACCAACCAGAGCTCGACGAGGAGAGGCGCAAGCTCGAGGCGGGGCACAGCCGAGCCTCACCCGAGAACTGGCTGTACTACAGCGCCCGCCACCTGTTCGACTTCCACCCGGACCGCGACCGGCAGCGGCAGCGTCGCGCAGAGATGGAGGCGGCCAACGGCATCCGCCACATAGCGGCGAAAGGCACGGGCGTCGATTCCGCGGCCCAAGTCTTCAAGCTGGCTCAGCTCGACCACTCCGCAATCGATCCCAGGGTCGGACGCGTGGACGAGAAGAAGCTCAAATCATCGGGAGCCTGCATCCTTAACGTCGACTATCCGTTGGGCATGGCCGCCTATCACATCCTCCGTCAGGTCGCGGAGCAGGCGTCATGGGTCGCCGGCGTCTACGTCCTGGGCAAAGCGGCCACCCTCAACGCCGACGTCGGCGACGTGATGATCCCCAACGTCGTGCACAACGAGCACTCGGACAACACCTACTGGCTCGACAACTGCTTCGCCGCGGCCGACGTTCAGCCAAACCTCGTCTACGGCTCTGCCCTCGACAACCAGCGCGCGGTCGCGGTGCGCGGGACGTTCCTGCAGAACCGCGACTACCTCGAGTTCTACTACCAGGGGCGCTACACGATCGTGGAGATGGAAGCAGGGCCGTACCTCGACGCGTGCTACGAGATCGCGATGCCCGGACGCTACCCCTTGGGTGAGAGCGTCAACATGGCCCGCCTGAACTTCGACCTGGGCATCGTGCATTACGCCTCTGACACGCCGTACACGCAGGCGCGAACCCTCGGGGCACGCGGCCTGAGCTATCGCGGTATGGACTCGACTTACGCGTCCGCTATCGCAGTGGCGCGGAGGATCCTGCAGCAGGAGGACGCGCTGCTGAGCTGACGACCATCACCTGGTCGTGCGGGTGGTTGTGGGCCCCCGCGCCGTGGTTGATCTCACCACACGGATGGCAGCTCTCGACCTGGATGGTCGTATGGCCGATGGCGAATCGATCGCAAAGCCGCTGCTCCAGGTCTCGGACGACGTGCTCGGCCTCGCCGAGCGGGCAGTCGTCCACAACCACGTGGACGCTGAGCGCCATCTCGTCGGAGGAGAGGGCCCACACGTGGAGGTCGTGCATGCTGCTGACCAGCGTCGTGTCGTTGATCTCGTTCGTCACCGCGGCGAGATCGATCTCGCGCGGTGTTCCCTCCAGAAGAAGGTTCACGGTCTCGCGCACCAGCTTCCATGCGCTGTACGCGATGACGGCGCCGATGACGATGGACAGCGCCGGGTCGACGGCGAGAAAACCGGTGAGCAGGATGATCACGCCGGCGACGACGACGCCGGCCGACACCGCGACGTCGCCGACCACGTGCACCAGCGCCGCGCGAAGGTTCAGGTCGTGCGGCTCCCTCCGCAGGCCGATCGCTATGAACGAGTTGATCGCGACGCCCGCAAGAGCCGCCGCGATGACGATGCCGGCCTGGACCGGCTCGGGACTCGCCAGGCGACGCACAGCCTCATAGGTGATGGCGATCACGATCACGATCAGGGTCACGGCGTTGACGAGGGCGGCGAGAATGCTGACGCGGTGGTATCCGTAGCTCCGCCTCTGGTCGGCCGGCCGCCGTGCCTGCGCCACCGCGAACCAGGCCAGGCCGAGGGCGAACACGTCGGTCAGGACATGGCCTGCGTCGGAGAGGAGCGCGAGGGAGTGCGCCGCCAGGCCGCCGGCGACCTCGACCGCCAGGATCACGCAGGTCAGCCCAAGCGCCAGCTTCAGAGTGGCGCTTCGGTCTCTCACGACGTCCATAAATTCACTGTACCCACATGAGGAGAAGAACTACCTCCACCAGTCCTCGCCGCGCTCCAGATACGCCAGGAGCATGCCGTGACGGAGACCCTGGTGGCTGATGTGGAGGAGCGCCAACCCGTACCAGTCCAGGAGCAGGAGAAATGCCTCGACCCCTGCCCGCATGGCCCTGACCCGGTTCTGCGGCAGCAGGACCCGCGCGGCCACATCGGCCGCCCGGCCCCCGTCGAGCCGGCTCTCGCAGGTGAGAAGGTCCGCTGTCGTGAGGACTGCCGGTGGGTTGCGCTTCGCCAGCACCTGCGGGAGGTTCGAGGCGGTCCCACCGGTCGCCACCAGTCGCTCCACGTCGGCGTCGGGGGCGTGAGCGAGCTCCCGCAGCGCCGCCCTTCGCATCCGGGCGCGCTCCTCAGGCTTTGGCGGGTCCGACAAGTACGTGCTGGCGAGAACACCCGACCCGATGGGCAACGTGGCCGAGCGAACCATCTTGCGTCCGAGACCGATCACGACCTCAGTGGAGGCGCCGCCCAGGTCGACCATCACCCATTCCCGCCTCCCGGCGTGGTTGGAGGCAACGCCTATGAAGCTGAGCTCAGCCTCCCGATCGGCGGCGAGGATGCGCAGTGGGGTGCCGATCGCCGCGCTCGCCTGTCGCGCGAACTCATCTCTGTCGGAAGCCTGGCGAACCGCCTCCGTCGCGGCTGCGATCAGCAGGTCGTACCCATGGTTCCGGGCCCGGGCGACCACCGACCGAAGGGCGCGGATCGCCGGCTTGGCGCGCCTGCCGATCGAGCCTGTCCGGGCGACCTGGGACCCGAGCTCGGGCATCTCCACGTAATGCGCCACGTCCTGGAGCCGCCCGCGGACGACGTCGGCCACGAGCACGTGAACAGTGTTGCTGCCGATGTCCACAGCCGCCAATCGCATCGCACAGCCACTCTAGAATCTCCGTGAGTGCCAGATAAGAAGCGGGTTCGCATGGAGCGCGACTCGATGGGTGAGGTGGAAGTTCCCGCGGACGCTTACTACGGCGCCTCAACGCAGAGGGCGGTCCTCAACTTTCCGATCTCCGGCCAGCCGTTCCCGCGACGTTTCATACGCGCCCTGGGGATGGTGAAGAAGGCGGCGGCTCAGACCAACCGCGAGCTCGGCCTTCTCGCGAGAAGGCGGGCCCGCGCGATCGCCGCGGCGGCGCAGGAGGTGATCGACGGCAAGCTCGACGACCAGTTCCCGATCGACGTCTACCAGACCGGCTCTGGCACCTCGACCAACACCAACGCCAACGAGGTCATCGCCAACCGTGCCATCGCGATCCTCGGAGCCGAGCGTGGCTCGAAGGTGGTGCACCCGAACGACCACGTCAACCTCTGCCAGTCGTCAAACGACGTCATCCCGACCGTGATCCAGATCTCATGCGCCGTCGCGATCGCCGGCGAGCTAATCCCGGCATTGCGCCAGCTTCAGAAGGCGCTCGAGGCAAAGAGCGGTGAGCTCTGGCCGGTGATGAAGACCGGCCGCACGCACCTCCAGGACGCCACGCCAATACGCCTGGGCCAGGAGTTCAGGGGCTATGCCGGCCAGGTGGAGGAGTCGATCAGGCGGGCGCAGGGCGCCGTCGACGAGCTCGTCAAGGTCCCGCTCGGTGGCACTGCGGTCGGCACCGGCCTCAACTCCCATCCGCAGTACGCCAGGATCACGTGCGCCCGACTCGCCAAGATGACGGGCCTTGCCATCCACGAGTCGCGCAATCACTTCCACGCGCAGGCCACGCTGGACGTCCTGGTCGCGGCACACGGCGCGCTGCGCTCAATCGCCATCAGCCTGTGGAAGATCGGCTCAGACATCAGGCTCATGGGCTCGGGCCCAATCGCAGGACTGGGCGAGCTACGCCTGCCCGAGACACAACCAGGCTCGAGCATCATGCCCGGCAAGGTCAACCCGGTGATCATCGAGTCGCTGACGATGGTGGTCGCGCGCGTCTTCGGCAACGACATCACCGTCGCCATGAGCGGGCAGTCGGGGAGCCTGTTCGAGCTGAACGTGATGATGCCGGTTGCGGGCGTCGCTTCCCTGGAATCGATCGTCTTGCTGGCAGCTTCCACCCGCAACCTGTCAGAGCGCTGCATCGTGGGGCTGCAGGCCACCGACCGTGGACCCGAGCTGGTCGAGCGAAGCCCAATGCTCGCGACAGCCTTGAACCCGATCATCGGCTACGACGAAGCGGCCAAGATCGCCAAGGAGTCGATGCGCACCGGCCGCTCGATCCGCCAGCTGGCGCGAACGAAAGGGATCCCCGAAGCCACGCTGAACAAGGTGCTCGACCTCGGCAAGATGACGAAGCCCGGCCTCGAGGGGCCTGGCGGAGGCGGCTGAAAAAGGGGGACTCCAGGATGCGTGACCTCCGGCTCGAGGTCGTCGGCGGCGTCGCGACTCTTTCGATCAACCGGCCTCGCGCGCGCAACGCCCTCGCGCTGCAGACAATGGCCGAGCTCGACGATGCTCTCGAGACCGTGCGGACGGAGCGAGCTCGCGTTCTCGTCATCAGGGGCGCAGGGGACAAAGCCTTTTGCGCCGGGGGCGACATCAAGGAGCTAGAGCAGATCCGCTCCGAAGAGGAGGCCGCCGCGATGGCCCATCGCATGCGAGCGACCCTCGACCGCATACCCCAGCTCGCGATTCCAGTCATCGCCGGCCTGAACGGCGATGCGTTCGGCGGTGGTGCAGAGCTGGCGGTGGCCTGCGATTTCCGAATTGCGGCTGCGCACGCACGCATCGGCTTCGCCCAGATCTCATTGGGGTTGATGCCGGCATGGGGTGCGTCAGAGAGACTTGCGTCCATGGTCGGCCGCGGCCGCGCGTTGAGCATGCTGCTGGGCGGCCAGGTGATGTCTGCCGCTGAAGCCCTGCAGCTCGGATTGGTGGAGGTGGTGGTACCGAGCACGGCGTTCGACGACCGGCTCCACGAGGTCGCGCGCGGAATCGCCGAAGCGCCGCCGGCCGCGACCGCCGGCATCAAGAGCTCCGTCAACGCCGTGCGGCCGCATCGCAGCCCGGAGCTTGCCGACACGACAGTCGAGGCGTTCGCCCGAACTTGGGCGGACCCTGCCCATTGGAAAGCGGTCGCGAAGATGGAGAAGCGGCGCCGGGAAAAACGGTGAGGACAATGCACGTCGCCCACCCGTTACGTCGCTTCCGCCTGCCGGGCGTGCTGCTGGCAATCGTGATCGCCATCGGCGTCACCGGGTACGCCCTCATCGACAGATGGGACCTTCTCGACTCCTTCTACATGACGATCATCACGATCAGCACGGTTGGTTACACGGAGGTTCATCCCCAGTCCACCGCCGGCCGGATATTCACGTCTGCCCTGATCGTCGTCGGTGTGGGTACGATGCTCTACGGGTTCGGCGTTTTCGCCGAGGCGTTGACAGAGAACAACTTCGGCCTCTACAGGAGACAGCGTCAGTTGGAACGCCGGCTCGACCAGCTCCGCGATCACTACATCATCTGTGGATACGGCCGCATCGGAACGCAGATCGCCATCGAGTTCGAAGAGCACAAGGTGCGCTACGCGGTCGTCGAGCAGACCCCAGAGGCCCTGGAGCGTCTGCAGAACGAAGACCGTCTCCATATCGAGGGCGATGCCTCGAGCGAGGAGATCCTCAAGCAAGCCGGGATCGAGCGCGCGCGCGGCTTGATCTCGGCTGTCGATTCGGATGAACGCTCGGTCTACATCACCCTCGCGGCCAGAGCGCTGAACCCCAGCCTCTTCATCATCTCCAGGGCCGGGCGCCCCGATTCGGCGCGGCGGCTCGAGCTGGCAGGGGCAAACCGCGTCATCTCTCCGTACCGCATGGCCGGTCACCGGATGGCTGAGCTGGCGGTGCACCCGGCCCTTGTGGACGTGCTCGACACGCTGCACCACGGGGGATCGGAGATCGGGGTCGAGGAGGTCCTCGTCGGCCAGAGCACGACAGCCCTCGGCAAGACTCTCGACGCCGCCGGTCTGCTCGATGCATCGGGGGCGAAGGTCTTGGCGCTGCGCCGGCGCGATGGGACTCTTCATGCCAATCCAGGCGGAGAGCTGCGTCTCGAAGAAGGCGACCTGGTGATCGCGCTGGGCACGGAAAGCCAGCTCGTCGCGACCGCAGCGATGCTCAAGTAGGCAAAGACAGCAGGCCCGTAGAGTTCGCTGAATGACTGCTCTCGGGCGCAGGCCGGTGCTGGTCGCGCTGGTTTCGGTCTTTATCGGAGTCGCCCTCGTGCTGGGCAAGCTCGTCGTCGGCCTGCTGACGGGAAGCCTGGGCATCCTGAGCGAGGCGGTCCACTCGATCATGGACGTGATCGCGAGCATCTTCGCGCTGGTCGCCGTGAGCGCCGCGCGCAAGCCTGCCGACCCCGAGCACCCCTATGGGCACGGCCGGGCGGAGAACCTTGCCGCCTTTGGCGAAGGCGTTCTCCTGATGATCACCGCGGTCGGCATCGCGTTCGAGGCGGTGCGCCGGGTCATGATCGGTGGCGAGACCGTGAAGGCGGCCGGTTACGCGTTCGTCCTCTTGATCACGACGCTGGTGATAGAGGCAGGGCGTGCCGTCGTGCTCAACCGGGTGGGCCGCATAGCCGAGAGCGAAGCGCTGCGAGCCGACGCAGCCAACAGGCTGGCGGACGTACTCGCAATCCTGGCGGTCCTGGCCGGGCTGGTCGGGGTGCGCCTGGGGTTTGTGTGGGCTGACTCGGTGGCGGCGCTTCTCGTCGCCGGCATCATCGCGCGCGCCGCCGCGATGGTGGCATGGCGCTCGGGCGACATCCTCATCGACCGCGCGCCTGCCGGAGCGGAAAGGCAGCTGCGCGACGCAATTCGGGGAGTCAGCGGAGTGCGCGAGGTGCGGTCCGTGCGCGTTCGCCGGTCCGGTCCGAACCTGCTGGGCGACGCAAGCATCGCCACCGCCAGGATGCTTTCGGTGGAGGCGGCCGGCAAGCTCGTCGAAGAGGTCAAGCAGGTGGCGAATGCAACGCTGCCCTCCCTCGATCTCACGGTGGTGGTGGAGGGCCAGGCCCGTCCAGCCGATCTGGTGGAACGGATCCACGCCGCCGCCGCACGTAACGGCGGGGTCAGGGACCTTCACAACGTGACAGTGGAGCGCGAAAGCGACGGGTCGCTGCATCTAACAATGCACGCGAAGCTGCCCGGAGACATGACGCTCGCCACCGCGGCGCTCACCAGCGCCGACCTCGAACGGACGCTTAGGACTGAGCTCCCGGAAGCGACACGGGTCGACATCCACCTCGAGCCAATGGAGCCGCACGTCGTGCGAGGCAAGGACGTCACCAGCCGCCGCGCCGAGCTCGCGGCGCGGATGCGCGAGGTGGTCGCCGCCCACCCGGAGGTGAAACGGTGCGTCGACGTCGAGCTGAGCGACAGGCGCAAACGCATCTACGCCCATGTTGTGGCCGAGCTCGACGGGGCGGTCAGCCTCGAACACGCCCACCAGGTCGAGACTGAGCTCGAAGAGCGCATCCGCCGCGCGCTTCCAGAGGTGCACGAGGTGGTGGCGCGAGCCATAGCGTGAGGCCCGGTCGCCCGGACGATCTACCCGGTGTGCTCGCGCTCTGGCAAGAGGATGTGGGTGCTGGGCGGCGCGATTGCGTTCCAGGCGAGGCTCGCATCCGCAGGATCCTTGCCGGCTTCGACTGGGAGGCGAGATCACGAATCGTCGAGAGCGCGAGCGGTGGATTCGACGGAGCGGTGCTCGTTTCAAATCGACCCAGTCCGCACGGAATCGTCGCCGGCGTCGAAGCGTCGGCCGTCCTAGGCCGTCCGGACCTGCTGCAGGATCTCGCGGACTGGGGAGTTGGGCTTTCACGTGCCGCAGGCGCGGTGGCGGCGCAGGTCTGGCGCGGCCGCGGTCACACCGACGGTCTCGACCGCCTGGGCATGCGGCTGATCCGGCAGTGGTGGCGCATGGACCGAAGCCTCGCGACCCGGATGCCGGAACCAAAGCCGGTGGCGGGGTACGAGCGGCTCGACCCAAGCCGAGTCGAGCGGGGCAGCTGGGCTGCGGCGCACAATCTTGCGTTCGCCGACCACTGGCGCTTTTCGCCTCGCAACGAAGACGAGCTGATGGCCGGAAGGCCTGCGGATCTGAGCTTGATGGCGGTTGCGCCGGATGGATCGCCCGCCGCCATAACCCTCTGCCAGATCGAGTTCTACAGCGCCGACCCCAGGCCGCAGCCCGTCGGTATCGTCAGCTCGGTGGGCACCCTCCCGAAGCACCGCCGCCGTGGCCTGGCCACCTGGCTGGTCGCCGAATCTCTTCTTCGCCTTCACCAAGGAGGCGCCCTTTACGCCTCGCTGTACGTGGACGGCGAGAGTCCGATGCGCGCGTACGACGCTTACGGAAAGCTCGGGTTCGAGTTGGCTTTTGAGACCGAGGTCTGGGAAGCTACGTTTCGGTGAGGGCAGGAGCGGCGCTGGCGGTCATCGTCGTCTTGGGCTCGGCCGCCTTCGCCTGTGGACCGTCCCAATCGGCGGTGGCTCCTCGAGGGACCCGAGAAATCACTCCCCCGCCGCCACCGCTGACCGCAGCGATCAGCCGGGCGGAGCACCTCGGCCATGCGGGGACGGGCACCGAGGTTTACCTGACCCTCGGGCTCAAAGTCCGCCAGCCTGAGCAGCTTGCCGCCCTGCTGGCGGCCGGTCGTACCGTCAGCCCTGAGGAGTACGCGGCCGCTTTCGGCCCCGACCCGGTGCTTGCTCAACAGGCGGCGGCCATGCTCGCGGCGCGCGGCTTTCACGCCACCTGGCGGCCGGGTTCCAGCGTGATAGCGGCGGACGGTCCGGCGCCCGCGGCGGACCGGCTGCTCGGCGTGGACATCGAGAACTATCGCCTCGCGGACGGCACGACGTTCTACGCGTCGCTCGACCAGCCACGGATACCTACGCAGCTGACAGCGATCGTCAGCAGCGTCACCGGGCTCGACAGCTACCGGCACGCCCGCACGTTCGCCGTCCGGCCAGGCGGCCTGAACCCGACCGACGTCCTCGCTTTCTACAACTTGAAGGCGCTCAGTGATCGCGGCCTCGACGGCACGGGCCAGACGATAGTGCTGCCGGAGATCGACGACCTCCCCAACCTGAAGGACCTGAACGCCTTCGCCGCCAAGTTCAACCTGCCGCCGTTCGATCCACTCCTCACCATCAAGCGCGATCCCGCCTGGGGTACTCCCCAGAAACCGCAGGGGGAGACCGTCCTCGATCTCGAGATCATTCACGAGGTCGCGCCCAACGCAAAGATGGTCGTCTACCTGTCGGCCGCGGACTTCTCGCACGGCGATCGCGCTTTCGACCAGCTGGTGACCGACCACCTGGGATCGATCATCTCTGAAAGCCTTGGCGCCTGCGAAGTCGACGTCCCAAGCGGTCATCGCGATATCTACGCGAGCGTCGAGGACCGCGCGGTGGCGCAGGGGATGTCGCACTTCGTGGCCACCGGCGACAACGGGGCCTACACCTGCGGCCAGGAAAACGATCCGGCCGGCAGCTTTCCGTCGACTCTGCCGTCGGTGACCGCCGTCGGAGGCACCAGCGTCTTCGAATCCGTCCAGGGCGCGTACTTCAAGGAGGCTGCGTGGGGTGCACCGCTCGATGAAAGCGGCACCGGGGGCGGCGCCAGCCAGTACTACCCGCTGCCCGACTACCAGAAAGGCGTGGCGCAGGCGGCCGGGCACGGCAAGCGGCAGGTGCCCGATATTTCCGCGGACGGCGATCCGAACACCGGGTTTCACATCATCTTCGAGGGTCGGAATGGGCAGGCCGGAGGGACGTCAGCGTCGACTCCGCTGTGGGCCGCGACCGTCGCGTTGGTCAACCAGGACCTCAAGAAGAACGGGCTGCGTGAGGTGGGCTTCGCCAACCCTGCGCTGTACTGGATGGGACAGAACTCATCCAGGCTGCCGGCCCCGGCTTTCCACGACGTCACGACCGGCAACAACCTCGCCTACGACGCCGGGCCCAGCTGGGATTTCGCCACCGGCTGGGGCAGCATGGACGGCGCCGCTCTCGATCAGGCATGGATCCTCTACATCAAAGGAGGAGGCGCTTGAGCGAACGCTCGGGGCAACGCGGCTCCGCCCGTGGGGAAGGACGCGAAGAAAGCGCGCCCGCCGGCCGGCCTCCCCTGGTTCACTGTCCGCACTGCGGGATGACCGTCCCGGAGGGTGACTTCTGCGGACATTGCGGCGCTCACCTGACTACCGCATCCACTTCGCGGCGGCACGCGTTCGCGGCAGTGCCTTCCGAGTCGGTGGCGCACCTGTCGATCATCACGACGCTGTTTCCACATCTGCCCCACCGGCGCGGCGGCGCGTTCCGATGGGCGCTCCTTGGCGGGAGCGCGACGGTGGTGGTGCTGGCGGCGCTCCAGCTCTTCGCACCGGCGACGGCGGTCGCCACGTTCCTCCTACCCGGGCTCTACCTGCTGTACCTGTACGAGGTCGAGGTGTACGAGAGCGAGCCCTGGCTGGTGATCGGGACGACGATGGTCGCCGGCGCAATCCTGGGCTTCCTGTTCACGACTTACGCGGGAGGCGCCGTGGCCGAGCTGAATCTCACCGGGGACAGCAGCAGCGCGTTTCTGCTGGCCGGCGTGGCCACCCCGATCGTGGCGCAGTCCTTGATGCTCGCCGGGCCACTCTTCCTTTATCTGTACAGGTCGCATTTCCGCGAGCCACTCGACGGGCTGACGTTCGGCGCCGCATCCGCGCTCGGGTTCACGCTCGCCAGCTCGCTCACCGCTTTTTGGCCGCTGATCGCGGGACCACTGATCGGGAGCGGGTCGACTCTCGACTGGGCGCTGCTGCTGCTCCAGGCCGGGATCCTGATCGCCCTGATCAACGCCAGCACCACAGGCATGATCACCGCTGCCGTCTGGCTGCATCGCTACGACCTAAGGCGGTCGCGGGGTGCGTGGTACGCGAGCGTGCTCACCGCTCTCGTCGTCGCCCTTGGGATGCAGATAATCCTCGCCATGCTGACCTTCGCGGTTCCAGACCTGTTCACACAGGTCGTGATCCGTACCCTCGCCGCGGTTGGGCTCCTCCTCTACCTGCGAGTGGTGATCCACGAGTCGCTCATGGCCGAGGGAGCGGTGCACGAGATAGGTCCGGACTCGCCGTGTCCTGAATGCCACCGCGTCGTGCCGGCGATGCTGTATTGCCCCTCCTGTGGTGTCAACCGCGCGGCGGCGTCGAAGCACTCACGCCCACCGGTGGTGAGCGCTTGATAGCGGTCCAGGCGCGCTTCTGCGGGCGATGCGGCGCGCAAATCCTCCCCGGTGCTGCCTTCTGCGGGCGCTGCGGGGCGCCGCAGGTCGAGGCCGCAATCGCGGCTCCGCCCGCCGCACCGCCGGCCGCATACGGCTATCGCCTTGCGCAGCCAGGCGCTTTCCCGACTGCGGGCAGGGTGAAGGTGCCCCAAGTCATGGTGGTGGGCGGACTCGTGCTGATACTGGCGGTCGCGACGGTGGCGGTGAGCGCCTTCGCCCTGTATCGCGTCATCGGAACGCATTCGACCTGCACGACGGATTGCGGCCCGAAGCTCGTCACCCCGCTGCCTGAACAGAGCACCTACCGCAACAGCACATTCCGGTTCGAGGTCGACTACAACTCGCAGTGGAAGGTCCGCACCCAGGACGCGAACGGCCTCTCATTGGGCACCAAGCTCGGCCGCCTCGACGTCGTCGGTTCGCGATCGGGGCAGTCGCTGAGCCAGCAGATCGACGGCGTTGTCTCGGCGCTGCCATCTTCAACGTGGCAGAGCGTGACGCGGGTCTCGGACCTCAAAGGCGCTCACATCGGGGCCCAGGACGGGCTCGGCGCCATCTACTCCGCGAACGTTGTCGGTTCGAACTCGACGGCGACGAAGGTTCGCTTCGCGGTCATCGCCGCCACCCGCGGCGGGGTCTCGGTCGTCATCTTCGCGGTCAACCCGGCCGACCCGAAGGGATCTCCCAACGGCATTCCAGAGGGACAACAGTTCGACTACCTGTGCCAGGAATTCCGCTGGCCGTGAGCGGCGTGCCTTCGGCAGCCTTATGAGAGGGAACCCAGATGGTTCCCTCTGCGCGCAAAGCGGCGTTGAGGATGGGCCCTACTGAATGCATCGCCGGGCGCTTCGCGCGCGGCTGCTCTCTTTCCGGCATATGGATGGGACGTGTTTGATTAGTCTCTCCACGCCACACTCGGTGACGAAACGGACAAAGTCATGGCCGGGGAGACCCCGGCCAACCCTGCCACGATGGCATCGCCTAATTGCAGCTGGGTGGATGGCAGACGCCACGCTCGATCGATCAGAAATCGACTGACTGTGGACACCACGCTCCTGGCTTTCATAGGGATCTCGTTGCTGCTCTCGGTTACGCCCGGTCCGGACATGGCGGTCGTCACCAAGAACGCGCTGGCGCACGGCCGCCGCGGCGTCATCCTGACCACCACCGGCATTGCTCTCGCGCTCGCCATCTGGGTCAGCGCCACCGCAGTTGGGCTCTCGGCGGTGGTCCGATCGTCAGGCGAGATTCTCTTCTGGCTCAAGCTCGCCGGCGCCGCTTACCTCGCCTACCTCGGGATCCGGACGCTAATCGATTCGCGCCGGCCGCCCGCGGACCTGCTCGCGAACGCGCCTCCACCTGCACGCGCGCACGTGATCTTCAGACAGGGCTTCCTATCCGCGTTGTCCAATCCAAAGCTCGGCGTGTTCTTCGTGACCTTCCTTCCGCAGTTCGTCACGCCGGGGCAGGCGCTGCTGCCGCGCCTGCTGCTGTTGGGGCTGATCTTCGCCGTGATCGGTTGGACGTGGATGAACGTGTACGGCCTGTTCGTCACACGCATACGAGACTTCATCACCGCCCCGCGAGTCCGACAGTGGATGGAGCGTGTGACCGGAGTCGTGCTGCTGGGTTTCGGCGCCCGGCTGGCGGCGGAGCGGATCTAGCCGCTAAGCGTCAGGCAGCTCGAAGCTGATGTCGTAAACGCCGCCTGAGAGCTTGGCGCGGTGGATCCACCCCATCTTCCTGAGCAGCCCGAGCATCTGTTGGTTTTCGGGCAGCACGATGAGGGTGAACGTCTTGATCCCGTGATCGCGCGCCACCTTGCCGAGGGTGCTCATCAACGCGCTTCCCAATCCCCTGCGCTGAAACTCATCCACGACGGCCACGGCGATCTCCGCGACCTCGGTCTGGGGAACCCTGTCGTAGCGCGCCACGCCGACGATGCGCTCCTTGGCACCGGGCTTGTGGGTGGTGGCGACGAGCGCGAACCTGTCGTTGTAGTCGACGACCGCGAGCCGGTGAGCCAGCGCGTCTGGCAATCGTTTCAGCGGAGAGAAGAACCTGAAGTACACGGTGCGTTCGGACATCGCGGCGACCGCTTCGTGGAGCAGCGGCTCGTCCTCGGGCACGATCGGCCGGACATGAACTCTTGTCCTGTCGCTCAGCTCGATTGTGCGGGGCTGGAACCCCGTCGATCCCATCTCATCTGACAAGGTAAGCGAACCGCCCACTACGATCCGCGTGCAATGGGCTCGACTGATCGCTGGCGCAATCTCGGCGTCGCCGCCGGAGCCGCCGCGGCCACCCCCTTCGCCGTTTGGGATCTCTACAAGTGGGTCGAGGCATACGCCTCCGACCATTTCCACAACGACTTCACCTTTTACGTCGCGGCGGCGCGAATCGGAATCGCCCGCGGATGGCCGTCGATCTACGACCTCTCGATTCAGCAGGCCGAGCTGGACGCGATGGGGTCGCGGATCCACATCGCCGAGCTCGCCCGGTACATCAGTCCCCCGCCGGTCGCCTGGCTCGCACTGCCGCTCAGCCCGCTGCCGTACGAGGTCGGCTACTGGGTCTGGAGTTTCCTCCTGCTGGGCGCACTCGGATGGACGTGGTATCTCGCGGCCCCCGGCCGAGGCGGCGAACGGTTCCTCCACCTGGTGGCGGCCCTCGCGTGGTTGCCCGTCATCTACGGCCTGCAGCTGGGACAGCCCGGCCTGTTCGTCGCCCTCGGAGTCGGGGGATCGTACGCGCTTCTGCGGTCGGGCCATCAACTCTCGGCCGGCCTCGCGCTCGGCGTCCTCGCCCTGAAGCCGCAGCTGGGGTTCCTGATCCCGATGGCGCTGCTGGTCAGCGGTCGCTATCGCGCATTCGCGGGCTCGGCCGCAGCGCTCGCTGGACTCGTTGCGCTGTCCGCGATCGCGGTCGGGCCAGGTGGGACCGAGACGTACCTGGAGAGGCTGAACTTTGCGGCCGGCGTGCCTGTAAACCGCGAGCTCACAGTTGCCCCGCTCGTCGGCGACCTGACAATCACCCGCATTCTCCAGGTAGCTTTCGCGATCTGGGCGCTCGCGCTCGTCTACCGATTTCGCAAGCGCTCGATCGAGTGGGTGTTCGTGATCGCCATCGTGGGTGGCATCCTTGCCAGCCCGTATCTGCACCTGGACGACCTGGTGATGCTCGGACTGGCGGCCTGGCTCTACCTCAAAACGGAACGCAGGCCGCGATGGGCCTGGGTTTATGTGCTCGGCCTCGTCCTCGCCGCCGAGGGCATACCGGTCTGGGGGCCGCTGCCCGTGCTCGCCGGCGAGATCGGCGTGTTGCTCCTGGCGTCAGTCTCGGCGCTTGAAGCTCACGACGGCGATGGCAAGCATGACGATGCCGAACGCCAGCATGATTCCCGCCTCGAGCATGATCGGCAGGACCTGGCCGTTGATGGTGAGCCCAAGCTTGTCGATCACCGCGCTGGGCAGCCCTGACTGCGAGAGCACCACCCGCCGAAGCGGATCGATGCCATACGACGCAGGATCGAGTCGAGTCAGGACCGTCATCCAGCCGGGGAGCCCTGAGAGCGGAAAGAGGGCGCCCGAGAGGAAGAACATCGGCATCATCAGGAAGTTCATCACCACCTGGAATCCCTGCATCGACTTCATGGTCGAGGCGAGCGCCACGCCGAACGATGACAGCCCAAAAGCCAGCACCGCGGCGAGCGGGATAAGCGTGAGGACCGTCAGCACGCTTAGCTTGACGCCGACGAATGGTGCCAGCACCAGGAGGATGAGGCCCTGGATCATGGCCTGGGTGGTGCCGCCCAAGGCCTTGCCGATCGCCACCGACGAACGGTCGATGGGCGCCACCAGGACCTCTTTCAGGAAACCGAACTCGCGGTCCCACACTATTGACATCGCGCCGAAGATGGCGGTGAAGAGAATCGCCATGCCGATGATGCCCGGGTACATGAACTGGATGTAGGACAGGCCGCCCGACGCCCCGAAGCTCGTGCTGCCCTTCAAGGATGAGCTCAAGCCCGAACCGAAAACGATGAGGAAGAGCAGCGGCTGCGCCAGCGACGCGCCGAGGCGCCAGCGGTCTCGCCAGTAGCGAAGGATGTCGCGGTACCAGATGATGTAGATCGCCCGCAGACTCGCCATCCGGATGTTGGCGGGAACGTGCTGCGTGCGGGCGGCGTCGCTCGACTGCTTGATCGCAACTTCGGTGCTCATCGTCGCCTGCCCATCCACGCCCTGCCCATCATCCTCATCTGGTCCTTGGTGCCCGCCTCCTCATCGCGGATCGCGTGACCGGTGAGCTTCACGAAGACGTCGTCCAGGCTCGGCCGGCGAAGGGTGACTGTGTCAACCGGTGCGATCAGCTCACGGACCAGCCGCGGCACGAATGCCTTGCCGTCGGCGACCTCCATGCGCAAGGTGCCGTTCTGTCGCGACGGGGTGACGCCGAGCAGCTCGGTGATCTCTCGTGCGGCGGCCTCCGGCTGGCTCGAGGTCATCGTGACGACGTCGCCTCCGACCATCGCTTTCAGCTGATCCGGCGTGCCCAAGGCGACGATCTTGCCTCTGTCGATGATCGCGATCCGGTCGCAGTACTCGGCCTCGTCCATGTAGTGGGTCGTCATGAAGATCGTGATCCCCTTGCGACTGCGCAGCTCGTTCAGGTGGTTCCAGATGCTCTGCCGCGTCTGCGGGTCGAGCCCCAGCGTCGGCTCGTCGAGGAACAGGATCTGCGGCTCGTGCAGCATGCCTCGAGCGATCTCGAGCCGCCGCTTCATCCCTCCCGAAAAGGTGCGCACCTGCGAGCCGGCTCGCTCGGTGAGCTGCAGCAGCTCGAGCATCTCGTCGATGCGCCGGCGGCGAATCGACGCGGGCACGCTGTAGATGAAGGCGTGAAACTCGAGGTTCTCACGCCCTGTCAGCTGGTCGTCGAGGGATGGGTCCTGGAAGACCAGTCCGATCCGCTGCCGGACGCCCGCCGGGTCCTGCATCACATCGATTCCCGCCACCCGGGCGGTTCCAGCGGTCGGCGTCAGGAGAGTGCAGAGGATCGAGATCGTGGTCGACTTGCCTGCCCCGTTTGGTCCTAGGAAGCCGAAGATCTCGCCGCCCTGCACCTCGAGGTCGATCCCACGCACCGCCTCGAGCTCGCCGTATCGCTTGACCAGGCCGTGGGCCTGGATGGCGGTCTCCAGCTCAGTCATCCACTCGAATGTAGCAGCCGCTTAACAACCGCCGTTCGGGGCGCCCTCCGGCGCCGTTGGTTCCGCTACTCGGCGTCCATGTACGGGTAGCGGTGGTCGACGGGCGGCACGTACGTCTCCTTGATAGTGCGCGGGCTGGTCCACCGGATCAGGTTCAGGAACGAGCCCGCCTTGTCATTCGTGCCCGATGCCCTGGCTCCGCCGAAAGGCTGCAGGCCGACCACGGCGCCCGTGGGCTTGTCGTTGATGTAGAAGTTGCCCGCCGCGTTGACCAGAGTCTCCGAAGCCTTGCGGATCGCACCGCGGTCGCGGGCGAAGATCGCTCCGGTGAGCCCGTAAGGGCTGGTTCGGTCGCACAGGTCGAGGGTCTCCTCGTATTTCGCGTCGGCATACGGATAGATGGTGAGGATCGGTCCGAAGAGCTCCTCGCGCAGCAGCTTGAACTCGGGGTTCTTGGTTTCTATCACCGTCGGCCGCACGAACCACCCGACCGTGTCGTCGCCCTTGCCGCCGGCGATCACCTTGGCGTCCTCTGACTTCTGCGCGAACTGGATCGCGCCCATGTGCTTGGCGTAGGCCTTCCCGTCGATCACGGCGCCCATGAAGTTGCGGAAGTCGGCAACGTCCCCCTGGGGAATCGCATCGACCTTCTCCGCGAGCTCTGTGCGAAGGTCCTTCCAGATCGACTGCGGGATGTATGCGCGGGAGGCGGCCGAGCACTTCTGACCCTGGTACTCGAACGCGCCGCGCATGAGCGCCGTGCGAAGCGCGTCTGGGTCTGCCGATGGATGCGCCACGATGAAGTCCTTGCCACCCGTCTCACCGACCAGTCGCGGGTAGGTGCGGTACCGGTCGATGTTCTGTCCGACCTCCCGCCACATGCCCTGGAAAACCTCGGTCGATCCGGTGAAGTGAATTCCGGCAAGGCCTGGATGGGCGAGGACCTGCTCGGAGATGTCCGCTGCGCTGCCGCTGACCATGTTGACCACGCCTGGCGGCAGGCCGGCTTCGTTGAGCAGCTCCATCAAGAAGTGGCAGACCAGCAGCGTTTGGGTCGCCGGCTTGAACACCACAGTGTTGCCCATGAGCGCTGCCGCCATCGGCAGGTTGCCGGCGATGGACGTGAAGTTGAACGGGCTGACTGCAAACACGAAACCTTCGAGCGGGCGAAACTCCAGCCGATTCCAGGCGCTGCCGTCGTTGGACGGCTGCTGGGTCAGCAGCTGGTCGCCGAAGTACGCGTTGTATCGCCAGAAGTCGATGGTTTCGCAAGCGGCGTCGATCTCGGCCTGATGCACGGTCTTCGACTGGCCGAGCATCGTCGCGGCGTTGATGGTGTCGCGCCACGGTCCCGCCAGCAGCGCAGCCGCCCTGAGCAGCACTGCCGCTCGCTCCTGGTAAGACGTGGCCGCCCACATCCGTCGCGCCTCGAGCGCGGCGTCGATGGCGTCGGCGAAATCCTTCCTGGCGCCCACCGCGACCTGGGCGATGGAGAGCTCCTTTCGATGAGGTGAACGGATGTCGCTCTTGGAGGCGCCCCAGCGCCGCTCGCCGCCGATCTGCATCGGGACGTCGGTGCGGGCGTCGGTCAGCTCGGCCAGCCTGGACTTGAGGGTCTTTCGATTTGGGTCGCCGGGGGTGTAAGCGCGTATTGGCTCGTTGACTGGAGTTGGGACCTTGAAGTGTCCGTCCGCGGTCATGTCTGCTCCTGGGGTGGAAGGGCTGGCGCCACCACCGATGATGCCGGAAACACGCTGCCGCGTGCGGCCTCGGCCGTGCTCAATGTAACCCGGGACCGTATCCCACTTGACCGCGTCGGTACCCTTGGAGGCGCTGCGGTGGTTGTTGGCTACTCTCGGGCCCGATCCACGAGCACCTCGGATCGGGTTCGGCAGACGGTCGGGCTGCTTCAACGGCGCGGTTACGCGCTGTCGCCGTCGCGCCTGGGCGCACTATGCCTGGGGGGTCCGCTGTCGGAGGGCGAAGTCCGGTGGGCGGTGGCCGCTGCTCCTGACATGACGGAGGCCGAAGGCCTTGTCGTGGAGATCTCGGCCCTCGATCGGGTGACTGAGATCAACTCCCGAGCCAGGACGCACGAATCGGACGCGGCTCCCTTCCTGCCGATGACTGCAAGGTTCGTCAGGAGCCTCGTTGCCGCGGCGCCGTTCATTCGAAGCGTGTCGGTGGCGGGCTCGCTCGCGAGCGGAGGTTTCCGCGCTTCCGACGACGTGGACCTGAACCTCATCGTCGATGACGGCCACCGCCACCTCGCCTACGTCGCAGTCAACGTGCTTGGCATCGTGCACGCCCTCGCCCATCGCGCCAAGCCCGTGGACGACCTCACGCGCCGGCCGATCGCCCCCCGGCTGATGACCGCGAACCTGATCCTCGAGCGGGCCCAGTGCCACCCCCTGCAGCGACAGGACGCTGACATGGCGTACGAGCTTCTCGTCGCCGAGCCCGTATTCGGGGCCGACCTATACGGCGAGGTCCTGGACTCGAATCCCGGTCTGCTCGACCACTTCCCCCAGCTGGCATGCAAAGCCGCAGCCATGGAGATCGAAGCGCCCGGGTGGCGCCTGCCCGTCCAGGTGTATCCGAAGAGCTTCGATGGGGTCGCCCGCCGGATAGGGGAGGCGGCCTGGCGCTACATGCAGTGGACGCGCCGGCACCACCCGGACGCGCTCGCGCGCGTGGCCTATGTCCGGGCGACCATGCGCCCCTACACGTTGTTCGACGGATCGGCGGAATGATCGCGATCACGCTTGGCGTGCTGTTGACCGCCAGCCTCGCGCTGTTCGGCTTTGGCGTGAACCTCCTCTTCCTGACATGGCGGGCGATACACCTGCAGCCACGTCCCGGTCCGCTGGTTGCACGCGGCTCTGAGACGAGGCTGTGCGTCCAGATCCCGATCTACAACGAACGCTATGTCGCGGAACGCGTCCTCGACGCGGTCTGTGAGCTGGACTGGCCCACCGCCCTCCTCGAGATCCAGGTCCTCGACGACTCCGATGACGAGACATCCTCCATCCTCGCCCGACGAGTTGCGCACTGGCGACGGCGGGGATTGAAACTGACGCAGGTCAGGCGCGAATCGCGCGAGGGATTCAAGGCTGGGGCGCTGGCGCACG
Organism: Chloroflexota bacterium; assembly: GCA_005880945.1. Lineage (GTDB taxonomy): Bacteria > Chloroflexota > Dormibacteria > Dormibacterales > Dormibacteraceae > Palsa-872. The sequence continues at coordinate 37,510 of VBIU01000014.1, read as the reverse complement.
GACTGGCACTCACCGACGCGCCGTTTATCGCGATCTTCGACGCGGACTTCGTGCCGCCGCGCGACTTCCTGCGACGAACGCTCGCCGTGTTTGACGACCCGACCGTCGGTTTCGCACAGGCGCGGTGGGGTCATCTCAACGAGAGCTACTCATGGTTTACCCGCCTGCAAGCGCTCGCAATCGACTTCCATTTCCTGGTCGAGCAGTCCGTCCGGGCGGCGCAGAGCTACTTCACCAACTTCACCGGCACCGCTGGTGTCTGGCGCCGGACCGCCATCGAAGACTCCGGCGGCTGGAGCGCAGCGACACTGACAGAGGACCTCGACCTCAGCTATCGAGCGCAGCTCCGCGGCTGGCGGGGCGCATATCTCGAGGACCTGGTCGTACCTGAGGAGTTACCGGTATCCATCGACGCTTACCGGCGCCAGCAGTCGCGCTGGGCAACCGGCAGCTTCCAGTCTGCATTCAGGTTGCTGGTCCCCATTCTGCGCAGCCGCAACCGGCCCGCGGTGAAGCTCCAGGCGGCGGTCCATCTCCTGTCGTACGGCGTCGGACCGCTGATGCTGGCTCAGCTCGCCTGCTACCCACTGCTCCTGCTCGCATTCGATCCTCGATGGCTTCCCTGGCAGCTGGCCGACGCGTCGGTTCTGGTCACTGTCATCGGCGCGTCGCCGTGGATCGGATTCATGGTCGCGCAGACAAGGCGAGGTCGGCCGTGGTGGTCGGGCCTGCCATCGGTCCTCTGCCAGGTGGTGGGCGCCGGCATGTCGCTCACCGTCGTCGTCGCGATGGTTCGGGCGACACGCAGCGGGGGGGAATTCGTGCGCACCCCAAAGCACCACATCGTCCAGCGAGGTCAGGAGTGGCGACACCAGGACTACGTGCATGTCGGCGATCCACGAGCGCTGGCTGAGGCCTTGTTGGGAGTGGCAGCGCTGATGATCGCTTCAATCGCAATCTACTCGCACCAAAGCCTGGTTGCGATCTATGCCTGCCTTTTCGCCCTGGGCTTCTTGACGCTCACCAGCCTCAGCGCAATCGACTTCCTCGAGGTTGTGACACTTCGCGGCCTGGGACACCGCGCACTCACCCGGCTGCGTCTGGCCGCCCCTTCTCTTGTCCTGCTGAGCTTCTGCGCCGTCCTGCTCCTGTTGGCCGCGGCTTATCGCGGCCAACCTTGCCTCGACCGGGCACCTGCAGGATCCGCTGTTCGGAATGCAGGACTCGTGGCTCCCCGGCTACCACCTTTTGGCGGGCGCCGTCCTCAGGATGTTCGGGCTGTGGTCGCTCGTTTCCCTGAAGGTCCTGGGCGCCTTGATCGGGCTGGCCACCCTCGCGTGCGTCTATGGGCTCGCACGCAACCGGCGCCAAGCCCGGTTGGCGACCGCGCTGCTCGTGCTCAACCCGGTGTTTCTTTTCACATCTGGGGCGACCGTCGTAGAGCCGCTGCTGACGGCACTCCTCACCGGCGCTGCGCTCGCCGCGGTGCGCGGGCGCACGAAGGTTGCCGCCCTGCTGGCGCTGCTCGCATGCCTCACTGCCACCAAGGCCTGGATCTGGATTGGAGCGACAGCCTTGGTCGTTGTGCTCGAGGTCGCCGCAACGAGATTCAGGGCAAGGGGCATTGAGATTCAACGACCGCACAGAGTGCCCGCCATCGCCTGGACCGCGCCGGCGATCGCCCTGCTCATCTTCCTTCAGCTCGGCTTCGCTCCTGCCGGCAACTCCCTGGCCAGGGGCTCGCTCGAGGTGTTCTCGGCCACGGCGCGGGGCAGCCTTCCAGATGGGGGCCTGGCGGCCCTACCTCTGTTCGCGCTTGGCCTTGTCGGTCTCATGGCCCTGGCGCGCAGCCCGGCGTCGCCTTCGGACCGCGCTCGATTGCGCTTCATCCACGTCCCGGCCCTGCTGTACCTGGGCGCAGTGGTAGCGCTGGTGACCTCCGGCGCGTACACCGGGAGCCACCGCTACCTGTACCCGGCTCTGCCCGCTCTGGCCCTGCTGGCGGCGGCCGCGCTCGATCGCCATGCAGCCGCGATTCGAACGGTTGCGGTCGCCTCCAGCGGGTTGCTCGCGATCGCTTTCCTCCCGGTGTTCGCGAGCTTCGCGTCGGACAACGCGGGCTTGATTTCGGCCGGCCAAGCTGCGAGCGGCGCCCCGGGTGTGCTGATCACCGATTCCCCGGTGGCCGCTTACTACAGCCATAAGCGCCCGGCGGACATCACCGGGTCGCAGAGCCTTCCGTCCGGTCGCGCCGAGGCGATCGCCTGGATGGCCGCCCACCACGTCACAGTGCTCGTCCTCGAAGACATCAGCTACTACCGGGCGACCGCGGTCTTTCCCGACCTCGCCGCCGGCCAAGTCGGCACTCCGTTCGCCTCGTTGGGCGACCAGAAGAGCTACCAGGTTCCAAACGGCAAGCCTGTGTACGCGTACAAAGTGGGACCGGCGATCTTGCCCGGTGTCACCGTCGACACCGCAGCGCCGGCCATCGGCAAGACCGCGCCGCTTGCGAAGGGCCTCGGTCTGCGTGTCGGCGATCTCGACGCCGTGGGGGAAGGCATGGGGTTCGGCGTCCCCATCGTTCATTACCGGGACGGTTGGGTCTATCCCCGCTCACAAGCCACCGTCGACCTGTCGACCGCGGCCAGGGCGTCCTGGAAACGCACGTTCTCGCTCGATGAGATCGGCGGCGACGCCGCCCACCGCTACGCGTTCGTGCCCATCGTCTCGAGGGGCACCATCGAGGTCACCTACGTGCTCGATTCGAGCGGCTTGGCTGTCGGCGTGCATGTGCTCGACCTGGCGCCCGGGTACACGGAGGTTGGAATCCTCAACGAGCAATCGGCAGCGTTCGACGATTTCGCAGAACCGGGCCGCACCCTTGTCGGCGCGGACTTCGGCATCTGGGTCCCGGCGACGGGCGACTACGCGCGGCTGCGCTCAGGAAGCCTTGGCGTCGAGTGGTCGTTGGCGCCAATTCCAGGCGCGCAGCTTCATGCCGGCCGCGAGCACTCCCCACCTGACTTCGACTGGGCCGGGCTCGATTACACCTTTCCCGCGCCGTTCACGGGCGCGACCTATCACATCAACGTGCAGGAGGCAAAGTGAGTTCAGAAGAACGCGTGGACGTTGTGCTGGTTTATCCGCAGCGAGCGCCGGCCCAGGGCCGTCACTGGATCATGCCCTCACTCGGCCTCATGTATCTCAGCGCATCTCTACGTCGTGCGGGTTACAGCGTGCGACACATCGACCACACGTTCCTCGAGCGCAGCGAGGTGCTGCAGCAGATCGAGCGGCTCAGGCCGTCGGTGATCGGCATCTACTGCATGATCACGATGCAGGACGAAGCGCTCTCGCTCGCAGCGCAGGTCCGCGGAAAGGCGCTGACGGTGGTCGGCGGTCCGTATCCTTCCGGCGAGCCCGAGACCTTTGTGGACCAGTTCGACCTCGTCGCGGTCGGCGAGGGCGAAGAGACGATCGTCCAGATCATGGAGCACGTCGACGACCGCCGTTTCGAGGAGATCGGCGGGCTGGTCTTCAAGCGCGACGGGCAGATCGTCAGAGGCGAACCCCGGGCACGCAGCAAGGACATGACCGATCTGCCACTGCCGTATCGCGGGGACATCCCCAATGCCGAGTACATCCGCTACTGGCGCAAGCATTGGAAGGACGCGACGACTCCGTTGATGTCGACGCGCGGTTGTCCGTTCCGCTGCGATTTCTGTCACAAGTCCGTCTTCGGCGACCTGTTCAGCGCGCGGCCGGTCGAATCGGTGGTCGCCGAGATGCGCGAGATCGCGGAGCTCGGGTACGACCACATCTGGATGTCGGACGATCTCTTCACCCTCAACTACAAGCGCACATACGAGCTGGCGCAAGCCATCGAGGCGGCAAATCTACCCCTGAGCTGGGAATGCCTGAGCCGCGTCACGCATGTCGACCAGGCCCTGTTCGAGCAGATGCATCGAGCGGGCTGCAAACGAATCTTCTTCGGCATCGAGTCCGGCGACGAGGGCGTGCTCAAGCAGATGAAGAAGGGCATAACGCCCGACCAAGCGCGGAAAGCCGTGGAGGCATGCGTCGCCGCGGGCATCAAGGCGGCCGGCTTCTTCATGGTCGGCTATCTCGGCGAGACGACGGACTCCCTGATCCGGAGCATCAACTTTTCCAGCAGCCTGCCACTCGACTACGTGAGCTACACGATCGCCTACCCGCTGCCCGGAACGGGGTTCTACGAGCGCGTTCGGGAGCGCCGCCAGCGCGGCGAGTGGCACAAAGTCCGCCACAACCGGTTGCTCTTCAACACCGACTTCTCGGAGCACAAGCTGCGCGCCGCGATACTGAAAGGCGCCATCCAGCACAAGCTGAACAAGCTGCACCTGCGGCCGGCGGCCAGAGCCTTCGAGCTCGCCACCAACCCTCTGCTACGCGCCCTCAAATAATCGCTGCCGCGGTCCTTGTGATGGGAATCTCATGCGGGAGCTCTGCGCCCGCGATTGCCACCGAGCATCCCTTCCCGCAGACGGGCCTGGTCTTGCTGTCGCTCGAGGATGGTTCGGTACGCTCCTCAGGCTCGGTCGGCACGGACCCGGTCGCGGTGACCGTGGCCGAGGACGGCGCGGTCGCCTACGTTGCCGACAGCTCACCCGGTGACGTCTACGCGGTCAAGATGCCGGGGCTTGCGGTGGCCTGGAAGCAGCATGTGGGTGGAGCTCCGTTTGGGCTTCTGCTGAACGGCGGCCGCCTGTTGGTCAGCCTGTTCAGCCAGGCCACGGTGGTGGAGCTGGACCCCGCCACCGGCCAACAGGTGGCCGCCCATCGGGTCGCTCAGGGCCCTGCCGCGATAGCCGTTGCCGCCGACGGTCGCGTGGTGGTCGCGACAACGAGCGGCCGCCTCTCCTACCTCGACGGAACCTCCATCCCGGCCGGCAAAGGGTTCGGCGTGGCGCTCGTCGGCCGGCAAATCTGGACGGCGGACTTTCAACGTGCGCGGCTCGTGCGCGCGGGCGATGATCACGCGGTGGACCTGCCGCTTTCGGTCTCTCCTTTCTGGCTCGCGCCAGGCGGGGCGAACTCACTGCTCGTGTCCGCCGAGGGGGCTCACGAGGACGTCGACCCGGGCGCGGTGCTTTCGTTCGACACGGCGACCGAGACGTTTGCCACCCTTGCGCTCCCACGCGACCCTGACCAGGTGGTCCGCTCGGGATCGAGGGTGTTCGTCGCTTCACATGGCGATCGCCACGTTCTGTCAATCGATGGGACCCGCACCAGTGTTTGGGGGCCGGGCGCGGAGGCTGTCGCGCTGGCGCCGGACGTACCCCTCAAGCTCCTCGTTGTGGTCGTGAACGCCGGTGAGTGAAGCCTGGGCCAGTGTGTTTCGAGTGGCGGTGGGCCTGTTCTGGCTGTACTTCGCGAGCGCAAAGTGGCACGGCGTCGACTGGATGAAGGCTCTCATCCAATCCGCCGGACCCGCCAACCCGATTCCTGGACTGCATGACCTCCTGATCCAGCTGGTGGCACCGAACTGGTTTTTCTTCGCCATCCTCCAAACAGTCGGAGAAACCGTCGTTGGACTCCTGCTAGTCCTTGGACTCGCGACTCGGTGGGCAGGCATTGGCGGTTTCCTGCTGGCAACGAACCTCGCATTGGTGGTGGCATTCGAGGTCAGCGATCCAGGCTTTCGGTGGCTGTACTACCTCGGAGTGCTGGTGAACGCGCAGGTCATCGCATCCGGCGCAGGCTCGCTTGCGCTCTCGCGTTTCGGTTGGGTGCCGGCATTTCTGCGCTGACCGGATAGTTTCGCGCGCGGTGATCGACGACCTCTACCAGCTGCTGGCTTGCCCGCGATGCGGGACATCACCGGCGCCGGGTTCTGACGAGTGCCCTGGTTGCGGTCGTTCCGTGACGGCGCAGAACGGTGGGCTCGACCTGCTGGACGACGACCTTCGATCGGCTGCGGACCGCTTCGCCGCGCAGTACCAGAGGCTACGTATGCGAGAAGGATGGGCTGATTCAGACGGTCGCGAGGACCCTGAGGGAGGGCGGCGGCCTTGGAAGGGCAGGCTCGATTCGATGTCCGATGTCGCGGACATCTTCGAACGCGCAGCGTCGCGCGAAGCACGCCCGGTGATCGGCGATGTCGGATCTGGAGGCGGCTGGGCGGCTCGCCGCATCCGGGCTGCCGATGTGCTCGCGTTCGACCTGCTGGACGTCCGCCCGAATCCGGCGGCGGCGCTCACGATCAGGGCAGACATGCGCAGGCTCCCGGTGCGCAGCGCGACCTTCGACGGCGTCGTCTACGCAGCCTCTCTTCACTATGTTCCCTTGGCTGAGGCCCTCGCAGAGGCGGCGCGGGTCTTGCGACCGCATGGATTGTTGGTGGCGGTGGACAGCCCGATCTACGAGGATGCTCGGGCACAGGCGGGTGCGATCGAGCGCACTGCCAGGTACTACGCGAACGCCGGCTACCCGGATCTCGCGGCCCACTATCACCCGATCGATGCGCGTCATCTGAGATCGGCGCTTGCCGATTCGGGCTTCGACATCGCACGGCTGGCTTATCACGGCAGCACATCGAGCAGCTGGCGTCGCTTCTTGCCGAGAGCGCCCAGCTCCATGGTCGTCGCCAGGCGATCGGCGGCCACCGGTTAACCTAAGCATCCATGAGCGTAGATGCCGAGGGCTATGGATTCCCCGAGCACCAGCGCACGCTGGCGCGCCTGATGGACGACGTGCGCGTCCTGTCGCCGTCCGGAGTCGAACGGGTGGCCCAGGGCTGGGACGAGTACGTCGGGACCAAAGGACTTCAGGCATTCCACGACGCCGAGAAAGCGGCGACACACGCGATCGAGCAGGCTGACCGGGGCGCTGCCTGGGACCAGGTCAGGAAATCACTGTTCGGCCTCACCGAGTCCGGCGACGCTCTCGTGTCCTGGAAAGCCGAGCACGGCGAGGTCGGCCACAAGGCGGAGCGCGCGGCCTTCGCGGCTGCGCTTGGGCTGGTCGCCAGCGACCTGATCAGCAAGGAGCAGAGCGCCACGCTCATGCGCCCTCTCGCCGAGGCGCTCCCATGGCTCAAATCCGACTAGACCGCCACTCCTAGGCAAGACCTCAGGACGAAGCGGCTGGAATCAGGTCCAAGAGGTCTACACCGGTATTCGCCAGCGCCGCCTCCTCGACCCGCCGCCGGCTTTCGATGAGCTTGCCGCCCGCCTCGTTCGTCTTCTTGTCGTTCATAGATAGGACGCCGTTGACCAGCCCATCGCGCAGATAGAAGACGGAGAAGGCGAGACTCTTGGGGTCGCCGCGCCACACTGCGAAATCATCACCGGATGCGTGGCCCCTGTACTCCAGGCTCACGTCGTACTGGTCCGACCAGAAGTACGGGACCTTGGTGTAAGGCGTGTGCCCTCCGACGATCGCCGCACCGATCGCCCGACCCTGGTTTTTGGCGACCTCCCAGTGCTCAACGCGTATCGCGCGGCCGAGGACCGGGTGAGGGTGGAGGGCGATGTCGCCGGCGCAATACACACCGTCGGCCGCCCGCAGACCCTCGTCGACGCTGACCCCACCTGCCTCGATCGGTAGGCCCAGCGCCTTCGGAACGTCCAGGCTGGGGTCGATCCCGACAGCCAGGAGGACCAGGTCGACCTCCTCGCGACCACCCTTGGAGAGCGTCACGCCCTCGACCCTCTTGCCCTTCGTGTGCCACGCCTCGACCGTGGTGCCGGTGCGCAGGTCCACGCCTTTCGAGCGATGGATCGACGCATAGATCTCGCCTACCTCTTGACCAAGCGCGCGCGTCAGCGGCACGGGCGCTGCCTCGACCATGAGGACCTCTTTGCCGAGCTGACGCGCCGAGGCGCCGACCTCCGCGCCGATGAACCCGGCCCCGATGAGAAGGACGCGAGAGCTTTCCTTCAGCGCCTTTCGGAGCGCCTGACAGTCGCGAAGCGAGCGAAGCGTGTGGACGTTCTCCAGGCGAGGCACACCGGGAAGCCATCGCGGCGTGCCGCCGAGGCCCAGCACCAGGACGTCGAATCTTGTCTTGCTGCCGCCTTCGAGCTCGACTGTGCGGCCTGCAAGCGAGCCTCCGACCACGCGTTGGTTCAGATGAAGTTCGATCTTCTGTTTTGAATATTCATCCTCGTCATGAAGAAACACCTTTGCCAGCTCGACCTCCGCGCGAAGGAACTCTTTCGAGAGATAGGGCCGGTCGTACGGCCGATTCTGGTCGGCGCTGAAGATCACGACCTCGCCATCGAAGCCCTTCTTGCGCAGCGCGAATGCCGCGGCGTCGCCGGCTCCGCCGCCCCCGACGATGACGACTCGTTTCACGGCCATCGAATTTCCTCCCGAAGCACCCGGACCGGGCAATCCGAATACCTGCTTGACGAGCCCCCCGTCTGCTTTTAGTGTAAGTCGGCGATTCTGTTGCACGTGGGTGGGGCGTGCACGCGTGCTGTGGGTTTCCGTCACTAGCCGAGGAGAGGGTTTGATGCGAAGAGCACGTTGGACGTGGGCATTGGCTGCTGCCGCCGGTTTGAGCGTGGTCGCGGCGATGGTCGGGGCGGCCGCCACAGGCGACGATGGGACAAACGGTCTGGCCCGGTTCGCGAAGATCGATCCAGCGCTTCTCGAGACGAGCGGTCCGCACACCGCGTTCGTGCCGGCCTCGCTGAGCAACAAGCAGGTCTCGGTCGTGCTCGAGCTCGGAGCCGCCCCGGTCGCCGTCCAGGACGCCGCCGCGCAGACGCACGGCCAGAAGCTGACGGCGTCTGAAAAGCACGCAATCAGGCAGCAGCTCCAGGCGCAGCAGGACGCCCTTCACGGCCAGCTTGCGGCCGCCGGCGCGAAGGTGGTCGGCCAGATGCAGGACGCATACAACGGCGTCCACGTCGTCGTGGCGCAAAAGAATCTCGCGCAGCTCGCTGCTCTTCCAGGCGTCACCGCCATTCATGCGGTCCAGACTTTCAGCCTGGCCAACGTCAACGGCGTGCCCTTCGTCGGTGCGCCGCAGGCCTGGCAGAGCACAGGTGTGACAGGGGCCGGGGTCAAGGTCGGCATCATCGACACCGGCATCGACTACACGCACGCGGACTTCGGCGGACCTGGCACCGTGGCGGCGTGGAACGCCGCGAAGGCGACCAGCACGGCGCCCGCCAACCCCGCCCAGTTCGGCCCGGCCGCCCCCAAGGTCAAGGGCGGCTTCGACTTCGCGGGCGACGCTTACAACGCCAACACGCCCGGCTCCGTGCCGGTGCAGGATCCCAACCCCCTCGACTGCAACGGCCACGGGTCGCACACCGCCGGCTCGCTCGCCGGTTTTGGCGTGCTCAGCGACGGCTCAACCTACTCAGGGGCCTACAACACGTCGACCATCGGCTCGAATTCGTGGAACGTCGGTCCGGGCGTGGCTCCCGGAGCCGACCTCTACGTCTACCGCGTTTTCGGATGCGCAGGGTCCAGCAACGTCGTCGACCTGGCGATCAATCGGGCCGTTGCCGACGGCGTGAACGTGATCAGCATGTCGCTCGGCTCAGTCCTGGGCGGGAACGATGACCCGACGACCGTCGCGTCCCAGAACGCATTCGACGACGGCATCTCCGTTGTCGCGGCAGCGGGCAACGCCGGTCCGAGCGCTTACCTGCTCGACTCGCCGAGCACGGCCAACGGCGTGCTTTCGGTCGCCGCGATCGATGGCAGCGTCCCGACCTACCCTGGCGCGACTCTTGCCTTGACCGCACCTGGCGGCGGCTCGGCGGGCTCGGTGACGGCGATCGACGCCAACGGCGCCTCTCTGCCCAGTGGCTCGTTCCCCGTAAAGGTGCTCCGCAAGGCTGATGGCTCTGTGTCCCTCGGCTGCAACGAGGCCGAGTACGCCGGCACCGCAGGCAAGGTCGTCGTGACAGCACGTGGCACGTGCGCGAGGGTCGCGCGTGCGGTCTTCGGCGACAAGGCGGGCGATGCCGCAGTCGTCATGGTCAACAACGGCGCGGGCTTTCCGCCGTTCGAAGGCAAGATCACCTCCAACCCTGACACCGGCGAGCAGCACACCGTGACGATCCCGTTCCTCGGTGTGCGGAACGCCGCGGCTGACGTGGCCGCGCTCCTCGCGGCTGACGGCGGGTCTGTGACATTCGCTTCTACCACCGTCACCAACACCGGCTACAAGGCAGCGGCAAGCTTCACCTCGGGTGGCCCCAGCAACCCGGACTCCGCGCCGAAGCCTGACGTGATGGCGCCGGGCGTGAGCGTCGCCTCAGTCGGCATGGGCACAGGCAATCAACCAACCGTCATGTCCGGAACCTCGATGGCCACTCCGATGACGGCAGGCGTGGCCGCGCTCGTCAAGCAGGCGCACCCGTCCTGGAACGGCGCGCAGATCAAGGCCGCGATCATGAACACAGCCGACCCATCGCTGAACGTCGGCTACAACAGCCGGCTCGCCGGCGCCGGCGTCGTCCAGGCGCAGAAGGCTGTCAACTCCACGGTTCTGGCCACCACAGCAGACCAGCTGGACGGGATCAAGTTCGGTTACGTCCCTGGTTCAGGCGCATACGCCGCCTCGTCGACTTTCACGCTGACGAACACCGGCTCGACGACCGCGAACTACAACCTCTCCGTGGTCATCAACGGGTTGCAGCGCGGCGCGGTTGTCAGCGTCTCGCCGGCCAGCATCTCGGTGGCTGGAGGCGCGACCTCCACCGCTCAAGTCTCGCTTTCGATACCGGCTGCCGCGTTCGCCGCTCTGCCGAGCGACGACACGTTCGCCGTCGGGGTAGGCGCCGCCATAACCGTTCGCGGCGCCATCGTCGCGTCACCCGCGGCCGGCGATCCAGCAGATCACCAGAGCTTGCGAGTGCCCTACATGCTCGTCCCGCGCGGCCTCTCCAACGTGGCAGCGGCCACCCCGAGCGGCTTCACCATGGTCACCCCGGCTTCAGGGGATACCACCGGGAAGACTTTCACCTCCACGCTACCGCTAAGCAACAACGGCATTCACGCCGGTACGGCCGACCTCTACACCTGGGGCATCAGCGACGGCAATGACGGCGGGCAGCCGATGGACGTGCGCGCCGTGGGCGTCCAGGTGCTGCCCGGAGCGGCGCTTGGCGGCGCCGACAGCGACCGCAGCCTGGTGTTCCTGATCAACACGTGGGGCCGGGCCACCAACCAGTCGGTGAACGAGTACGACATCGCCATCGACACCAACGGCGACAACGTGGCCGACTTCACGGTGGTCGGCGTCGACCTCGGCGCCGTCCTGGCCGGCGCCTTCAACGGTCAGTTCGCGTCATTCACGTTCAACGCCAAGGGCGACATCGTCAACGCCTTCTTCGCCGATGCTCCGATGAACGGCTCGACGATCGAGCTGCCGGCCCTGGCGAGCGATCTGGGGCGGTTCCAGAAGCCGGAGGACCCGATTCCCGGCAACGGCCCGGCCAAGCGGCAGCAGCTCACCTATGCAGTGGCTGCGTTCTCGATAGTGCCGGGAGGATTCGTCGACCTCACCGGCTCGGCTTCCATCAACCCGTTCAGTCCGGCAGTGTCGAGTGGCGACTTCGCCTCGCTCGGCCCGGGCGCATCGTCTTCGTTCACTCTTTCGATCGACAACGACCAGCAGAACAAGAACCACGCACTGGGGTGGCTGGTGGCATCCGTCGATGACGCGAACGGCGCGGCGCAGGCGGACGAGGTGTCGGCTCCACCGGTCAGCTAAAAGCCGCTCTTCTCGCAAAAGTTGAGGCCGGGCCCTTGCGGGCTCGGCCTCGCGAGAGGAAGGAAGGGATGTTCAGAAGTGCTCGAGAAGCACGAGCGCATCCGGCCGCAGATCGATGGTTACAAGACCCTTCGACTTCTTCTTTTCGACCTGGTCGCGACCGCCTACCTTTAGCCTGTTCGCCCGATCGCGCCGGGCGGGCGGAGGCGCTACGACCAGAGGGTCAAGCTTGCGTCGCAGATGAAACTCCAGGAGCCTGTCGAACTCGTCCATCTGTAGCAGAAAACGCCCCCCACAATGGGAGTACCCATGCTCACCGGCAGGGTCACAGGCCGGCGCCGGGCGATCGAGTTGAGGTGGCCGCCGCTGATCGGAGGTGGCCGGATCGGGGCCGCCGCGCGTGGGCTAGGCAGCACGCTGGCCGGCGGCAACAACTGGCTGCGGCTGCCGGTCGACAGCAAGTCGAACCGCCTCCTGGGACGGCTGCAGATCGCTCCGGTAGCCGTTCATGTGGTGGGCGAGCCTGACCATCTCAACGCGCCTCCGACCAGGCGCCATCATCTTGATGGCAAAGACCACGAACGGCCTCAGGCACACCATGCCGTTCGTGGTCAGTAGAGCTCTCCTCGCATCCATCGACTAGAGAACGCGGCCGAACAGTGGAGTACGCCCAGGTATCGCAGGTCGAAGGATCAGGTATTTGTAAGCGGCGTCCATGGCCTGGAAAAGCCGTGCCGGACCGATTCTTTACGAGCGCGCTCGGCTCAGGCGACGGGCCGGGTCGGGCCCCGGTCGGCAATCGCGCTCATCTGCCGCATCAGCGCGCGCTTGCGTCCCCACAATGCCTCGACCAGGTCCATTCTCGACGCATCGCCGCCGACGCAGATCCCGAGCTGGAGCAGCGAGTCCCTTGTCGCAGGCGCCATTGAGTCGTCAAGCAACGCAGGCCGGGACAGCTCGGCCAGGAGCCTATCGACACGGCGCAGCTCGTAGGCGCTCGGTCCGCGCAGCTCGATGTATTCCTGGCTCATCCGCCGATCTCCCCCCTGACCTTTCCTGGGAGCCCCGCTGAAGCCACCAGCAGCAGCCCCCTCACGTACTGAAAACGCAAGCCTGAAGGGGAGTACCGGGCCAGGCTTTCGGCCTCCGATGCAGGCAGATCGCCCTTGTACGTTGCATGCCTGCAACCGTTCGGTACAATCGCCCGGGGGGGAGGAGGGTGCCACCTGTGGAAACGGTCGACGAGCTGGAGTCAGGATTCTGGGAGCAGTTCGAGACCTTCCAGTCGGTTTCAATCGACCTCGCCCGGTTCCGCGACCTCGACCAGGTTGCCGAACGGGCTCTCGAGCTCGCGCTGGACCTCACCAAATCGTCCGTCGCGTTTCTCGCCCTGGTCGACGACGCCGGCGACCACAAGCAGGTCTACTCGCGAGCCGCGAACCCAGCACGTGAGCTGAATGTGGAAGAGGTCGACATGATGATCGCGAGGGCCACCGATCTCGCAGAGCGCCCCGAGGCGTACACCCCTCGAGCGAGTGATCCCGCCCCCGGCTCCTTTTTCGGCCAGACCCTGCAAGCCGGCGGAAGGACGATCGGCGTGATCGGCGTGGTCAGCGAGGCCGGCTACACGGCGGTCCAGCGGCGAGCCTTTTCCCTGTTCGCGAATCATCTGGCGGCGGCGATCGAGATCGCGCGCCTGCATCAGCGCCGCCAGGAGATGGTCGACGCGCTGGTCAACCTGCGGGCCGACCTCGACCGGAGCGAGGCGCAGCGGCTGCTGAGCGAAGAGCGCGCCCGCGGGACCGAGCGCCTCGAGCGCGCGCACGACCTCGCTGTCGAGGCGCTGCTTGCGGTGTCGGTTCATGCCCGTGTCGGGCACAGCCTCACGGACTTCTATCGACGGCTGACCGGAACCGTCGCGCAGCTCGTCGGGGCGGAGAAAGTCCTGTTCTGGCAGCTGAACGAGAACCGGACGCTGACCGCCATACCCGGCGCCCACGGAATCGATGACGCTTTCATCGCGCGCCTCTATCCGGCGCCGTGCGACCCTGACGGCGACGACCTGATCAGCCGAATCGTCTACAGGGACTTTACTTACCGCGCCTCTCGCGGTGACACCGATGCATACACGTTGAAAGTCCTCGACACCCTGGGTGTGTCGACAGCGATCAGCGTGCCATGGCGCGCCGGCGACCAGCGCTTGGGCCTGGTGGCGGCGTACGACTCAAAGCAACCGGAGGGCTTCTCCAGGGAGGACACCTGGGTCCTGCATAAGGCGGGCTTGGCCGCCGGGCTCGTCTGGCAGCTGAGGCAGGCCGAGGCCGACCTCAAGAAGACAGTCGAGCGCCTGCAGAAGGTGGACTCGGCGCGTCAGCTCCTGCTCAAGAACGCATCTACAGCCGCTGACAAGATCCGGAAGCGATTCGCGAACGAGCTCCACGACGACGCCCTTCAGAAGCTCACAGCCGCAGAGCTCCAGCTCCAACGCGTAAAGGCCGGCAATCTCGCGCCGATCGAAGACGCGGTGGGTCTGCTCCGCCAAGCGGAGGAGGCGGTCCGCAAGCTGCTCTTCGAGGTTCGCCCGCCCGCGCTGGAGATGCCCGGGGGATTCGAGGAGACGATTCGCGACCGCCTGCAGATGCTGGGCTCGCTGACGGGCGCCGAGGCCAAAGTCGACCTGGATCTCCCCGATGACATCTCCTACGACATCAAGTCGACAGTCTTCAGGCAGGTCGTCGAAGCCATCACGAACGTCGAGAGGCACGCTGCGGCGACGCGTGTCGAGGTGCTCGTCAAGGCCGAAGACGGCGGCGTCCACGGGTTGATCGTGGACAACGGCAAAGGCTTCCTCGTGGCTGAGCGTGAGCACCTGCCCGGACATCTCGGCCTGCTGTCGCTCAATGAGCGAGCCCTCCTGGCAGGCGGCTGGTGCAAGATCTCGAGCGAGCCCGGCAAGGGGAGCCGCGTTGAGTTTTGGATCCCAACGCTGCCTTGAGCGCAGACCCGATCCGCGTTTTGATCGTCGAAGACCACCAGGTGGTCGCCGAGGGCCTGGGCGCCCTGCTGAACGATCAAGCGGACATGACGGTGGTCGGCAACGTAGGCTCGGTGGGCGAGTCGATAGCGCTTGCGGCCGAGCTGAACCCAGACGTGGTGATACTCGACTTTCGCCTGACCGACGGGACAGGAGCAGACGCCGGCACGGGCATCCGCCAGATCCGGCCCGAGACCAAGCTCATCTTCCTGACACGCGAGGACAGCGATGCGGCTCGCTTCGCCGCGCTCGAGTCGGGGGCGAGCGCCTTCATCCACAAATCCAGGGCGGCATCGGAGGTCGTCGACGCAATCCGCGTCGTCGCCGGTGGAGGAACGCTGATAACTCCTCGCACCATCGCGACCCTGCTCAACAAGCGTCGGTCGATGGACGCCCAGCTCGAGAGCCTTACGCCGCGCGAGAAGGAGGTCCTGCGATTGATGGCCGAGGGCGTCTCCAGCCGCGAGATCGCAAGCAAGCTGGGGATCAGCTACACCACGGTGCGGACGCACATCCGCAGCCTTGGTTCGAAGCTGGGCGTCCACTCCAAGCTGCAGGCCATCGTCAAGGCTCGAGAGCTCGCCCTGGTCGAGTAGACCGGACCGTCAGGAGCCCGCGACGCGACGCCTGACCACCCCTCTCGGCGGCAACAGCCGGAATTTCGTCCCCTCGGTTGTGGTTTGACGCCTGGCGATCTTCCGGCGCCTCTTGTCTTCGTAAAGGTCTGAGTCGGCGCTCTGATAGACAGTCTGCCAGTCCTGTCCCCGGCGCCAGGACGAAAGCCCGATGCTGACCTCGACAGCCTCGACGGACTTGACACCCAGGCCTGTCTCGCGAATCGCCGACCGGAGGCGAGTCGCCACCTCGCGGCCGCGTTCGATGTCGGTCTCGGGCATCGCCACGGCGAACTCGTCTCCCCCGATTCGAGCGCACAGGTCGGATGCCCGAACGACTCGTTGCAGCTGTTGTGCGACCACCCGGAGCGCGGCGTCGCCGCCGCCATGACCCTGGCGGTCGTTGATGCGTTTCAGGTTGTCGAGGTCGATCATCATCATGGTCAGCCGGCGATCGTGACGCTCGGCGAGCGCGACCTCGCGCTCCATCACCCGCTCGAACTCGCGACGGTTCGCTAGACCCGTCAGATGATCGGTGCGCGATTCGCTGGAGAACTGACGAGCGCGATCGAGGACGATCGCCACCTGGTCGGCCACCGCGGCCATGAACAAGAAATCCGTAGGTCCGAACACACGCTGCAGCTGTGTGCCCACGCTCATGACGCCGACGCTGCGTCCCTTGACGCGAAGCTGTGCGCGAAGAGCGGTCCAGTCGGACCCGATGATTCCGTCCACGCGCGACTCGGATCGTCCATTCGCGGACACGCTCGACTTGGCACGCGGACCAGCCTCGTCGCGAAACTCGTCGATCTGGTCGGCCTCGAGCCCCACAGTGTGGACCAGCTTGTACGAGGCACGCTCACGCAGCCAGACGGCGCCCGCGTTGAGACGAAGCGCGGTGAGTGATTCGATCAACGCGACCTCGGCGCTTTCGGCCAGGTCGAGAGAACGGGCCATCGCGGTAACGATCGCCGCGAGCCCGAACAGCTCGCCCTCCCTGGCCCGATGCTCGGCGTCCATGTGGTCGAGGTAGCCCTGCGCGATGCGCGAGGTGAGGCGCTCCACCACGTCTTCGATCCGCCGCTGCGCGAGCGACATGATCTCATCGCGCCGCCGGCTGTCCACGAGCGGCGCGGTGACGAGCTCGAGGGCCGCCCGGCGGTAGATCGACACCACATCGATGAGCGCCTCGAGCGGCACTCCCTGCGCGGCTCGAAGGCGCCCCTCGTCTCGAGCCCGCTGCTCGAAAAGCGACCAGGGCAGCTCGATGTCTGACCGCAGCGAAAGCAGCAGCACGTCGATGAGGCGAACCGAGGTCGCAAGGAGATCCTCGCCCGTTTGTTCGCTGAGGCGCATCAGCTCCGGCGACCTGACGCGCACGACATCGAGAGCCTTTCTCCCGCTCTCCGACGTGTCGGCCGCCAGACCGATAGCAAGGGCGTTCAGCACATCCCCTGGGTAATCGGCACTAGACCCGTTGCCGCCTGGATTCATCCCAATAGTTCAACGTTCCCGCCGCTTGCGCCTACTTGAATTGCAGTCGAATTCTCGAATTGCACACGAGCTCAGGGAAACTGCAACTTTTCGAGGCCTCACAGCGAGGCCGCGACGGGCTGCTATGCGGTTTGCGGGCGGTCGCTACGTAGGGTGCGCACGATCTGTGCGAGCCTGCGTCTCAGCGGCCCCCACGGGCCGTCCATGCGCATCTCTCGACGGCGTTCGTAGCGTGGCGCGTTCGAGCTTGCGCACAGCTGACATCCGCAGCCGTGACCGGTATCCGGTAGACGCTTGCCGGACTTGTCGAACCTCGCGTGAGTCACGATTTCGCCCCCACTCTTTAATGCGTCCCGGGCAGGTAGTACGCGACCTTACCCCCGACGACCCGGCTTATCAGCCCCGCCGGCCTGGAGTACCACTCGTTGTGCAGCTTCAGCGACTTGAGCGCCACCGTCATGAAGTTGTGCCATACCGGCGCCGCGGTGTAGAAGCTGTCGGATCCCTGTGTCATCTTCTGGCGCCAGTCGGGGTTACCGACCCACACCGCCGTCACCAGATGGGGCGTGAAGCCGATCGTCCATGCGTCGGCGAACTGGTCGGTGGTTCCGGTCTTCACCGCCACGCGGTGGCCCTGCAGCGTGAGGATCGTGCCCATGCCGAAGATCATCTTGCGATTGGCGTCGTCCGACATGATCTGGCCCAGGATGAATGCGACCCGAGGGTCGAGAATCTTCTTGGCGCCCGCACCCGGCGCGTGGTCGTACAGGACCTTTCCGTCCCTGACGACATGACTGAAGGCGAAGGGCGGGTGAAGAACGCCCTTGGCGGCCAGGACGGACGCTCCCGTCGCCATCTGCAGAGGAGTCTCACCATAACCGCCGAGCGTAAGTGAAGGGCCGTACGTATTAAGTGCGTTGTTGGTCGTGTAGATCGGGTTGCCGTGCGCATCGTAGTGAAGCTGCCATGGCGGCGCGCCCATCTTTCGCGCCATGTTGACGACGGCCGACACACCGACCGTGAGCTCCACCTTGACCGCCGGAATGTTCAGGGAGTTCGCCATCGCCTGCTGGAGCTGCAATGTGCCGTGATAGCGGCCGTCGTAATTGCGCGGCGAATAGACCTCGCCAGAGGTTGGATCGCGATAGCTGAACGGCCCGTCTGTAATCGGTGTCGTCATCGAGAACTTGTAACTCGCGATCGCCGTCGTGTAGGTGAAGATCTTCATCGACGAGCCGGGGTTCCGCGGCGGCCATACGGCGAGGTTGTACTGTCCGCCGTTGGACTTCGGGTTGGCTGAGCCAACCATCGCCACTATCGCGCCGGACGTCGGATCGATGGAAACGAGCGCGCCCTGACTGACACGGCGGTACGCCTCGCTCTTGACGGTGTTCGTGACGGTTTTCTGAGCCAGCTGCTGGAGGCTCCAGTTGAGCGTGGTCGTCACCTTCAGCCCACCTGCGTACGTCAGGTCGGCTCCGAACTTCGCCACCAGCATGCCGGTGACGTAGCGCACGAACGCAGGCGCGAGGATCCGGTTGACCGGCATGAACATGTGCACCGGCGGCGAGAGGTCCTCGACGAACGCCTGCGCCGCCTGAAGAGCGGTGATCTTCTGGTCGCGCACCATCGCCTGCAAGACATCACGCTGGCGGTTCTTGGCCGACTTCCAGTCGAGAAGCGGGTTGTAGACGGACGGCCCGCGGATGAGGCCCGCGAGGATCGAAGCCTGCGCGAGGTCTAGGTTCTTGGTCGCCTTGTGGAAGTAGATCTGCGCGGCGGCAGCGCTGCCCCAAGCGCTGTTGCCGAAGAACGCGCTGTTGAGATAGAGCTCGAGGATGTCGTCCTTCGTATAGCGGCGCTCGACCTCGAACGCGAGCAGCGCCTCGCGAAACTTGCGGTCGAGAGTCGGCTCGTTTCCGACCAGGCGGAGCTTCACGAGCTGCTGGGTGATCGTGGAGGCGCCCTGCACCTTCTCTTGCGCGCGCCAGTCGATCATCGCGGCCCTGGCCACCCCGCCAGGGTCGACCCCGGGCTCGTTGTAGAAGTTGCGGTCCTCGATGCTGAGCACCGCCTCGGGAAGCAGGGTGCCCATCGCCGTCAGGGGTTCGTAGTAGTGCTGGTAGCCGGGCGGGTGGAGGTCGGCCAGGACCGTCTTCCCATCCGCCGCGTAGAGGATCGTGTCCTCTGGGATCGGTGCCGTCACCGTCGCCGGATCCGGCAGCTTCGCGGCGAAGACCGCGAAGTCCGGCGACGTGTAGATGAGGCTCGGGACCGCGATCACGCAAAGCAGAGCCAGGCGGAATAGCCAACCCGCGGGTCGCATGAGACGCCCCCGACGGAGCACCTGAGGGGCGCTCGAGCGGCGTCGGAGCCCGTTTCGCCTACGAGGCCAGTCGGTCTGAGCTCTCAGGGCCATTCTCATCCTTCTTCTCGTCGGTTGACGTGCCTCGGCCGAATCGAACGAGCGACTGGGCTATGCGAAGGGCCTGGATATCGACCACCTGGGCAAGGTTCCCGACTCCGGGTGTGATGCGCTGCTCAGCGTCCGTCACACCGTTGAGAATCGCCGCAACCCTGAGCGCCAGCTTGTTGACCTCGGGTCCAGACGCCGAGAATGCGGTGCGGGCGCCTGACTCGAGCTCGCGGGCCGTCTCTCGGACCGACTCCAGCCAGACCTTGGTTTCGACCCGTCCCACCGCGGCGGCGAGCGCCAGCCTCTCCTCGGCTCGCGGAAGTCCGACGTCTCGAGCCCAGATCAAGAACTGGACAGACCAGTTGGCTGCGGCGGCGCCGGCGGTCGCCGTCGCTGCCGCCCACCGCTCATTCATCTCGTCGATGGCCGTCGGCCCGATCGGCATGGCGACCGGCACGGGCGCTGCGGCCGGCGGGAACTCCATCCAGTCGCGCAAACGAACCCGCGGCTGCCAGGCCCGCCCCTTCCTATAGGTCGAGAGCAGCGCAAGGGCGAGCAGATCCAATCCAAAGATCACGACCAGGGCATTGGCGATCGCGAAGCGATTGGCCCTCAGGATGTCGAGCATCCCGGCTCCGGCCAGCCCCAGCAGGGTGTTGAAGATCTGGGCGGCCGCCCAGTTGACCGCATCCGTCAGCTCGCGCGCCTGGGGCTCCCTGATGCTGGCGATCCCCAGCCAGCAAACGAATATGAGCGCCACCCAGAGCCCGATCTCGAACCACCGGGGTATGACACGGCGAACGGGTGGCGCGAAAGTCGCGGCCACCATTCCCGCGCACAGAGCAATCGAGAATTGCAGCCCCAGCGGTGTTCCCACGCCTTCAAAACGCGCTCGCTGTCCCAAGTATTGGAGCCAGGCTCCCGGCCTCTTGCCAGCCTTGCTCAAAGGCCGGCATGTTCACTTTGAACGGGTAGTGCGTTGTATTCAATGGCGAGGACGCTGACCCGCTCAGCGTCCAAGCCCTCGACCTTGGGGAACTGATGGCAGTACTACTGATCATCCTGTTGCTTACTGTCGGGCTCGGGATCAGGGCCGGTATCTGGGGACGCCGGTGGAGCCCTGTTGACTCCGACACCGCTGATGACACCGGGCTGGTCGATACATGCGCGCGCACGTTCGCGCTCGTGCTGATGTCGCTGCTCGGCCTGTTCGCCCTGGGCGTGACGTACGGCAACGTCCTGGGCGCGGGTGCGCCGTAGTCGATCGCCTCGACTCCCGCCGGTAGCGCGGCCCATTCCCGCGTTCTAGAAATTAGGAAGCAGCCCACCTGCCCCGGGCTGCTTCTTTGCGTTCACAGGACCTCTGCCGGAAATCGAGATCAGATGGAAATGCGAATCAACACAGAGTTTGGAGAGGCGTTATGACTCGCCTCAACCATGAGATCGACGGACTCGCCCTCGACCTGGCGTGGAGCCTGTGGGCCGAGCTCGGGGTCGACGGCATGCGGCGACGGCACGACTGGCAGGCCCTGGACCTGGAGCCGCTGATCATCTTCACCGCCTACATAGGCAATGCCGACAGCCGCCTCCGCGCCAACTCGATCGACTGGTGCATCGCCAACGCCCGCTTCGCGTCGGCGTTCAGGCTTCGCAATCTCTCCGAGTCGGCCAGCCCGGTGATGGGCGAGGCTTTTGGGCGATATGCCGCGACAGTGAGAGCCCACGCCAAAGTGTCCTGGCCCGGCCGGGGCGAACCACTTGCCCTGTGGACCTCCGAGCACATTGGGGCCCCGGACTTGCGGCGTCCATCTCTGATCCAGCTTCGCCTCAGGGCGTTCGTCGGCGTGTCTGCGCGGGCCGAGATCTTGAAGCTGATGCTCGCCGAGCCAGATCGCGGCCATGCGGCATCCGCCCTTGCGGAAGCCGCGGCGTACGGCAAGGGCAGCGTCGCGCAAACCCTGGACACGCTGACGATGGCGGGCATCCTGTACGTCCAGCCGACCGCCAACCGGCTGGTCTACCGCCTCGCCCACCCCGCCGAGCTCGCGAGCGCTCTGCAGTGGCTGCCGGCCGCCTATCCGGACTGGTGGCCGATCTTCAAGGTCGCGGAAGCTATCGCGGAGTACGCGCATGCCCCGACCACAGCCCCGACGGCTCGAGTGGCTGCGGCGCAAAAGACGCTGCAGAGAATCGAGCCCGACCTGAAGCGCCTGGGGATCGCCGAGGAGGTCCCACGGTCGACCGGCCCTTCATCCTGGACTGAGTTCGAGCATTGGGCGCTTACCTTCATGGCCGACCAGTCAGGCCGCGGCGAGAGCATTCCCACCGCCAGAGAGGTGATCTACACGATCCACCATCTGTCGTTCGGCGGCTGGATGGGGACCGTGAGCCAGAGAGGGCGCCAGCCTCGACAGCTCGAGGCTGGGGACGGTGGCGAGCCGGCAGGCGGGGAGCGCGAGGCAGCGAGCAGCCGCCAGGACGAGAGAACCGGCGCGGGCCAACTTGCGAGGGCCATGTTCAGCGACGCCCTGGCGAGGGCACGGCCGGCGGTCACCGACGCGCCGGTGAGCGATGATGCAATGCGCGTGATCAGCGGTGAGTTCTCCGAAGAGCTGCTGCGTTCGATGCGCCCTGGGCAGGAGGCGACCTTCACGGCGGAGTTCATTCGCCGTTGGTACGAAAACCGCCGTCACAGGCTTGGCGCCACCGGCTAGAGCCCTACCGCCCTGAGCGAATCGCTCAGGTTACCTGCGAATCGGGGTCGAAATGGGGCCCAACTGCCCCGAATTCAGCCCATTTGACAATAGTTGAGGCTTATTAACCGCAGGGCGGGAGGTACACCGGCGGTCTCCCGCTAACTTCCACTCGGTCAATTCACGCTGCCCCGGCGGGGCTGCGCCCGAGAGGAAGTTGTTTGCACCCACCTCGATTCCTTCGTGCTTTGCGTTCGCGCCTGAAGGCGCACGTCGTCCTCGCCGTGCTGGCGGCTTCAAGCCAGCTCGGCCAGGCGGCGTTTGCGTCGGCGACGCCCGCCGGCCCACCGGGATCGCTCAATCTGGATCGGTCGAACGCCCTGACCTGCAGCCAGGCGAGCGATCCCGGCTCCTTGCCGGTTCAAGGTTGCGATCAGACGCCGGCCGTAATGGCGGCCGACGACGAGCTGCAATTGGACCTGCCCGCCGGCAGCCTGCTCTGCCCCGCTTCAGGTCCCAGCGTCAGCTGCAGCGGGCAAGACTCCGTGGTCCCAACCGAGCCGGGGATGTCGTCACTCCCGGCCGGGACGCGCGCATGTCCCGTCCGACCCGACAAGCCTGGCCCGCATGCCCCGGCTTCGTGCAATGAAACAGTCCTTCCCGCATCTCAGCCTGCCGAGCCCGCCGGCGTCGTCGGCAGCACGTTCTTGCCGGCGCCGGTCACGCCCAGCGTCCCGATCTGGACGCTTTCGCCCGCCGACCAGCCGCGGGTGCGCCTGACCTCGAACGCGAGCTCGCCCAAACCCGGCCAGACCGTCGTTCTCACGGCCACAGCAAACGCGACAGTGACCGGCACCCGCTCGGCAATCGAGATCTTCGACCAGACCACCACCACCCTTGCCGGCGCGTGCATGGAGGGCAGCCAGTGCCTTGTCGCCTACACCGCCAAGGCCGGTGTTCACGACTTTGCCGCTTACATCACTCCGCCGAGCGCCGGCCAGCCGGCAGGAATCGTTGTCATGTCGAACCCGGTCAGCATCTCCTGGTTCGGCATCGGTCTCGTCGCATCCTCAGCCGCAATCGTCAGTCCGGGCAAGGCGGTTACCTTCACAGCCACCGCAACGGCCGACGTCGGATCGAGTGGATACCAGCTTGGGCTGTTCGACAAAGCCTCTGGCACGCGCCTCACCTTCTGCACCCAGGGCACCACGTGCAGCACGAACCTCACCAAGTCACAGGCCGGCTCGCGATCGATCGTCGCCTACCTCGCCGCCACATCCGAGACACTGCCGCCGCCCGAGATCCAGGCGACGTCGCCGGCGGTCACGGCAACCTGGCTCGGCGTCACCCTCGACGCGAACACGACCCATCCGCAGCGAGGCAGCACCATCTTCATGCGGGCCAGGACGAATATCGACATGACGAACACGCCGTGGAGCATCGGCATCTACGACCAAAAGGGGGACCTGGTCAGCCAGGCCTGCAAGACCGGGACCACCTGCAGCGCCCGGGTCCCCATCACGACCGGCTCCACCCCGTGGTACACGGCGGTCGTGGGCGCCGCGCGGCCGGTGGTGAACGAACAGTCGTCGACGCTCGCCCAGCTCGTGCGCACCGCCCAGTCGCACGCCTCCCTGGTCAACATCCAGGCGCGGTCCAACCCCGTGCAGCCGACGCGGCTGCTCTGGGGAGTGGACTCCTGCAAGCCGTTTACGAGCAACGCGAACGCAAGCCGCGGCCTGTACCCGCAGGTGGTGCGCGACTACGGCACCCCCGATTTCTGGGGACGCTACCTCACCAGGACTTACAACTGTCCAGGAATCAGCTCGGCCGAGATTGCGGCGGCCTCGAACAAGCGCATGGGAATCCTGCCCATCTACAACGATTACGACTGCTCAGCGGTGCGCGGCTACAGCACCGGGATGCGATACGCGACGGAGGCGAGCGGAGCAGCGGCGAACCTCGGCATTCCCGCGGGCACGGCGCTGGCGATCGACATCGAGCCACCCGGCGACTACTGCCCGGGCGCGGCGAACGTCGATGCCGGCTTCATCGAAGGCTGGTACGACGGCATCCTCCTCGCGAACTACGCCCCGCTCTACTACGGCAACGGGACTCGGGGCAGCGAGTTCGGATCGGCCTGGTGCCGGGCCGTCAAAGACCGGCCCGAGACCGCTGTCAACTCCTACCTTTGGAGCTTCGAGCCATCGCTGCTTGGCCGGTTCACCAGGGCGAGGGCGCCTGAATACTCGCCCGAGGAGCCTGGCTGCGCGGGCAATCTGGCGGCCTGGCAGTACGTGCTGAGCTCCGGCTCGCGCCCAGATGTCGACAGCGACGAGGCGATCTCGACGCTGCCGCTCTGGTTCCCGCAAGCGGGGTAGCCCACAAAACCGAGCGGGTGAACTCCCACCCACCAGACGTTCTATATGGAACGGGACTCGGACGAGTCTCGGTGCAAGGGGGTTTGCGACATGGAACGGCACGAGACGGAAGTGGTTCGGGATGAGTCGTCCGGCATGGTTCGAGAGGAGTCGCACGTGACGACGTCGGGAGCCGGCGCCCCGGTGGCCGCGGACGACACCCAGGTCGTGAGCAAGGCCGCTCCTGCGCGGCGCGCGATCGAGGTCATCTACCTGGTGTTCGGCATCATCGACGCCCTCCTCCTCATCCGGATGCTGCTGAAGCTGATGGGAGCGAGCACCGCTGCTCCTTTCGCCAACTTCATCTACGACGTGAGCGGGTTCCTGCTGGCGCCATTCAAGGGCCTGCTGCCAGCGATGGCGAGCGGCAAGTCGGTGTTCGAGCCATCGGTGTTGATCGCAATCCTGGTGTACTCGCTGCTGGCTTTCGCGCTGGCCAAGATCATCGCGATCACACTCTCGCGCAGCGTGATGGTGTCGCGCCGCAGCAGCTCCCGGGACTACCGACCTCGAGTCGACTAGACGCGAAAGGGGGCGTGACCGCCAATGAGAGGGGACCCACGCGGGTCCCCTCTTCTTTATCCCGCTCTCAATCCAGGCGTCGCTACCAGGTCGCGGATGTCCTGCACCTGGCGGGTGATCCAGCGAGCGATGTCGTTGGCGCGCACCACGTCACGCGCGCCCTCGTGGCGTCGCCTGCGTTCCGCCACGCCCATGACGATGCCCTCGTACAAGGCCTGACCGGTCGCTTCGATGTCGAACGGGTTGATCGACAGGACGTGCGGCTGAAGCTCCTCGTGGGCTCCGGCGTTCTCGGACAGCACTATCACGCCCTCTGACCGGTTGACCAGGGCGCCTTCCTTGACCACAAGATTCAGCCCGTCATACACCGGGTTGACCAGGAGAACGTCGAAGTTCCGTAGGGCGGCCATCGCCTTGCGCACGTTTTCGCCGAACTCGAGGCGGATCGGCATCCAGCCCTTCGCGCCGTACTGGTTGTTGATGCGAAGCGCGACCTGCCTGACGCGGCGCAGGTAGTTCCGGTACACACTCACGTCCTGGCGCGATGGCTGCAGGAAAGCCCAGAACTGGACCTCGCCCCTCAGCTCGGGATGGTGGCTGAGCAGCTTCTCGTACGCGAGGAAGCCTCGAACGATGTTCTTAGAGGGATCGGTTCGATCGACGCGCGCGATCAGGTACTTGGGACGCCAGTCGCGAAGCTTTCGCTCCTCGACCATGACGCCATGCGAAAAAGCCAGCCTGGTTGTGGATGCAACCTCGATGGAGATCGGATAGTGGCGCGCGTAGACGATCCTTCCGTCGAGAAGCACTGCGCGCTCCTTGATGTCGACCTGGAGCCCTGAGTTTTCCTCGCAGGTCAGTAGGAAGTTGCGCACGTCGAGGCTCGACTGGAAGCCGACGATATCGCAACCCAGGAGCCCTCGAAGGATGGCGTCGCGCATCTCCTTGGGCAGCACCTTCCAGTACTGCGGCGTCGGCCACGGGATGTGGATGAAGTGCTGGATGATCGCGCCCGGCAGCTGCTCGCGAACCAGCTGAGGCACCAGATACAGCTGGTAGTCGTGCACCATGACCAGCGGCCGCTCGGGCAGCTGGCGCCCGACATCGACGACCTTCTGAGCCACCTGCTTGTTGACCTGAACGTAGCCGTCCCTCCACGCCCTGTGGATCCGCCCGTTGATCAGCGGCTGATGCGCCAGGTCCCAGAGGTAGTGCTGAATGAACCACAGGACGGGGTTTGAGATCACGGAGTAGTACATGTCGTACTGCTCGGGGGTTGGCGTCACGTAGTGAAGCTGGGTCTGAGAGCTGATGAGCGGAGCCATCCCCGTGGGGCCTTGCTCTTTGACCAAGGCGCGCTCCGCCTCCGTTCGCGCACAGGCCACCCAATCGGCCCCCATCACCTCGGCGAGCGTCAGCAGTGCCGTCACCACGCCGCCGGCCCCACGCGCAAAGCCGCCTTCCGGCCGGGGCTCGTGCGGGCCACGGTTGCTCACCACGATCACGGAGTTGTGAGGCAGGGTGCGCGTCACATATGCGCGCATCGACGAGCCGGGGCGCCGCCTCTCGACGCTTCTCATGAACGGGCTGTCGCTCACCTGCTTATTCCTTGCTCATGGAGATGGCGTCGGCGCGGGGGCCGGCGGTGATGGCGTCGGGACCGGCGAGGGCTGTGGCGACGGAGGCGGGGACGGCGATGCGACCGGCGAAGCGCTCGGCGTCTCGCTCGGCGACGCCGTCGGCGACGCGCTTGGTGTGGCCGTCGGCGTCCCCGGAGTGCAGCCCTGGGTGCCGGACAGGAAGATCTCGCCGGCCTGGGCGCCGCAACCGTGAACGATTCCGGGCGGCTGCTTGTACCAGTCCCGCATGTTGCCTGGAAGCGCGTTTACGAAGCGGGCCATGATCGTCGAGCCGACGCTCTCGCCGAATGCCTGGATCAAACCCCCGCGCCCGTTCGGCGCGGTGTTCCCGACCCAGACGCCGACGACGATGTCGGGGTTGTAGGCCATGATCCACGAGTCGGGGATTCCGCCCTTCCCGTTGTCGCTCGTGCCCGTCTTGCTGGCCATCTGCCGGTTCCAGCCGAAGCCCCACTGGTACTGGTAGTTCTTGAGCACATCGGTGATCAGGTAGGTCGAGGCCGGGCTCAAGACAGTTTCCTGATGGTTCTGGTTGAAGATGGTCTTGCCGTCGGAGGAGTCAACCTCCTTGATGACGTTGAGGTCCACTCGCCGCCCCTGGTCGGCGAACACCTGGTAGCCCTGCACGTGTTGGAACAGCGTCAGGTCGCTGCCTCCGATCGCTGTGGAGAGACCCGGATCGAGCTGGCTGGTGATGCCCATCTGGTGGGCGAGGGCGATGACGTTTGTCATCCCCTCCATCTGCCCGACCTGGACGGCGGGGATGTTGCGCGACATGATCAGGGCGCGCCGGGCGGTCATGCGGCCCATGGCCCCGTTGTCGAAGTCCATCGGCCTGTAGCCGTTGAAGTCAGTAGGCGTGTCGTTGAGCATCGTCGCGAGCGTGATCTTGTGATCTCTCAGCGCGGCTTCGTACACATACGGCTTGAACGAGGACCCAGGCTGACGTAGCGCCAGCACGACATCGAACTGGCCGGCGATCTTGTCGTTGCCATAGTTGGCCGAGCCGACCCAGGCCAGGATCTCGCCCGTCTTCGGATCCGCCGCGAGCAGGGCTGAGTTGTTGATGTTGGCCCAGGCCAGGTCATTCACGCCGTTCTTGACCGCCTGGGTGGCGGTCTGCTGCAGGTCCAGGTCGAGCGTCGTGTGGACGACGAGGCCGCCCTGCTGGATCGCCGCTGAGCCGAAGGTCGACTCCAGCTTGGTCAGCACGTAGTCGACGAAATGCGGTGCCTTGCTCTGGCGCGCCGTCGGCTGGATCTTGAACTCTGACTTGACGTTGTCGGCTACAGCCTGCTCCGCGTCGGCGGCGTTGAGAGCTTTGGTATCGACCATCCCTTGCAGCACGTACAGCTCGCGCTCGTGAGCGAGGTCATAGTGAGTCACTGGGTCGTAAGCGGTGGGGGCCTGGATGAGGCCGGCAAGAAAGGCCGATTGAGCTGGCGTGAGGTCCTTGGCGTCCTTGCTGAAGTAGGTGCGGGCGGCGGCCCCGATCCCATAAGCGCCGTGGCCGTAGTACACACGGTTCATGTACATGGTCAGGATCTGATCCTTCGAGAACCGCTGCTCGAGGGCCACCGCGAGCACCATCTCGTGGACCTTGCGCTCGATCGACTTCTGCGGCGTCAACAGCTGGATCTTCACCAGCTGCTGCGTGATGGTGCTGCCGCCCTCGTTCAGACCCCCGGTGGTGACGTCGACCCACAAGGCCCTCAGCGTCGAGCCGATATCGACGCCGCCGTGGTGGTAGAAGTTGCGGTCCTCGGCCGCCAGCGTCGCGGCGGGGCCGTATTTACCCATCTGGTCGAGGCGCAAGTTGACGTGGTAGTGGCCGGCCGTGTTCCAGTCCTCAATCTGATGGCCGTGGCGGTCGAGGACGACCACGTCGCCGGCCACCAGCACGTCCTGGTTCGGATCGGGAAGGTCCTGGAGCGCCCAGACCACGTAGCCGGTGGCGAGGGCGAAGACGACGGCGATCCCCGCGGCAAACCAGACGCGCTTCGCCCAGAGCCAGCTCGGCAGCCGGCGGATGTTGGGCGGAGTTTGGCGACCGCGAGCGGCCGGGCTGGTAGTCACCCTTCGCGATCCTCCTCTAAGCGCACTTTTGAGCACGGCCGTACGGCACGCTCGGAGCGCTATGCAGGAACAACGCCCGGTCTGAGACCGGTACTCGAAGCCGCGGCGGCTAGCTGAACTCCACGGCAATGTACCCGTAACCGTTCGCGCCCTTGACCCAAGAGGTCGCCACATAGTGGTAGTAGGGGCTGAGGATGTTGGCCCGATGGTCCGGGCTGGCCATGAACGCGTTGTTGGCCCAAGTGTCGTTGATGCCGGCCGAGTACCAGCCGATATTCTCCCCGGCGTGGTAGCCCAGATGGCATCCGAGGTCACGTGTCGGCCCGTTGGTATGGCTGATGTTCTGGCCCTGGTAAGAGATGCGAACAGCGTTGCTGCGGGCGATCGTCGCCAGGCACGAGCTCCAGCTCAGCGGGCGAAGGCCATGCGCCACACGATCCTTGTTGATCAGCGTCTGCTGGTACGACCCGACGACGATGGATGGCGCGACCACGGTTCGCGTCACGGGCGCCGCCTTAGGAGCCGGGGCCGGCGCCGGAGCACGACGCGGTTTGGGAGCTGAGGTTGGACGGGGCAGCGAGTGCGGCGGGGCGCCCGTTCCCGTAGGTACTACCGGACCTGCCGCGACGGCAGCGGTGAGTGCTGGACCGCTGTGCTGATGGCTGCGCACCACTGCGGTGGTGCCGACAGCGACCGCGGCGAAAATCACGAAGGCGCCAAACCAAGAAAGGATTCGCATGACCGGCTACTGAGTCTGACGGCGCCAGGTCGGGAACCCGGCAGCCTTCGGGTTAAAGGTTGTAAAAGGAACCGCTAGCGACTAGTTCGAGCCTTTTCTTTCCTTAATCCGGGAACTCGGAGGGCGCGGCATCCGGAAGGCGGCTCTTCAAGCGCTCGAAAGCCATGACCAGGAACGTTTCGGTTATTCGCTCCCACCCATGAATCTGCGACCACATGAAGGCCATCGCCCGCAGGGCGAGCTGCAGCGCCTCGTAGATCTGAAAACGCTGCAGGGTCGCACCGGGCCGCAGCTCTCGATAACGCTGGAGGAAGAGCAGGCGCGTCTCCTCGGCGGCGATCGAGTCCTCCCAGTCCCGCGGCCCCGATGGAATCAGATATGCGCAGAACTTGCCCAGGTCGTAGCTCGTCTCGGCCAGCGAGAAGTAGTCGAAGTCGAGGAGCGTGAGCTTGCCGTTGTGATGGATGAACTGGTCGTATTTGAGGTCGCCGTGCGTGGGCAGCCACTCCTCCTGGGCAGTCTTGCGAACCTGGTCGCGCATGTGCGCGATCAGGTCGTTGAGAAGGAAGTGGGCCTTCGGGTTGACCTTCGCAAACTGCTGCGTCACGCGGTCGAGGCGCGAAAGCTCGTCCTCGATCCGGATGACCTCGTCATCGGTCGAGATCCCCGACTCGTGAATCACCGCCGCGGCTTCGGCGGCCGCGTACGCGGCCAGACCGAACTCGGTGCTGAGGCGGTTCCCGCCTACCGGCTTGCCCGGTATCGACTCCTCGAGCAGGAGGCCGAGGTCCTCGACAAATCCCAGGGGTCGGGGCAGGTAAAGGAGGCCGTCGTACCTCTTCGCCGCTTGCCATAGCCCATCCACGATCCGGTGCGTGCGAAGACCTCGATCGCCAGGCTGAACCTTCCCGTACATGGTTATTGGCCCGGCGCCCGTGTCGATCGTGTACCGAAGGATGGCCCCCACCTCGGGCAGGTAGCGGACTCGCTCCACGTCCAACCGCCCGGCCTCCGCGAAGGCCTGCGCTGACTCCCCCTCCATGCCGAGCAGCACGCCGGCCATCGTGGCCGGATCATTGGCCGCAGGCAGATTCGGCATGGCGGGGTCGTACGGGTAAAACCAGTACGCGTGCTGCGATTCGGGAAAGATTCGCGGGTAACCGACGCCGCCGATGGGGTCGCAGGGACGATCGGCGTCATGCCGTTCGAGGCGCCTTCTCAACCGCTCCCACGCGTGGGCCTCGAAGGCGCCCCGGGCGACCATCCGGAGCTTGCGGACGAGCTCTCCCTGGCTGATCGACACCTCGAAAAGGGTCCAGTAGTCAGGCGGATCCAACCGCGAGGAACGCTGGCGGATCTTGTCCACGTGCCAGCCCGAGGCAGCCAGCAATTCCTCGACGAACGAGGTGACGGAGGCCTCGCTGGTGGCCTCCTCCATGGTTACTAAGGTCGCTGGCTGCGTTGTCATTTCAGGGATTGCCCAAATAGGGAACGCTGAGCGGGGCGTTCTGCGACATATCCGCGGAGATATTTCCGAGGCCCGTGTCCAGGATGGCGGCAGGCAATCGCCGAATCCAACGCGGGGGTGTTCATGGATAACATCGGTGACTTCCTGACGGTCAGGCCACCGCTAGGACAACGTGTCGCAGTCAAGTCTTGCGTCTTTGTGGCCGGGGTGGTTCTCATGCTCGCGCGGACGTCGCCCGCGCTGGCCGCTGACAACCACCAGGCGAGCAAAGGCGACAACAAGTCGAATGCGGCAGTGGTCCAGCGCAGTGACAGTCCGCCGGCCAATACCGACACTCAGATCGGTGGCGGCGGGGACGGTAAGGGCGACGGCAAGGGGGCAAAGAAGAGTTCTGGCGGCGCCAGCACCGTAGCGAGCAAAGGCAACTCGAAGGAAACCGGCGAGAACAACGCCGACAGCAAGGGAGACGTCGCGGGCGGCAAGAGCGGCAACGGAGACGACAAGTCGAAGAACCACGACGCCATCTCAACCAACAGCACCAGCGCAAGCACTGGCAACACGAGCGGCAGCGCCAAGAGCACCGGCAACACGACAGGCAGCTCGGGCAAGCTCCACAGCACAGGCCAGAGCACAGGCAACACCACAGGCACGTCCGGTACGGCAAAGGTTCACAGCACCGGCCAGAGCACCGGCAACACGACCGGCACGAGCGGCACAGCGAAGGTCCACAGCACGGGCCAGAGCACCGGCAACACGACAGGCACGACTGGCACCGTGAAGGCCAGCACCAACAGCTCCGGCCAGAGCACCGGCAACACGTCGGGCAGCGCCGGCAGCAGCGGCAACACCACCGGCAGCTCGGGCAACGACCACAGCACCGGCCAGAGCACCGGCAACACGACAGGCACGACCGGCACCGTGAAGGCCAGCACCAACAGCTCCGGCCAGAGCACCGGCAACACGGCAGGCAGCGCCGGGAGCAGCGGCAACACCACCGGCAGCACCGGCAATAACAGCACCGGCCACAGCACCGGCAACACGACCGGCACCACCGGCACGGTTCAGGCCAGCACCAACAGCTCCGGCCAGAGCACCGGCAACACGACCGGCAGCGCCGCGAGCGGCGGCAACACCACCGGCAGCGCCGGCAACGTCCACAGCACCGGCCACAGCACCGGCAACACGACCGGCACCACCGGCACGGTTCAGGCCAGCACCAACAGCGTCGGCCAGTCGACCGGCAACACTGCCGGCAGCGCCGGCAGCAGCGGCAACACCACCGGCAGCGCCGGCAACGTCCACAGCACCGGCCAGAGCACTGGCAACACGACCGGAACGACCGGCACCGTGAGCGCCAGCACTGGCAGCGCCGGCAGCCAGAGCACCGGCAACACGACCGGAAGCACGCCGACAGTCGGCCAGAGCACCGGGAGCGTCGGCACCAGCACCGGCAACACCACGGGCAGCACGCCTAGCACGGGCGGCGGCACCGGTGGGACCGGCGGCACGGGCGGCACCGGTACGACAGGCGGATCCGGCGGAGTCAGCGGCTCGACAGCGACCGGGACCGGAGAGGTCCTGGCCGGAACGGGAGTCCCAGTAGCCGGCGGCCTCCTCGGGGCCTTGATGGTCCTGATCGGCGGCATCGGCATGCGGCTTCGACGGAAGTAACGGCTAGCAACGACACCGGGCCCGCAAAGCGCGGGCCCGGTTTCTTATTTTCCAGCCAAGATCAGCCCTACCTCAGTTGTACGGCGACGAAAGCGGGTCAGAACGGTTTGATTTAGGCACAAGACTCATTTCTGGAGGGGCAAGGTTGGAGGTTGTCGCGCTGCCGGCGGACGAGCCTGAGGCGGCGTCGGCGCCGCAGTATGGCGGGCAGCCCGACTCGCCTGCCAGGCGCCCCCGCCCGAAGTCACGGGCCACCCAGCGACTGGAGAAAGCCCAGGTCGCAGCGTTCATGGCGCTGCGTGCAGTCTCGTCCTACTCGGAAACCGATGTCGAGCTCCCGGTTTTCTTCGGGAGCTTGAGCGAGACTCTCGCCCGGCTCCTGAGAGCCCGTCGCGCAGCCTTTTGGCGCCTGGGTCCTGACCGGACTCTCACGGTCCAGCCGCAGGCTTACGGATTCGCAACCGACTCGCCTCTGCACGACATGCGGATCCGGCTGCCGGTGGACGGCGAGAGCGTCGCCGAACGAGTGATCTTTCGCGACGAGCTCGACATAGTCGACGGCAGCTCCAAGGATCTAGACGCCCTGTGGCAGGCGCACGGGCTCGCGGGCATCAAGAGCTCGATAGCGGTTTCCTGGCGCGCCGGCGACCGGCGCATCGGTGCCTTGGTGGCTTACGACTCACGGCGCGGGTTCAGCAACGATGACGCCTGGGTGCTGCGCGTCGCCGCGATGGCAACCGGACTTATGTGGCAGTACAGGGAGGCTGAGCAAAAGCTCGATGTGATCGCGGAGCGGCTGGAGCAGGCGGCGGCTTCGCGGCGCCAGCTGCTGGCCAACATCGCCGCCGGGGGCGACGAAGCTCGGCGCCGATTCGCCAGCACATTGCACGACGATTCGCTGCAGCTGCTTACGGCCGCCGAGCTGCAGCTGGAGCGCGCTCGAGTCGAGACCGACGCCGAGAAGGCGTCGACCCAGCTCGACCAGCTCGCAATCACCCTGAAGAGCGTCGAGGATTCGTTGCGCAGGCTGCTGCTCAACGTAAGCCCGCAATCGACGGATCTGCCGTTGGGCCTGGATGAGGCCATACGCACGCGCCTGGAGGCCCTGCGGACCCACACTGGGATCGAGCCCGACATCGACCTGCGGCTTCCCGGCCACCTTCCAGAGGCAGTCGAAGCGGTCGTTTTCAAGAACCTGTCCGAGGCGCTCACCAACGTCGAGAAACATGCGCATGCGACGCGCATTCGCGTATCCGCCTACCCAGTCGATGGCGGCGTCGCGGTGGTCGTAGTGGATGACGGCAAGGGCTTCGTTGTCGCGGAATCCCTATACGTGCCCGGCCACCTTGGATTGCTCGCGATTCGCGAAAGAGCGCAGATGGCCGGCGGCAGATGCCGCATCGAGAGCGAGCCCGGCGCCGGAGCGCGGGTTGAATTTTGGGTTCCCCTGAACCACTGAGCCGCAGGAACCAGATTTGAAGGAAGACGAGGTCGAACCGATGGAGAGGATGGAGAGGAGTCCCAGCACATGGCAACCAAAGTCGTAGCCAGCAACGCACTCGACGCTCGCGTAATGCTCAGTGTGCTCACGGCCGTCAAGCGTGGCGACTTTTCCGCACGCCTACCAGCAACCTGGGCCGGCTCGGCGGGCAGGGTGGCAGGCGCAATGAACGACATCATCGAATCCAACCAGCGCCTCGAACGCGAGCTGCGAAAGCTCGGCAAGCACGTCGGCAAGGAGGGCCAGACAAAGCGCGCCGCCCTCGGGGACGCCGGCGGGGCATGGGCCACGACCCTGGATTCGGTCAATGACCTGATGGAGGACCTCGTTCGCCCCAACAGCGAGATGGCCAGGGTCATCAGGGCGGTCGCCAACGGCGACCTCTCACGCACGATGCCGATGGAGATCGACGGCCGCCGCCTACAGGGCCAGTTCCTCGACACTGCGAAAACTGTCAACACGATGGTCGACCAGCTGCGCTCGTTCAGCTCCGAGGTGACGCGCGTCGCCCGTGAAGTAGGTACCGAGGGCAAGCTTGGAGGCCAGGCGCAGGTGCGTGGCGTGGGCGGAGTCTGGAAGGAGCTCACAGACAACGTCAACTTCATGGCCAGCAATCTCACGGGCCAGGTGCGAAACATCGCCGAGGTAACCACCGCAGTGGCCAACGGCGATCTGTCGAAGAAAATCACCGTCGACGTCGAGGGCGAGATCCTCGAGCTCAAGAACACCATCAACACGATGGTCGACCAGCTCAACGCCTTCGCCAACGAGGTGACCCGCGTCGCCCGTGAGGTCGGCACCGAAGGCAAGCTCGGCGGCCAGGCCGAGGTCAAAGGTGTTGGCGGAACCTGGAAAGACCTGACCGACAACGTCAACCTTATGGCCAGCAACCTGACCGGCCAGGTTCGAAATATCGCCGACGTAACCACAGCGGTCGCCAACGGCGACCTGTCGAAGAAGATCACCGTCGACGTCGAGGGCGAGATCCTCGAGTTGAAAAACACCATCAACGTCATGGTCGACCAGCTCAACGCATTCGCCAACGAGGTGACCAGGGTCGCCCGCGAGGTGGGCACCGAAGGCAAGCTCGGTGGTCAAGCCGAGGTCAAGGGCGTCGCTGGTACCTGGAAAGACCTCACGGACAACGTGAACTCCATGGCCGGGAACCTGACCGGTCAGGTGCGCAACATCGCCGAGGTAACCACCGCCGTCGCCAACGGCGACCTCTCCAAGAAGATCACCGTCGACGCGCGCGGCGAGATTCTCGAGCTGAAGAACACGATCAACGTCATGGTCGACCAGCTCAACGCATTCGCCAACGAGGTGACCCGTGTAGCCCGCGAGGTGGGCACCGAGGGCAAGCTCGGCGGCCAAGCCGACGTCAAGGGCGTCGCTGGTACCTGGAAGGACCTGACGGAGAACGTCAACTCCATGGCCGGGAACCTGACCGGTCAGGTGCGCAACATCGCCGAGGTAACCACCGCCGTGGCCAATGGCGACCTGTCCAAGAAGATCACGGTCGACGTTCGCGGCGAGATCCTCGAGCTCAAAAACACCGTCAACCTCATGGTCGACCAGCTCAACGCCTTCGCCAACGAGGTGACCCGTGTCGCCCGCGAGGTCGGCACCGAGGGCAAGCTCGGCGGCCAGGCCGACGTCAAGGGCGTCGCTGGTACCTGGAAGGACCTGACCGACAACGTCAACTCCATGGCCGGCAACCTGACCGGTCAGGTGCGCAACATCGCCGAGGTCACCACCGCGGTCGCCAACGGCGACCTCTCCAAGAAGATCACTGTCGACGTCCAGGGCGAGATCCTGGAGCTCAAGAACACCATCAACGTCATGGTCGACCAGCTCAATGGCTTCGCCAACGAGGTGACGCGCGTCGCGCGCGAGGTCGGCACCGAGGGCAAGCTCGGAGGCCAGGCGCATGTGCGCGGCGTCGGCGGGGTGTGGAAGGACCTGACCGACAACGTCAACCTCATGGGCGGCAACCTCACCGGGCAGGTTCGCAATATCGCCGAGGTGACGACGGCTGTGGCGAACGGCGACCTCTCCAAGAAGATCACTGTCGACGTCCAGGGCGAGATCCTGGAGCTCAAGAACACCATCAACGTCATGGTCGACCAGCTCAACGCGTTCGCCAACGAGGTGACCCGCGTCGCCCGCGAGGTCGGCACCGAGGGCAAGCTCGGCGGCCAGGCCGAGGTCAAGGGGGTGGCTGGGATCTGGAAGGACCTCACCCTCAACGTCAACACCATGGCCAGCAACCTCACCGACCAGGTGCGCGGAATCGCCAGAGTCGTCACGGCCGTCGCCAACGGCGACCTTAAGGGCAAGCTCACGCTGGAGGCCAAGGGCGAGATCGCCGAGCTCGCCGAGACGATCAACAGCATGACCGGAACCCTGGCCGTGTTCGCGGACCAGGTTACAAGCGTCGCTCGCGAGGTCGGCGTGGAGGGCAGGCTGGGCGGTCAGGCGAGGGTGCCTGGCGCCGCCGGCACCTGGCGCGATCTCACCGACAACGTGAATCAGCTGTCCGCGACCCTGACCACCCAGGTGCGGGCCATCGCCGAGGTGGCCACCGCCGTCACCACGGGCGACCTCACCAGGTCGATCGGCGTCGAGGCGAGCGGAGAGGTCGCAGCCTTGAAGGACAACATCAACGAGATGATCGGCAACCTCAAGGTCACCACCGAGAAGAACCAGGAGCAGGACTGGCTCAAGACCAACCTCGCCCGATTCACGCGGATGCTGCAAGGGCAGCGCGACCCGATGACAGTGTCCAAGATGATC
Organism: Chloroflexota bacterium; assembly: GCA_005880945.1. Lineage (GTDB taxonomy): Bacteria > Chloroflexota > Dormibacteria > Dormibacterales > Dormibacteraceae > Palsa-872. The sequence continues at coordinate 704 of VBIU01000014.1, read as the reverse complement.
CTCTCGGAGCTCGCGCCGCTGGTCAACGCTGAGCATGGCGTGTTCTACGGCATGGTGCCGCCGAATGGAAACGACGCATACCTCGCCTTCCAGGCGGGCTACGCATACAAGCATCGAAAGAACGTGCCGACCGAGTTCAGGATCGGCGAAGGCCTGGTCGGCCAGTGCGCGCTCGAGAAGAAACGCATTCTCCTGACCGAGGTCCCTTCGGACTATGTACGGATCAGCTCCGGGCTCGGCGAGGCAAAGCCGCTGAACATCATCGTTCTGCCAGTGCTGTTCGAGGGGGACATCCGCGCCGTGATCGAGCTCGCTTCGTTCCAGCGATTCAGCCCGACCCACCAGGAGTTCCTCGACCAGCTCACGGAGAGCATCGGGATCGTGCTCAACACGATCGAGGCCAACAGCCGTACCGAAGATCTCCTCAAGCAGTCGCAATCGCTCGCCAACGAGCTCCAGAGCCAGCAGGACCAGCTGCAGAACACCAACCTTGAGCTGGCCGAAAAGGCTCGACAGCTGGCTCAGCAGAACACCGAGATAGAGCAGCGGCGGTCAGAGGTCGAGATGGCCAAGGACCTGGTCGAGCAGAAGGCGGACCAGCTGGCGATCACGTCTCGCTACAAGTCGGAGTTCCTCGCCAACATGTCACACGAGCTTCGAACGCCGCTCAACAGCCTCTTGATTCTCGCGCAGGAGCTGGCTGA
>VBIU01000110.1 GCA_005880945.1 Chloroflexota bacterium | reverse complement strand
CTTCCGAATGACTACCTCACCAAGGTGGACACGGCGACGATGGCCACGTCGCTCGAGGCGCGGTGCCCGTTTCTCGACCTGGACCTGGTGGAGTTTACGCTGCGCCTGCCTGCCGCCGTGGCGTTTCCACAGGCCAGGCTCAAGGCCTTGCTACGGCCGCTGGTGCGACGGTACCTGCCCGAGCAGATCCTCGGCCGTCCCAAAACCGGGTTTGGCGTGCCGGTCGCGCAGTGGCTGCGCGGCCCGCTCCTACCGGCGATGGAGGAGTTTGTCCTGCGGCCCGGGCGGCTCATCACCTCGTTGATAGATCCCGCCGTCGTGCGCGGCTTCATGCAGCGGCACCAGGGGGGGGCCGACCACGCCACGCGGTTGTGGGCGCTCCTCGCCTTGGGGGTGTGGAGCGCCGTGGTGCTGGAGCGGACCTGGTCGCCGGGCGATCCGCTGCCCGTGCCCCGTGCAGCGGATCCGGCGCCCGTATGAGCGATCCGGGCCCGCGGGTCCTCGCCGTCACGAACATGTATCCGACCGCGGCGGACCCGGGGTACGGAGCGTTCGTGGCGGTGCAGATGGAGAGCGTCGTGCGGCTCGGGGCCGCCGTCGCAGTGCAGTTCATCGACGGCCGCGCCGGCGCGTCACGCTACGCGGCCGCGGTCGGCCGCATTCGCCGGCTCGCGCGCTCGGACCGCTTTGACCTGGTGCACGCGCATTACGGCCTCAGCGGATTCGCGGCCGGGTTCCAGCCGCTTCCGCTGGTGGTGTCGTTCTGCGGCGACGACTTGCTGGGGACTCCAGCGCGACGCGGCGGGATCACCCCCAAGAGCGCGTGCGTGCGCTGGTTGTCCCGCCGCGCGGCCCGGCGGGCGGATGCGATCATCTGCAAGTCCGACGAGCTGCGTGACGCGCTGCCCCATCCGACGGATCGTGCCCGGGCTCATGTGATCGCCAACGGGGTGGACACGGATCGCTTCACCCCGGGAGACCGGGGCGACGCCCGCCGCCGGCTCGGCCTCGATCTCGGTGAGCGGTTGGTGTTGTTTCCGCACACACCGGACGTGCCCCGCAAGCGGTTCGATTTGGCGGAGGCCGCTCTCAAGGTGATGGCGCGTGAAGGCCTCCACCTGCGCCTCTGGGCGGTGAGCGGCGTGCCGCATGCGCAGATGCCGGACTATTACCGAGCGGCCGACTGCCTGCTGCTGACGTCCGATCAAGAAGGTTCTCCCAACGTCGTGAAGGAAGCGCTGTGCTGCGACGTGCCGGTCGTGTCCGTGGACGTGGGCGACGTGCGCCGCTGGCTCGATCGCGCGCCGGGGTGCTGCCTCGTGGAGCGCGATCCCGTGGCGATCGCCGCCGGCCTGCGGCAGGTGGTGTGCGGGCGGGGGCGAGTCGACGGGAGCACGGTGCGGGGCGAGGTCTCGACCGATCGCGTTGCCGCCCAGGTGCTCGCCGTGTACCGCGAAGCGATCGCCCGGCGGCGGATGTCCGCCGGAGTCTAGCGCGCCGACCGGACGGCTGCGTGACGGACACGGTCGTCGTGGACGCCCGCATGCTCGCTTACCCGATGACGGGCATCGGGCGGTACGCACTCGAGCTGCTCACCCAGTTGGTCGGGGACGGGGAGCAGGAGTGGGTCCTCCTGAGTTCCGCGCCTGTGCCCGCCGGCGTGAGGGACCGACTGCGGGGCAACGTCGGCTGGGTGGAGGGTGATGGCCAGGGCCGAGCGGAGTACTGGACCCAGCGTGCCTCGCGGCGGGAGTTGCAGCGCCGGCCGGGAGCGGCCTACCTCGGCCTCGCCAACAGCCTGCCGTTCTTAGGACCGCGGGCGGCGAGGTACTGGCTCGTCGTGTACGACCTCTCGTTCGTGGCGATCCCCTATCTCACCGATCGTCAGGACCTGGTGAAGGGCTACCTCGTCACCCTGCCGGCGATCCTCAAGGCCGATCGCCTCCTCGCCATCTCGCCCTCGATCGAGGCTCAGCTGCATCGCTGGTTCCCCTGGACGCGCCGTCGGACTGCCGCCCTGCCGCCCGGGGGGACGAAGCTGGTCACGCGGCCGGAGCCGCTGCCGTTCGAGCGGCGCTCCGGCTTCCTCATGGTCGGGGCGCACCGCCGCAAGAACGGCGGTCTGCTGCTCGACGCGTACGCGGCGCTGGCTCCGGAGACGCGTGCGCGGCACCCGCTGTTCGTGATCGCGCGCAGCATTCCGGAGATGATCGGCCGGCGTGCCCGTGCGCTGGGAGTGGAGCGCAACTTGCGGCTCTGCCCGGACGCATCGGATGCCGAGCTCGAGCGCCTGTACGGGGAGTGCCTCGCGCTGGTGTATCCGTCCGTCTACGAAGGGTTGGGACTACCGGTGGCCGAGGCTCTCTTGGCCGGGCTGCCGGCGATCGTGCCCGGAGAATCGCCGATGACGCGGTTCCTCGGAGGGGGTGGCATCGTTGTGTGGCCGCTGCGCGTGCCTGCGCTCGCGGCCGCGATGGAGCGGCTCGCGACAGATGCGCGCGCGTGGCGCGCCTGCAGCGTGGCGGCGCGCGATGCGGGGCGGGCGATCGGGTGGGAGCAGGTGGGGGAGGCCGCGCGGCGGGCGCTGGGGCTAGAATGATGGCAGTGTCTTCCTCCGTCAGGACGATTCCGGAGAACGGAATCGCGGCGCTCGCCGGCTGGCTCGCCGCGGCCGTTGCCCTCGCCGGGCTCGCTGCCGTCCAGCCCGCGGTGGCCGCGGGTGCCGCGGCAGGCGCCGCGGCAGTCGCCGCGTGGCGGTGGCCCCGCGCCGCCGGGTCGGTGGGTGCGTGGGTCGTCCTGGCGCTCCGTCCCTCGCTCGACGCCTTCAGCGTGCGCGGCCTCGGGCTCAGTCCCTTCGCGCTCGATCCGTCCGTGATCGTCGGCGTCGCCGTGCTGGGGCTCGCGGCCGTGCTAGCGCTGCGGCGGGCGCGAGACGGCCGCCGCGTGTGGCCCGATCGCACGCTGCTCCGGACCCACGTCTGGCTCCTCGCGGCATACGCCATCGGGTTCTATTCGGGCTCCCGTCTCTACGGAGGCGCCGGCTTCGGCGAAGGGGCTCGCGAGATGGTGCGGGTGGCGAGCATCATCGCGGCCTTCCTGCTCGTGTTGTGGTGGGCGGAGGCGGACGCAGGTCGATACCGCCTCGGATGGACGGCGCTCGCGGTCGGTGCCGTGATTCCCGTGGTCGTCGCGCTGGGGGAGCTCGTCACGCAGGTGGGATACCGCGAGCCCAGCGGGTTGTTGCGCCTGGAGGGGACGTTTTCCCATCCGAACGCGTTCGGCCAATATCTAGCGCCGTTCGTGCTCGTCGCCGTGGGCGCGGCCATCGCAGGGCGGGGTGCCGCGCGTCTCGGGAGCTTCGCCGTCGCGGCCGCGCTGTCGGTGCTCGTGGCCCTGACGTACAGTCGCACCGCCATTCTCGTCGTCGCGACCGGCGTGGCCGTGCTGCCGCTGCTTCGGGGACGGGCGCTCGGCAGGGGGGCCGTGGCGCGCGCCGTCATCGTCGTGTCCCTGTTCATCGGCCTCGTTTGGCTCATCGCCGGGCCGTATGTGGAGGAGCGATTCGCAGACATCTCGTTCGGGACCACGGCATGGCAGCTCGCCGTGGCCGGCCAGTCGGAGAACTCTTTCCAGTGGCGCATCATCAACTGGGGCGGGTTGATCCTGCTGGGCATGGACCATCCCCTCTTCGGGCATGGGATGGGGATGACCACGCAGCTCAATCCGCTATCGAACGAGGAGAACGGGCTGCCGTTCAACGCCCACAACGATTTCGTACGGTTCTTCTTCGAGACGGGCCTCGCAGGGCTCATCTGCTACGTCGTGTACGGACTCTTGCTGTGCAGCTGGGCGCTGCGCCAGGTGCGGCTCGCGGCGCCCGCGCGCGGGCCCACGGCGCAGGCCGTCGCCGCCGCGCTGCTCGCGATGTTCTTTCTCACGATCGGCGCCCCCGAGCTGTCCCTCAACACGGCGAGCCTGTACGCGCTGTACGGCATGCTGGCGCTCGTCCGCGCGGGCACGCCCACTCCTAGCCCCGCCAGCTCGCGACCTGGTCCCGCCAGGTGAGCCGGACGAACGCGAGCGCCAGACCGATCAGGAACCCGCCCACGAGCGCCAGCCGCCGCTTCGGCCAGCTGCGTCTCACGGGGAGGGTCGGCGGGTCGAGTACGCTGATCGTGGGGGTGTTGCGCAGCGCCTGGAGCCCGGCCTGCGCCTCTTGGAGCTGGAGCTGAACGAACACTTGCCGGGCCATGTCGGCGTCGCGCCGCAACGCGGACTCCTCCATCTGCAGCGTGGGTGAGGTCAGGAGGTTGCGGTTGCGCACATAGAACACGGCCAGGGTGCTCTCGGTGGCGGCCAGGGTGAGCCGCGCGTCCGCCGTGCGCTGGGCGGTGAAGGCGCGCTCGGCGGCGGCGCGCTGTTGGCGCAGCTCGATGTTCGCCTCGTTCAACGCTGCCAGCGTTGTCTCCGCGACGGCGAGGGCCAGCTCCGGCGTGCGTTGCTCCACGGCGAAGCGCACGATCCCGGTCCGGATGCCCGTCTGCACCGACACCGCCCGGCGCAATTTGTTGACCGCGAGGAAATCCCGCAATGCAGGCCGTTTGTCCCCGAAGCCGTAGATGGCCGCGAGTGTAGCGGAGCGCTCCCCGCTCGGTCCCTGCCAAGGGTAGGTCGCGTTCACCACACGGCGCAGCACCGCGTCGGTGGTGACCAGGTCGGCGAGGAGCAGGGCAGTGTTCTGCGGCCCGAGCTGCTGCAACCCACTCAGCTGCGAGCCGAGCACTCCCGCGAGTCCCAGGTTGCTGAGCGATGGCTGGCTCGGCGGGCTCTCGGCCTGGAACGCGGCTCGCGCTCTGTAGCGGGAAGGCAGCAGCAGCGCCGTGACGGTGCTTACCCCCGCTCCGAGCGTGGCCAGCGTCAGCACGAACCGCCAGTTGGCCCGAGCGAGGCGCAGCACCCGCGTGGTAGTGGTATACCATGCGGGCGGCCCGATGGTAATCGCCTCGGCGCTCACTTCCTCGCTACGACCACCAGCGTCACGGTCGCCGCGACCAGCTGCGCCACCACGCCGAGCACCGTCACGATGTCGGGCTTCCGCACGGTCGTGTCCCGCACCGGCACCATGACCTCCGAGCCGGGCCCGGGCGTCGGGTCGCTCGTGAACAGGAGCAGCGTGCGGTGGCGGGTGCGGACCTGGCCGTTGGCGTAGCGGACGCTGACCCGGCTCCCATCGGCCTTGAAGCTAGGTCCGCCCGCGGCGTCCAAGTAGTAACTCAGGGCCCTGCCCTTTTCCCAGAGCACGCTCCCGGGCGCGTTGACGGCGCCCGCGACCTTCACACTCGCCAGATATTCCGGAACGACGATCAAGTCGCCTGCCTGGAGCACGATGTTGTAGCGCGAGTTGCGGTCCCGCAGCGCGCGGGGCAAGTCCACGTTGATCCGACCCACCTGCTCCGCGGCGCGGACGAACCTGATGCCACCGGCATAGGCGAGCGGCGTGAGGCCGCCGGCGCGGTCAACCACGTCCGCCAGCCGATCCTTCCCCGAGACGAGCGCGTAGGTGCCCGGAAACCGGACCTGTCCCAGCAGTTGGACCGTCTGCTGGAGCGCGAACGCCGGCTGCTGCAAGATGAGCACGTTGTCGTACGGCTGGAGCGGCACCTCCGGCGCGCCGCTGCCCGCAAACGCAGGTCCCGGTGGCCCGAGATAGCGGCCCGCCGAGTCGCGGCCGATGAGGTACGTCGAATCGAGCGGCACACGGATGGTCTCGGCGAGCTGGCCCTGGGAACGATCCGCCGGGAGCCGGGCGATCTCCACCTCTTTCAGGTACGCGCCTACTGCGGGACCGCGGGCCTGCTCCACCAGGTCCCGCAGCGTCATCCCCGCGCGCCAGGGGTAGCGGCCGGGCTTCGCGATTGCCCCGGTGATCGCGACGTAGAACGACGTTTCGAGTGAGGGGATGGAGTCCACCGCGACGGAGTCGCCGTCTTCGACGCTGAGCGCCGGGACGAGGACGGCGCCGAAGGCCTCCTCCCCAGGCGGCGTCCCCGTCCCCGGGGGGGGGTCATCACGCGGCGCCCGCAGCACGGGGAGCCGGACGTCCACGATCGCCCGCGGGAACGGCCCGGAGCCGCGCTCGGGGAGCGGCACGATGCGGTGGATCGACAGGCGTTCCAGCGCGGCGTCGGGACGGAACCCGCCGGCCGCGCGCACGAGGTCCGGCAGCGACTCCCCCGGCTTCAGCTCGTAGATCGCCGGCCGGAGCACGGCGCCCGTGACCTGGGCACGTTTGCCGTGCAGCGGTACGTAGACGACGTCGCCCGTTTCGAGGCGGATGTCGTCCCGCTTGTCGCCGCGCAGCAGGTAGTCGTAGAGATCGAGCGTGGCTACGGGCTTGTTGAGCCGCCGGACCTCGACGTGCCGCATGTTGGCGCGCTCCGTGACCCCGCCGGCGGCATACAAGGCGGTCAGCGCCGTGCCGAGGGCGCTGACCTGATAGGCGCCGGGCTGCCGCACCTCGCCGACCACGTACACCTGGTTCACGCGCACGTTGGCAACCGAAACGTCGAACCGGATCGTCGCTTGCGCTCCGCGCTTGACGCCCGAGTACGCGCGACCGAGGCGTGTGTACAGCACGCTCCGCAGCTGATCCAGGGTGAGATTGGAGACGAATACCTGTCCCACCTGCGGGATCAGGACGAAGCCCTCACGCGTGACCGGGAGCACGTAGGCGAGCTCGACGTCCCCCGTGAGGATGAGGACCAGCTGATCGCCCGGGCCGAGTTGGTAGTCAGTGGGGACGGGCCCCGCGAGCACGGGAAGGAACTGCGTCGTGCCCCGCCGAAACACGTCCACCCCGAACACGTAGCGGCCTGCGGCGAGCGCTTCCGCCTGCAGGGAGTCCACCCGCGTACGGATCAGGCCGGTGTCCAGGCCCAGCCCCTCGTTCGTGCGTCCGCCGAGGCCCAAGGCTTGGATGGCCGCCACCTCGGACGCGCTCGGCGTACCTGTGTTCGGGCCCGGCTGAGCAGCGCCGAGGTAGGCATCGAGCAGGTTGGCCGGATAGCCGCTCGCGGCAAGGCGGGCACGGACCTGGTCGGCGGTGAGGCCCGAGGCCTGGATGCGACTGCGGATCTGGTCCGCCAGGGCCGGGTTCTGCTGGATCGCCTGCTGGAGCGCCTGTTGCGCCTGTCCGGGTGGTGGCAGCTGGACGTTCTGGGCCGCGACGAGCGGCGATACCACGGAACTGACGAGCAGCGCAAACGCGACGGGTGTCTGCTGAAGGTTCACCGTGCGGATTTTCCCTCCAACGGCTAGGAAACAGAGCGAGACTTGTAACCTGGGCTATAAGTCGCGGCGCGTCAAGGTATTGGCGGGCTTGGTGCGGCTGGCGTCGTTTGCTGATACATTGCCCCGGCCTGCGCGGGATCACCAGTGACGCCGGCTTCGCAGCCGTCAGCACGACGCTCGCTCACCCGGTACCGCAGGACTGGAGAGCACCCCCCGATCCGCGGAGTCGCTGCGTGACGGAAGACGTGCGGCATTCGTGTGATGCCGAGCACTTGGTGCGACGTTTCAAGACGCGCCGCAACTTCCTCAAGCTCGTCGGTCTGGCGGGGGCTGCGCTCGTGGCACCGCCGTGGGTTACCGCGTGCGAAGACAGCGGCGACCCGACGGGGCCGGCCGGGGAGGGTAGCTCCATCCGCGGGCCGGTCGAGGGCTATGCCAGCGCCACGAGTTACCGTCCCGGTGAGACTGCGGCCTTTCACCTCTCCGCGGACGCCACCTCGATCGACGTCGACGTCGTGCGTGTCGGCGCCATGGCTGCTCGGGTCGTGGAGTCACGGGCGGTGCCGGTCGACCAGCAGGTCGTGCCGAACAACGCCTCCCAGCTCGGCTGCGCCTGGCCCGTGGCGCTGCGGCTCCCGATTCCGAGCACATGGCGCAGCGGCGTCTACTTCGCCCGGTTCTGGTCCGGTCCCGTCACGAACCCGCTGTGGGCGGCCACCATTCCGTTCGTCGTGAAGGCGGCGAGTCGCGCGAGCTCGATGCTCTATCAGGTGCCGGTGACGACGTATCAGGCGTACAACGCCTGGGGAGGGTCGAGCCTGTACACCCGTGACGCGCAGGGATACACGCATCCGTTCGCGTCGTTCGAGCGACCGTACCGCGATCTGCGCCAGTTCAAGCAATGGGATCTGCCCTTCATTCGCTGGATGGAACAGGCGGGCTTCACGGCCGATTACTGCACCAGCATCGACCTGCACAATGACCCTGCCTTGCGGTTGAGTGCGTCCGGGTATCAGCTGCTCGTGAGCGTGGGCCACGACGAATACTGGTCGTGGGAAATGCGGGACAATGTCGAGGAGTTCATCGCCAGCGGTGGGAATGTGGCATTCTTTGGGGGCAACACCTGCTGGTGGCAGATCCGGCTCGAAGCGGACGGGCGCCGGATCGTCTGCTACAAGGATCCGCAGCAGAACGTCAGGCGTGACCCCGCGTGGGGGTGGGGTGGTGAGGGCCGGCGCCGCGTGACGACGAACTGGTCCTCCAGTCCGGTGGCGCGACCGGAGGAGCGCATGACGGGGCTCAGCTTCCGCTATGGTGCCGCGTTCTTCAATCCGCGCAAGGGGCCGCCCACGGACGTCGGGTTCCGCGTGGGGCCGTCGGATCACTGGGCCTTCGCGGGAGCGTCTGCGGCCGATGGGGTGGTCGGGCGGGGGACCGTGGGCTACGAGACCGACGGTGCCTGCCTGCGGGCGAAGCCGGATGGCTCGCCCGCGGTGGACGAACACAACATCCCGATCGTGTGTGAGGACGCGGGCGACGGGCGTGTGCCCTTTTGGCCGCCGGACAGCCTCATGGTGCTCGCGACGACGGACCCGCTGGCGTGGCCAGGGAGGACGGGACGGGCGACGATGGCCCTGTACCGCAACAACGGCTTGGTCTTCAACGCAGCCACGATGCATTGGGCGCGGGGGCTGCCGCTGTCGGACCAGGTGCGGGTCATCACGCGCAACGTGCTCCGCCGCCTGACCGGTGGCGCCCCACCTTCGCCGGCGCTCGTCAACCTCAGTTTCGAGGCGTGGGCGTCGAACGGGCCGGACGGGTGGTACGGGGCGTCGCCCGACGAGCTCACGCCGCAACTGTCCCAGGAGACGCGCCGCGATTATGTCCGGGAGGGCGGGGCGTCACTGCGGGTGAACGCGCAGGCGGCTCCTATGTGGCTGGCGCAAGACTTCAGCGTCAGTGGCGGGGAGTATTACGTCGTGAGCGGTTGGATCCGTTCCAACGGCCCCTTGAGCGACAACGACGGGCATTGGCTGACCATCAGCCTCGAGCAGGTGGGGCCGGGCGCTGGGGGGAAGTTCGCAACCGCGCGGTACACGGCTACGGGTGGGCAATGGCAGCACGTGCGCGCCTACGGTCGAGCGGAGGTGGCCGGCCCGTTCTCCGCCCGCATCGTCGTCGAGTCATCCCTCCCCGACGATGCCTGGTTCGACGGCCTGCGCGTGGACGTGCTGTAATGGTTACAGCAGGTCTCTAAACAACCCACCTACGTCGATGGTGAGCGCCTCGATGGATGCGTCGGGCTGCCATGCGACGGAGGCGCGGTGGATCGAGGGCTCACTCGCACCAGGCACCCAGCGCTCGACCGCGCGCGCATCGGGGTCAACGATCCAGTATTCGCAACCCCGGGCTAGGTAGCGCTCGCGTTTGGGTCCGCGGTCGTAACGGGCCGAGCCGGGCGAGAGAATCTCCACTGCTAACGCAGGGCGGTCGAATTCCTTCCACGAGCGCAAAGAGCGGGCGGTTTCGCCAAGCCCGACCGCGACATCTGGCTCGAGCACCGTGCTGGGGCCGGCGTGGAAGTCGATTCCCGGCCACACCTGGCCGAGGTGGTGGGTCTCGAGGTAGGGACCGATCGCCATGACGAGGCGGGCGACAAGGGTTTGATGGATGGGGCTGGCGAGCGGGGTCACGACGAGCTGCCCGTCGAGCAGCTCGTATCGGTTGCCGTCGCGAGGCAGCCGCTCCCACATCTCGAGCGTGTATGGTCCGGGGACCGCGGCCATGGCACAATATCGGCTCGGCGGAAACGCCGAGTCAATCATGCGTGTGCGAGGCCACCGCGGCGTCATCGTTCGGTTGCCGGGCGGGCCGTTTTTCCCCACGTCCCCGAAGTGACAAACGTTCGGCTAGGGGCGCGGCTATCCCTTCTCGTCGGTGTGCCGGTGGGTGCGGAAACCTGCAGTCGACGATCAGTGGCGCAGCAGGCGGGGGCCGGGCCAAGGCGGCCGAGTCAATGCGTCACTCCCATATCCCAGTGCCCCCTAGGGGAGCTTCATAAATCCAGCCTTTCCAAGGGCTAGCGGCTGGTCCCGGCGCGGGTATATTCGGCCCCTGCTGCGGTCGCGCCGCATGCGCCCTTGAGCGGTGAGTGATCGGCTGTACGGTTGCGGGTAGCAGGGCAGGGGGATGACGGGTGGCGGCGGGGTGGGTCGCTGTTCCGCAGTCTTGGTCCGATCAGCAGGCAGCTGTCCCCGGGTGCACGCCGGCTTGAGGATCGCTTCACGGTCATGTGGCACAGTCGTGACCGTCTTGTGTCGGTCGGACCGTTGCGTGACGTGTCCCCTGGGAGGCGAAATCGTCGTGAACCCGGCGCTGTCGGTCCATAAGTCCCGCCCCTCCTCTCAGATAGCGGACACCAAGTCTCCAGTCACTGCGTCCCGCCTGCTGCGGCCACTCTGGGTCGCCGTCTCGCGTGTGCTCGATGAAATCGCCGCTCGGCGCGCGTGGCGCCGAGTGCTGGTGGCGGGTCTCGAGGCCGGTTTCGCTCTCGTATCGGTCTCGATTGCCGCGGCGATCGTCTATTCCGGCGAGTTCTGGAGGTGGCCCGAGCAGCTCCTGATCGCCGGGCTGATCGTTGTGGCCTCGAAGCTGCTTGCGGGTCTGGTTACGGGCGCGCTGGCCAGCCGCTGGCGCTACGTCGGCATTCGGGATGCCGCCGTGATCGCCCGCTCGGCTTTGATCGCCGGGGGGGCAAGCCTCATCCTCCTGCACTGGCTGCAGCTGGTCAACACCAGCGTACGGCTCATTGCTGCTGATACCACCCTGTACGTCTTGCTGTCATGTGGGATGCGGCTGGCGGCGCGCCGCCTGCACGAGTGGGCGCGCCGTACCGTCGAGTGGTCGGGGACGCCGGAGCGCCGCGCCGTGATTGTGGGGGCCGGAGAAGCCGGCGCGGCGCTGATCAAGAGCATTCTCGCGAGCCCGAAGCTGTCGATGCATCCCGTGGCCGTCGTGGATGACAACGTCAACAAGCAGGGGAGCCGGCTGCACGAAGTGCCGATCGTGGGGTCCGTAGCCGATCTGCCGCACATTGCCGAGAAGTACCGGGCGGACGAGATCATCATCGCCATCCCTTCGGCAACGAGTGGGCAGATCAATCGGGTTGTGGATGCCTGCCTGGCGACTGACCTGCCGTTCCGGATCGCCCCGGATCCCGAGGATGTGCTCGACGGCCGCGCGCCCGCGGGGACGCTGCGGGACGTGCAGGCGAGTGACCTCCTGGGCCGGCCGCAGGCGGACCTGGACCTGGACGCGTTGCGAGCGGAGATGCGGGGGGCACGGATCGTGATCACGGGGGCCGCGGGCTCGATCGGCTCGGAGCTGACGCGGCAGCTGGTGCGGCTCGATCCCGCGCTGATCTATCTCGTGGACCGAAACGAGAACGACCTCTTCTTCCTGTGCGAGGAGCTGGAGCGTCGCAAGGTGTCGGTGCCGCACGTCGAGGTCATTCTGGATGTGCGCGACGAACGGCGCCTGACGCGGGTTATCCGGGAGGCCGAGGCCACGCACGTGTTCCACGCGGCGGCGTTCAAGCACGTGCCGCTGATGGAATTCCACTTGCTCGAGGCGGTGGAGAACAACGTGCTGGGCACGTGGTCGGTCGTGCAGGCGGCGCGAGCGGCGGGGGCGAAGAAGTTCGTGCTGATTTCGAGCGACAAGGCGGTCCGGCCCTCGAGTGTGATGGGGGCGA
>VBIU01000203.1 GCA_005880945.1 Chloroflexota bacterium | reverse complement strand
TCGGAGAGCCCGGCGGATCCGAACATCAGGTCTACGTGCGCGGCCATGACGTCCATCATCGCGGGTCCTGCGCTCTTGTACGGGACGTGCCGCATGTCCACGCCCGCCAGCGACTTGAACAATTCGCCTGCCAGATGCGCCGTAGTGCCAGTGCCGCCCGAGGCAAATGTGAGCTTGCCCGGACGGGATTTCGCGAGCGCGATCAGCTCGGCGACCGAGTTCGCGGGCAGGGAAGGATGCACGACGAGATAGAGCGGCGTCGTGAAGCACAGCGCGATCGGCGCGAAGTCCCCGACCGGATCGTAGGGAAGGCTCTTGTACGCACTCAGGTTGATAAAGCTGCTCACGCTGGTGAAGATCAGCGTGTAGCCGTCGGGCGGCGACTTGGCCACCGCCTGCATCGCGATGATCGTCGCCGCGCCCGGTCGGTTCTCGACGATCACCGGTTGTCCGAGCAGCGGCGAGAGGCCGGCCGCGACCGCTCGCGGCAGCAGGTCGCCGGGCCCGCCCGGCACGAAGGGAGAAACGATCTTCACTACCCTGGCCGGGTAGCTCTGGGCGTGGGCGAGCGCCGCCGCCGCGATTGCGGCGGCGATCGTGAAGGTCCAACGTCTGAAATCTTTCCGACGCTGTTCCGGCTCAGACGATGTCATTCGGCCCCGGCGTCCGCTTGCGCCCGTGAATCATAGCCGCTACGAGATTCTCGCGGTGGCGGAAGCAAGCGGCTGCAACGCCCGCGACGTGCAGCGCCGCGAGCGCAAGCAGCGCGTTCGCGCACCATTTGTGCAGCGTCCCGACCCATTCGATGCCCCAGTAGGTTTCGGTCGTATAGAGCCACCCCGTGGCGGACGTTGCCGCGACGCCCGCGAGGAGCGCCACGATCATCCAGCCGCCCAGCGGGTTATGGCCCAGGTAACGCGGCGCCGCCGCCGTCAGGAAGGAACGCGCATAGGCCAGGGTATGGAGCGGCCCGTACAGGAAATTGCCGAAGCGTGCATGCTTGGGGCCGAACCAGCCCCAGAGCAGACGCGCTGCCGTCAGCGCAAGGGCGGCGTACCCCAGCCAGTCGTGCCACAGGCCCCATCCCTCGCGCGTCGCCCACGCGAGCAGGACCGCGATTGCAAGCAGCCAGTGGACGACGCGAACATAGAGATCCCAGACCCGCACGGCGGCCGGCGCCGGGGTCAGCGCCGCTGTGTCGGAACCGGCGCGAGAGTCAGAGGGTGAAAATACGCTTCCACGCGCTCGCCCTTCTCCGTTATGGCGTAGACCTCGTAGCAACCCCCGTCGATCTTGATGCGCCGGATCTGCCAGCCGCGATCGGTCAGCATCTTCTGGAGCTTTTCCTGGGGCTGCCACTTCTCCTGCGGCCCCGAGTCACAGGTGGCCAGCCCGGTGGCGTGCGCCTGCGCGGCGGCGAAGGAAGAGGCGGCGAGCACGGCCGCGGCGAGAAAGAGTCTCATAAGGTGTTCTCCTGAAGGTCGGCGAGATTATCGCCGTGCCGCGGCGCGAACGCTGTGACAATTCGTAACGGGCTACATCTCTACCCGATTGCGTCCCGCGGCCTTTGCCTTGTAGAGAGCGTTGTCGGCGCGTTTCAGCGTCTGCTCTATTTCGTCCCCGGGTCGGTGCTCGGCCAAACCGATCGACACCGAGATCCGCAGGTCGGGGTTGGTATCGCTAAAGCCGAGTTGCTCGGTCTCGCGTCGCAACCGGTCGGCTACGATCCGGGCTCCCTCCAGGTTGGTATCCGTGAGAATCAGCAGGAATTCTTCCCCGCCGAAGCGTCCGAAATAGTCCGACGCCCGCATGCGTTGCACGACGCTGCGGGAAAAGCCGCACAACACGTCATCGCCCGCCTGATGGCCGAATTTGTCGTTTATCCGCTTGAAGAAATCGAGGTCCACGATGGAGATGCAGAACGTCGATCCGTTCCGCGCGCAGCGGTTCTTTTCGTGCCGGAGCATTTCCATGAGATGGCGGCGGTTGTGCACACCCGTAAGCTCGTCGTGCGTGGCCAATTCCTGGATCGCGTGGAGCGCCTTCTCCAGGCCGGATTTGCTCAGCGCCAACTGCATGCGCATCCGGCTCATGTGCCCGCCCATGAATGCGAACCAGACAAGAACCGCTGCAAGGGCCGCCCAGTGCAGCAGCATGAGCCGCAGATCGATCGTTGCCGCCCGAAAGTGAAGGAGCAGCAAGGTCATCGCCCCATAGCAAATCACGGAAAAACCCGCGACTCCCAGCAGGTCCCGGGTTCCGAGGCGGAACAGTCCAGACAAAAATATGAATGGAAGCATCAGAATGATCACGCCGCGCCCCGCGGGGGTGGCGTGATACATGGCCCAGATGAGGACGACGATCGCGCTCTCCATCATCTCGATGGTCAGGCTGGGATCGCGAAACCTGAGGTTGAGCCCGGATCGAAATAGCGCGTAGAAGAGGCCGAAGAAAAACAGCATCGCGCCCGTGACGTGCACGACGCCGGCTTTCTCCAGGTATCCCTCCCAGTAGAGCAGGAACAACAGCGTCCACACGAGCACCGAGGTGCCCACCGCGATCAGGTACTGCCTGATCCGATGCGCCTGCTTGGGATCGTCCTTGGGGAACAGCACGTCTGCCGCAGCCAGGCGAGGTTCGCGACGCTTACCAGTATTTCGCCAGCGAAACAACGACTGCTGCGGCGGCGGAGAGAGCGGCCACCATCGTCCAGCGTGCAGCGGACTGCGCGCCGGCGGCCGCCGCTCTTGCCGCGCCGGCAGCATCCTCTGCAGCCTTCAGAGTCCGCTCGGTACGCTCGCGTTCTTCGGACTCTCCTTCCCGGCGGCGCCGGTAATACTGTTCCAGCAGCCATTCCCAGGCGAATGCCTTGCCGGTTCCGAAATGGTCGGATTCGAGCCTGGCTTGCACTACCAGCTCACCGAGCTTGTCGCACTCGCGGCGAACGTCTTCGCGGCCGTCTGTCGTCAAGGTGGAAATCCTGCGCTCTAGCGGCACTGGCCTCCATCATCGGGGCGCCATGGATTGGAAAAGGTGCTCAAGGATTCGAGGAAGACGACGAGGTCGGTCTGCTCCCGCGGCGTGAGGTCCAGGGGCTTCGCGGGTCTCCCGTCCTTCGCGTGCAGGCTGGCGGGATCGAGACCGGCGTAGTGGCGCACGACCTCTGCGAGGGTCTCGACGCCGCCGTCGCGGCCATAGGGAGCGGTGAGTATCAGATTGCGCAGGGACGGCACTTTGAACTCGCCGAAACTCGCCTTCTCGAGCGAGGCC
>VBIU01000078.1 GCA_005880945.1 Chloroflexota bacterium | reverse complement strand
AAACACCGCTAGGTCGCCCTGCAGTGCGACGCGCGCCAGCTTGTCGTTGTTTGCGAAGGTCGCCACGAATCGCGATCGACGGTCCGGCGCGCCGCTCAACCGAATGGTGTACAGACCAACACACCGTTTCCCCGGCCAGTAGGCCACGTCTTCGATGACGACGTCTGTCACGTCGCTGCCGGATCGCAGCCGCTGCATCACGTCGCGATTGAGGATCTCCTGCATGCGACGGGGCGACCACGCCACGTCCAGAAACGGGAGGCTGCGATCCGGGTTCAGCATGACTCGGGAACTCCGGTGCAAGCGGGTGAATCGCCCAGCGCGTGCTCCGCCAATCGCAGCAAACGTTCGGTGAGCTCCGGCCATCGGGTGTCGAGTGACAGAAAGGTGCGGTGCGTCCATTTCACGAGACTTGCCGCCCGATGCCACGCGAGCCATCTCGGATCCACGTGCGGATGCTGCAGGATGGCTCCGAGAAAGACCTGCTGGCACTCTCGAACCGCCGGCCGCAGGTGCGGCCGTCGCAGGGCGACCAGATCGAAATATGCCAGGAACTCTCCGGCATCGGCGCCGCGGCCTGCCATCTGCAGCGCATCCAGGTCCAGGACGATCAACGTGTCTTCCCGGACCAGGAACTGGTTGTAGCGGAAGGCGCCGTGGCCGACGACGAGGTCCTCGCGCGGCAGCCGAAGCGCGGCCTCGTCCAGGGCCTGGAGCTGGACGCGGATAGCGTCCGCCAGACTGGGTGCGACGTGCCGGATCCCTTCGAATTCGGCGTCGTACTGGGAGAGCACGTCCCGCGGTCCCACAGACTCCAGCCCCTCAACGGCGAGCTTCTGAAAGGCACGCAGCCCTTCGGCAGCTCCGACGATGTACGCGCGCAGGGTTTCCCTGGCCTTCGGATCGCTGACACTCTTCCTCACAAGCGGACTGAGCTCGTCGCACGCCTCCAACCCCTCGAGGACGAGCATGCTGGCCTCGGGCACGTACGCAGCCGGGACGGCGACGTCCCAGTGCGCATGCGACGCGAGCAGCTGCGATCGCACCGCCCGCAATCGCTCAACCATTGGCGCGCCGCGGTCGTCGCGAAACACTTTTCCGAAGTAGCGGGCCGGGCGGCCGCGCCTGTCGACGGCGTAGCGCAGCACGCATCGCCGCCCCGGCTTGTAGTGCAGGGGCACGACCTCTGTCAGCCGCCATTCGTCTTCGCTGAGAGCCAGGCGCTGGCGAACGGCCTCGCCCGACCACCGTGAATCGGCAGCCAGCGCCAAGCCCGGCAGCCGCGCGTCCAGCGGAAAGATCTGGAGGAGCAGCCGACGATCGGCGAGCAGGACGTACGGCGCGGTTTCGATGCCCCGGGCTTCTTTGACTTTCTCTGCCGATCGCTGAAAGGAGGAAGAAGCAGTGAAACGAGCGGCGTCGGCGGCCATTTTCCCCGCCACCCACACCGGCTGCCCGTCGGCCGCCGGGAACGTCCACAACACGTCGCAGCCGCGCGTCGGGCGATAGCGGACGTACGATACTCGAGCCGCTTCGGCGTGCACCCGTGCGCCGCACCGTTCCGCCAGTTCGGCCGCGAGGTCGGGCGCGCCCTCAGGCGAAAGCAGATCGCGCAGCGCAGGCAGGGCCGGATCGACTGGGACGTCGTGCACGCCAGCCCTACTTCGACACGGAGACCATCACGTCGCTGAACTGCGCCTGGAACAGCTCACGATACATGCCGTCGGCTCCAACGAGCTCGTCGTGGCGGCCTTGCTGGACGATCCGGCCGCCCGAGAGCACCACGATGTGATCGGCGCGCCTCACCGTGGACAGGTGGTGCGTGATGACGATCACCGTCTTGTCCTCCATCAGGTGGTTCAGCGCCTCGACGACCGCCGCGGCGGCGGTCGTATCGAGCCCGGTCAGGGGCTCGTCGAGAATCACGATCGGCGCGTTGCGCACGATCGCGCGCGCGATGGCGATCCGCTGTCGCTGTCCGCCCGACAGGGTCTCGCCGCGCTCACCCAGGACAGTGTCGTACCCCTCTGACATCGCCGCGATGAAGTCGTGCGCGTTCGCGGCGCGGGCGGCGCGCTCGATTTCCTCGAACGTCGCGTCAGTGCGGCCGTAAGCGATGTTCTCGGCAACGCTGGCCTGGAGGAGAACCGACTCCTGGAGCACCACGCTGATTTGCGCGCGCAGGGAGCGCAGCGTCCATCCACGAACGTCTTCGCCATCGATGAGCACGCGTCCGGACGTCGGATCGTAGAGCCGTGGAATCAACGAGGTCAGCGTGGATTTTCCGCTCCCGGTCCGCCCGACGATCGCCGTCAGCCGGCCAGCCGGAACAACGAGATTGATCTCGTTCAGCACTGGATGCTGCGGCTCGTACGCGAAGCTGACGTTCTGGAACTCGATGAGGCCGCGCGCCCGCCGTGCCTGAACGGCGCCCGGCAGGTCGTTCACGCCCTCGCCGACGTCGAGCAGTTCCACGATGCGCTCCACCGGCGCGGCGGCCTTGGCGACTCTCGCGGCGTGCTTGACGGCCCCCTTCAGGGACTTGTAGAAGGACCGGATGTAGCTGACGAACACGACGAGCGTCCCCGCGGTGATCGCGCCCTTCATGACCCGCTGCACGCCGAACGCGAGCACCAGCGCGGTGACGACGTCGCCCAGGACATCCACCATCCACGAAAACCGTTCGCCGGTCATCGTCGCCGCCAGACCGCTTTCCAGGCTGGCCGTGCTCTCGGCGCGGAACCTGCGCCTCGCCTCCTCCTCCCGGTTGAAGACGCGGATCAGGCGAATCGTGCCAAGTGTTTCGTGCACGACGGCGGCCAACGCCCCCTCGCGCCGCCGCTCGACGCGGGAGCGCTCCTTGACTCTGGCACCGTAACGAATCATGGCCAGGCACAGGATCGGCGTCGCCGCGAGCAGGATCAGGGAGAGTCTCCAGTCGAGCCAGAACAGGACCGCACCCATGCCGACGAGGAACAGGACGTTCTTGACGATCTCGGCGACCGACTCGGTCAGCGCTTCGCGGAGGTTGTTGACGTCGCTCGTGACGCGGGTCATCACGTCGCCCGTGGAGCGACGGTTGTGGAACTGCAGCGAGAGGCGGTGGATGTGATCGAAAAGCGCCGAGCGCAGCTCGAACACCAGCGTTCGGCCGGCGCGATTCAGCTGGAGAGCGGCCAGATACGCAAAGAGGCCTTCGAACACCGCCAGCGCGACAATCAGGAGCGAGATCGCCACCAGCAGGGACAGCGTGCTCCCGGCCAGCGCGTCGCGTTTCAAAATGACGTCGAGCGTCAGCTTCAGCGGCCAGGGCTTGAGCAGATCGATTGCCGCTTCGGCCGTCATCAGCACGAGCGCCAGTCCGATGGCTCGCCAATGCGGCACGAGGAACGCGCGCAAGCGCACGAGCGACCGCCAGGCGCTCACCTTGCTCGTGTCTTCCGCGTCCCTGGCCGTCATGACGACAGGCTCTCCGCCGGCAGGGCACGGTCCGGATATGACGCCACTCCTGCGAGATGGAGAATGCGGGATGCCACATGATTCCAGGTGTAATGCTGAACGACGTGCGCTCGCGCCGCACGCCCCAGTCGGGCGCCGAGGTCCGGATCCTCCTTCAATCGGCACAGCGCGGCCGCGACGGCCGCGGCGTCGCCGGGTGCACACAGCAAACCGTGCACGCCGTCGCGAATCACCTCCGGGATTTGCCCGATCCGGCTCGCCACGACCGGCAGCCCCGCTGCCATGTACTCGAAGATCTTCAGAGGCGAGAAATAGAACGTCGGCAGATTCGGGTACGGCGCCACCGCGGCATTCATCGAGGCCAGCAGCCCCGGAACTTCGTGCGGCGGCACCGATCCCGTCAAGAGCACGGCGTCACTCACGCCGAGGTCCGCGGCCTGCGCGGCAAGTCGTGGCCGCTCGGGTCCGTCGCCAACGACCACGAGCCGCGTGTCCGGATGCACCTGGTGAAGCCTGGCGCAGGCGTCGACGAGCGTCCCGAGACCGTGCCACGGTTTCAGGCTGCCGACGAACCCGACGGACCACCGGTGCGCGGCGGGCAGGGCGGGCTTGCAGTCCAGCCGAAACCGGTCGGGATTCACGCCGTCCGGAATGATCTCGACGCGGCCTCGCGTGCCGCGGTACCGGCCGAGATAGTCGGCGATCGCGCTCGACAGCGCGACGAGCACGCGGCTCGCGCCGAACACCTGCGCGGCGATCCGATCGGCGCCCTGCCGGTCGACCAGACCGCGGTACTCGGCCTGTTGATCGATCAGCGGTGCGTTCACTTCGAGCACGCCGCTGATGCCCGCCTCGCGGGCGAAGTCCATTCCGGCGAAGCTCCAGAGCGAATAGCGCTCGTAGACGAGATCGAACGGCTGCTCGTCCTCGAGCGCGGCCCGCAAGTCACGATTCGCGGCGACTGCCGATCGTTCCCGCGCGGCGCGAGGCCCCTCCTGCGCGACCGGAACGCAGTGAACGGGAACCGCCGCGAGATCCCGCGGCGGATCGTCATCGGCTGACGCGGCGAAAAGCTCGACGTCGGCGCCGAGGGCGCGGAAGGCCCGGATGACCTCCTGCACGTGAATCGACGATCCCGTCCGACCCCAGACAGGCACGCCCCGATCCATGCAGATGTAGGCGATTCGCGTCATCCCGCCTCAGCAAAGAAAGCGCCGACGCGCCGGGGGCTTCCGGTCCTTGCGGCGGCCGCATCGAACACCGCACGGAGCCGAGCGGCATTCCGGCGGACATCGAAGTCGCGTTCGATGAGTTGCCTCGCGTTGACGGCCAGCCGCACGCGCAGGGCCGGATCGAACAACAGCCGCTCGATGGCCGCAGCCAGCGCATCAGGATCGTGCTGCGCCACCGCCAGGCCCGTGTCTCCATCGCGCACGGCCTCTGGAATGGCCGTGACATCCGTCGAGACGCATGGCGTCCCCAGTGCCATGGCCTCCAGGATGACCGTCGGCAGCCCGTCGCGGTCCCCGTCTTCGCCGACGACACAGGGGAGCACCACCGCCGCAGCGCCTTGGACCGCCTCGATGACGGCGCCTTGTGGACGCGGCCCTGCGAGCTCAACGGTCTTCTCGAGACCCAACCGCGCGACGAGCGCACGCAGCGGCGCGTCCAGCATGCCGGTGCCGATGATCTGGCAGCCGAAGGAACGGCCGCGCCGCGCGAGGATTGCGCAAGCTTCGATCAGATCTGCGAAGCCCTTCTTCTCCACGAGCCGGCCGACCGCCACGATCCAGGGCGGTCGATCCTGCGGCGACTCGTACCGCAGCCGCGCGAGATCGAGGCCGCAATAGATCCGCTGGACACGTTCGGCAGCCGCGCCAAAGGTCGTGCGCAGGTAGGCGGCGTTGTAGTCGCTCACCGTGACGGCGACCGCCGCATCGGCCAGCTTGCGTCGCACATCGTCTGGCCGCGTACTGTTGTTGAAGATGTCGTTGGCGTGCGCGGTGAACGTGTACGGGATTCCGGCGAAGTGCGAGGCCAGTCGAGCGACCGTTGTCGGCCTGCCGGCAAAGTGCGCGTGAAGGTGACCGATGCCTTTGTCGCGGACGAGACGCGCCAGCACGACGGCTTGATAGACCTCGCGGATCTCTTCGCCGCGAGCCGCCTCGAGCGCCGACCACAGGCCCGGCACGCTGGCGCTCGCCTCCTGGATGACGTTCCAGAACACGCCGGCACTGAGCAGCGATCCGGTGAGCTGCTCGGGCGTCAGCCCCTCTCCCGGAAGGTAGACGTAATGCACCGGCGCGCGCACCTGCGAGATGAGATCCTGAAAGTGGCTGTCGATCGAGGGCCGCAGGGCGAAGATTTCGATCGTCCGCCCTGCCCGTTCGTGATCGAGGATCTCGTTGACGATGAACGTTTCCGAGTAGCGCGGATAGCGGCTGACCACGTAGCCAAGAACGGGAGGGGTCTCGTTGGGCATCGTCGTTGTTCAGAAGCGGAACCTGAGAGACGCCTGGATCGACCGCGGCGTCCTGGCCGAATTCGGCAGCCCGAAGAGCGGCGAGCTCACGACGCCGACGATTCGATCGTAGTTGGGTCGGTTCAGGACGTTGAACGCGTCGAGCCGGATGATGAGCTCGCGGGGCTCGGCGGCGCCGCCGATGCCTGGACCCAGCTTGAGCTTCTTCCAGAGACGGAGATCGACCTGCGCGAATCCGGGCCCCTTGCCGGTGTTTCGTGTGACGCCGGCCGGCCGATCGGTCGCCTCCGTGTCGCCGTTGTCGTCGAAGCCGGTCGTGATGTCGAACGGCGGCCCGGACGCAAGGGTGACGAAGGTACCCAGCTCGATGCCGTCGCCCGGCAGGTTGAACGTCGCGAGCGTGTTGAACTTGTGGCGCGTGTCGAAATCGGCGCGACCCCATTCGCCCGCGAGGTTGTAGTTGTCCGCGGGAAATCTGAACAGGCTTCCTCCGACATCGTTCATCGAGTGCGCATAGGTGTAGTTGACGGTGCCTCTGAACCGCCACGCGCGTCCCGTCAGACCGAACTTTAACGCGTTGCTTCGCAGCGTGGCGGTCGACTCGACCTGGGCGACGTTCAGGACGTCGGGATCCGGACGGCCGCCCGTTCCGGGCCGCGGCGCGTTGACGTTGCGCACACGGAACAGATTCGAGCCGCGAAGCGGGGCGAACTCGGCGGTGACGATGAGCTCGCGTGGCGTACGCGAACGGGTTTTCTGACGCCAGACCCGCTGTTCGACGCCCAGACTCGCCTGCAGGTAGTACGGCGTGCGCAGGTCGGGGCTGAGACGAACGACGCTCGGCGGCGTCAACCGTCCTGAGCCAGCCGCGAATGGATTCGGATACGGCGAATTGGCGATGACCAGCTCCCTCGTACGGGTCCCGTCGAAGAGGCGCGTCCGTTGGACAACCGACTCGGGCAATCGCTCGTAAAACAACCCGCCGCCGCCGCGAATCACGGTGGTGGCGTCTCCAGGAGCCAGCGAAAACGCCACGCGGGGCGCGACGTTGTCGTGGTCGTCGAGCGCCGACTGCCAGTCGTAGCGCGCGCCGGCCATCAGCGTGACGGCGGGCCCGACTTTGACCTCGTCCTGGAAGAAGAGATTCGCATCGTACACGGTGAAGTCGACATCGGCCTGGCCCTGGTTGATTCGGAACACGGACGGGACGCCGGCGTCGAACAGTTCGAGCGTCGAGAATTCAAACGTGCCGCCGAAGTTGGCGCGATCGGATGCGCGATGGGACCGGGCCTGGCTCTGCCCGCCGAAGCGCAACATATGCGACCCGCGGACATACGTGGCGGTGTCTTGCAGCTGCAGCTCGTTCGAGCGCTCCGACGTAAACGTCTGATTGGAGCCGCCTTCGAAGGCGCCGCGCACGATGATCTTCGACTCACTCGCCGGGCTGCCCTCGTGATCGGTCCGGCGTTCGAAGCTGACGCGGACGTCGTTGGCAAAGGACGCCGAGAACAGCGAGTCGGCCTTCAGATGGACACCGTGCTGCGTTTGCTCGGTGTCGACGGCCAGTGTGGGCAAGCGCAGGCCGCCGACGCCGGAGCCGGTCTTTGACTCGCCCGCGAAATCGTAGCGGACCATCAATCTCACGAGATCGCTGAGCCGCGCGTCGAGGCGGCCGAGCCAATTCGCGGATTCATCGGTCTTGGGGACCGTCTGGATGAATGGCCCGTCCGACGTCAGCGCGTTGACGTAGCGGCTTTGACGGTCGCGGAGGTACTCGCCGCTCACCAGGAACGCCGTACGTCCGGGAAGCGGACCGCCAAACCCGGAGTCGATCAAGGTCTGGCTCGTCTGGGGCTTTTCGCGGGCAAACGCATTTCGCGCGTCGAGCATCGAGTTGCCGAGAAGGAGGGTGCTGTTCCATTCGAAATGGCGGCGCGATCCGTTCTCAGTGATCACCTCCACCCGCGCTTTGCCTGGCCTCCGGTACTCGGCCGAATACGGGTTCTTGTTCACGACGATGCTCTTGATCGAGAGGCTCGGCAGGCTCAGCTCGTCGGTCTCGATGCCGTCGACGACAAACGTCACTCCGCCGATGCCCTGCACCGCCGGCCCGAACACGTTCGCGAGAAACTCCGTGAGCTGACCGGGGCCGAGCGCGACCGGCAACCGGTCCAAGGCGTCGCGGTCGAGGACGACGGTCTCCGGAGACTCGCGCGGCGCTCGCGCCGCCGTGACCGAGACGTCTTCCGTGACCACCTCGACTCTCAGAGTCAGCTTGACCACCGGAAGCGGCTGAGTGGAGATCGCGATCGGGCGCGTCAGCGCCTCAAACCCGGCCGACGCGGCGTGGAGCACGTACTGGCCAGGCTCCAGGTCGTCGAACGCGACGCGGCCCGATTGGTCGGTCGCCGCATCACGCGCCTGCTCAGTGGCCGCGTTGGTCAGAGTCAGTTTGGCGCCGACGATGACGGCGCGCGTTTCGTCCTCCACGACCACCTGCAGCGGAGGGCGCGTCTGGCCCGTCAGGCGCAGGTTCGCCAGCACGACGATGCCGACGACGAGGCCGAGGACGCGACGGGTTGGAGTCCTCACGCTCATCAGACCGCTGAGGCCGCAGGCGTTCGGCGAATCGCGCCGGGTCGCCGTTCAGGCATCACTTCCTTGTCGTCCCGTACCCTGTCGCGGCCGTTTTCACGCCACAGGAGTTTGAGGAGCGCCCGCGTCGCCGTGCCCACGCCGAGGGCGGGCACTGCCTCGGGTTTGCGCGACGCCGGATTCAGCAAGGCCGCCGCGATCTCGTGCGCCAGCCGGGCCGGCGACAGCTGCTGCGGCGGCACCAGCGAGATGAGACCCCGCTCCGCAAATATCGTCGACCGCATCCGCTGCTCCGCGCTCGGGCCCGCGCGCGGGATAACGATGGCTGGTTTCCGGAACCGCAGGATCTCGCTGAGCGTGTTGTAACCCGCCATGCACACGACGAGATCCGCTGCGTTGACGTAGGCGAGGCTGTCGCCGACGGCGGTTTCGACGGAGACGCCGAGTGCGCGTCCGCGTTCGCGCAGAAGCCTCTGCTCGGCTTCCGGCATGAAGGGCCCGGTCACCATGACCGTCGCGGCGCGCACGGTGCGTGTCACCATCGGCAAGGCGTCGAGGTACGTCTGCATCACCCCACGCGCGTCCGCGCCGCCGCCCGCCATGACCACGACGAGCGGCTCGGTCCCGATCCCGATCCCGGCGCGCACGAGTGGCGGACTCTTCACCGAACCCATATTGCAGACGTAGCCGCAGTACTGCACGCCACCGTTCATGACCTCGCTGATCCGATAATGGTCCGCGGTGGGAAACACGTCGGCGGAGCCATAGATCAAGACCGCGTCGTAATACCGCTTCAGCGTGTCGTAGTAGCCCTCACGATCCCAGACGGCGCACGTGACCTGCGGGTCGTCGAGGATGTCGCGCAACCCGAGGACGACGCGGGCGCGCTGCAGCAGCCGCGTCACGCGAAGCGCCGGAATCAGCTCGCCGTTGGCGCCGCCGGGCATGTGGTCGACCAGGATCAAGTCCGGGTCGAACGCGTGCAGCACGTCGCGAAGAATCTTCGAGCGGATGGTCTTGATCAGACGGGGGCTGGCGCCGAGCCGGCCGGCCTTGAAGACGCCGGCCCCAACCTTGATGATGGTCGGCAGCTTGACGAAATCAATGTGATCCTCGAGGTCGAAGAAGAGCGCGACCGGAGAGTCGACGACGAGCAGCACGGATAGATCGCGGCTCTCGCAAACGAGAGCGTTGGCTAGGTTGGTCGCGCGGCGGAGGTGACCGAGACCATAGCTGTCTTGCGAGTACATGAGGACCCGCGCCGGCTTATGCATGTCACTTCATCCTGTCGCATAGACCCTGGTGGACCGTCCGGTCCGGCGTCCGGCTGCGGTGATGCGCGCCTGCGCGATCGCCATGTGGTCGCGAAGCCAGTCGTCCCAGTCGGCCTTTCGGGCTTGCCTGTCGGATTTGCGCAGAATGTTCTTGTGGGCAAAGTCACCGTGGGCGAAGCAGCACGGCGGCGCTGGCAGCTGCCGATCCAACCGCAAGATCGCGCGCCGCATTCGAGTCAGCTCCTCCGCCACGTCCGGCTGAGACCGCCGAAGGTCGCCGAGGTGCTGATCGTGATGATCGATGATCGACGTCAGGTCGTAGACCTGAATCGCGTAGCACGTTCGCGATCGCTCGTCGTGGAGCACTTTGCCGATGAGGTGACGAAATTTGTGCTTCGTCGGTTGCATGCTGCAGGCCCCAAAGAGCGGCGTCGATGTGCAAAAGACTAACCACAATCTGCATGTCGCACGCGAACGAAATGGGATACCGTGCACTGGACGGCAACGAAGCCTGCAGATCGCGCGTCGCCAGCCGTGAGAGTTCGTTGTTGTACTGCTGGCTGACGATTTTGTTAGTCGGCCAAACGGTACAGAAGACACGACGGACAGACTTCATCACGCTCGACTGAAAAGAAACGACGACTCGCCGAACATCGGCGGCAGGAGCTCGTTCAAAACTGTTTGAATAAACGACGCATCGAGTAATTGATGCTCGCGCAGGGCGAGGTCGTCGGAAGGCATCCTGTTGGGCTATGGCTCGGCCGTTGACGCATATACTGCGGAACTCCCTTCGGCAGAATTTCGT
This sequence comes from Chloroflexota bacterium, assembly GCA_005880945.1. Lineage (GTDB taxonomy): Bacteria > Chloroflexota > Dormibacteria > Dormibacterales > Dormibacteraceae > Palsa-872. The sequence goes on along the minus strand of VBIU01000078.1, from coordinate 1,625 downwards.
CACCAAGATGAACTTCATCGCTGCAGCGTAAGCAATTGGCAGGTCGTCGCGACGTGTGTGAGGTGTGAGCAATCGCGTAACATCAGCACGAAATGTGGACTATCCTTACCGAATGGGCGTCGCACCATTCAGCTACGACCTGTCCATGTTTCTCTTTCGCTTTCCGCCGCAGCGGGATTGTGCCGGCGATACCTGGATGCCCGGGCGGGTCGAGAATGGCGAGTCCCTTCGGCGGGGGAGCTCGAAGTCCTGCTCGCTACACCGGAGCGCGAGACGCCAATCGCGTCATCTGGGCCGCGAAGGCGTTCATCCAGGGTCGCGCCGACTGGGCATTCCCCGAGCTCGCCGACGTGGAGAGTCAGTTCCAGGCTCTCGATTCGGCTTCGCTGTATGATCGACCCTGACCGTACGCGGACCGACCTCCTCGCGGAGATCGAGGCACAGAATCTGCCGACCGATCCCGTGCGCGACATCACCGACCCACGGATCGCGAACACAGATGTTCATCTGCGACTTCGGGGCCACGGGCGGGACGATCTGTTTCCGCTGCTCGAGATTGTCCTGTCTGACCGTTTCACCACGGTGTCGCGGGCGCACTTGCTGCCGGATTTGCTGATACCTCTGAGGAATGCTCTCGGCAATGCCTCGAAACACGGCAACGGCGGCGACCCCGCAAAGGCCGTTGTCGTCGAGATGGCGGCGACCTGCAAGGGCGCGCTGATCGCAATCACAGACGAGGGCTCCGGGTTCGACGTCGCGCGTACGCTCCAGAGATTCAGAGAGCAACAAGCCTACTTCGCGAATCATGGATGCGGTTTCCGGAATCTGGACCGCGCGATGTCGACGGTCAGCTACGAACATGGCGGACGGACGATCCTCCTGTGCTACCGGCCCCCAGAGCGGCTGCCACAGAGTTTCTCCTCCTGTCCTCCCGGTCCTCCGTGGTTGCCGGAGTTCAGCAACGGCCGCTGCCTCATCTCGTGCCGTGTGTACCCGAGCGCAATGCGTGCCGGGCGCGAACGGCGATACGCGGTGCGATTCGGCGGCGAGGAAAGCGGAGAAGTGGACACGCGAATTCTTACAGGGAGGCTGCACGCGACGGAGGCTTCCGCGCGCGCCGACTTCGAGGCCGCGAGGCGATTGTACGACGCCAGGATTTCAAAGCGCGTCCGCACTCCACGACCAGTGACACGGGCCACGATCGAGCCGCGCCTTGTGTTCTACGACTTCAACCCATGGATGAACCTGCGCGAGTACCTCACTCATCGTCGCAGCCTCAGATCCGTCCGGCACGCATCGGAGAGGATCGGGCAGACGCTGGCCGCTCTGCACAAGAGTCAGGTCGTGCTTCCAGGCATGGAACCAAACGAGAGCGGCGCGACGCTCGATATGAGGATTGCTCGAGCGCAGGCGAGGCTTCAAACGGTGGCCCCCGGATCGGATTTGATCGAACGCTTCAATGACTGCGTTCAACAACCCGGGGAGCGATGCGCGTCGTTGACGCCTCGGAAGGAGTGTCCAATCCACGGTGCGCTGGAGTGGGATTGCATCCTCTACGGTGTCGACGGAGACTTCTACCTTTATCGTTTCGAAGAGTGCCGGCGCTCGGACCCCGGCTTCGATCT
>VBIU01000077.1 GCA_005880945.1 Chloroflexota bacterium | reverse complement strand
CCTTGCGGCGGGCGTCGAGCGTGGTGGCCGAGATGTCACGGAACGAGGTCGCGGTCGGGACCGTGAGCGACTCGGTCATGTTCTGCACTAACCGGGCGGCGGGGCCCGTAATGGGCGTCGCTCCTGGGGGAGCAGGGAGCACGGAGCGTGGAGCAGGAGGCGCGGCTGGCCCCGGTGCAGGCGTCGCTGCTGCCTGCTCCGTGCTCCGTGCCCCCTGGATGATCGGCAGCTCCGCCAGCTTCCCGTTATCGAACAGCTCCCGCCACTCGGGGGCCACGGACGAGGGGTCCCGGAGGTACTCCTCGTACATGACCTGCACGAAGGCGGCGTTATGGGTACCGAAGACGAACTCGCTCACGCGCTGGAATCTACAAGGTATCTTACGTGACAGAATGGCATTGCTCGCCCTCGCGCTAATCCTGCTGCAAACCCAAGCCCCACATACCTCTCTTCGAGCGCAGGTCGTGGCTCGGATCCTCCAGACGACCGCGCGCGGGGTCGGCGTCTACTACCGCGACCTCACGACGGGCGACTCCCTAACCGTGGGTTCGGACGGGCGGTTCCACGCCGCGAGCACCATGAAGATTCCGGTCATGATCCAGCTGTTCCGGGACCGGGATGCCGGACTGCTCTCGCTCGACGATTCGATCATCGTGACGAACACGTTCCGCTCGCTCGTCGATAGCTCGCCCTACCAGCTCGACGTCACGGATGATTCCGATTCGTCGCTGTACAAGCGCCTCGGCCAGCGCGCGTCCATCCGCGAGCTGATCGAGCTGATGGAGACGGTGTCGAGCAACCTCGCGACCAACCTGCTGATCGCGAAGGTAGACGCCAAGCGCGCCAACGCCACGGCCCATGCCCTCGGCGCGGATTCGATTTTGGTGCTGCGCGGCGTCGAAGACGGCAAGGCATACCGCGCAGGCCTCAACAATACGACGACGGCACGCGACCTCGGCATGCTGCTCGCTGCCATCGCGAACGGAACCGCCGCGTCGGCGGGATCGTGCCGAGACATGTTGGCCATTCTCGGACGGCAACATTTCAACGAAGGAATACCGGCAGGACTGCCCGCCGGGACGCGCATCTACCACAAGACCGGTTGGATCGGTCAGGTGGTCTACCACGATGCCGCATTCGTGCAGCCCCAAGGTGGCGGACGCGGCTACGTCCTGGTCGTACTGACGGGCGGGATTCAGAAAGACGATGACGCTCACGCACTGGCGCGCGACGTATCGAAACTCGTGTTCGACGCTTGGAGGAAACGATGAAACTGATCACCACGATCGTGCGGCCCGAGCGCCTGCCCGAAGTCAAGGCGGCGCTGTTTCGTGCCGGTATCACCGGCATCACGCTGAGCCGCGTCAGCGGCCACGGCGGCGAGCACGAGATCGTCAGCCAGTACCGTGGAACCACCCTCGTCATGGAATTCCATGAGAAAGTAAAGATCGAGATGGTTTGTTCGGAGCCGTTCGTGCAGCCCTGCATCGACGCGATCCTGTCGTCCGCCCGCACCGGGGAGGTCGGAGACGGCAAGATCTTCGTGCAGCCGATCGAGCGGGTGATCCGCATCCGCACCGGCGAACAGAACAACGAGGCGCTCACCGCGGTGAACGCCAACGAGGTGCAGCAAGCGGCGTTGCGCGCCGCCGACGAAGCATGACGCAGACGCCGGCGATAAGCGCCGGCGATACCGCGTGGGTGCTCGCCGCGAGCGCCCTGGTGCTCCTCATGACGGTCGGGCTCGCCTGTTTCTATGGCGGGCTGGTTCGTTCCAAGAACTCGCTCAACACGATGATGATGAGCATCGTCGCCATGGGCGCGATCAGCGTGCAGTGGGTCGTGATCGGCTACTCGCTGTCGTTCGCGCCAGGGTCTGGTTGGCTCGGCGGGCTCGACTGGGTGCTGTTCCGTCACGTGGGCGGCGAACCCAACCCGGCCTACGCCGCCACGATTCCGCAGCACGCGCACGCGATCTATCAGGCGATGTTCGCGATCATCACGCCCGCGCTGATCTCCGGCGCAATCGTGGAGCGAATGCGGTTTCGCGCCTATCTCGCATTCCTGGTCCTCTGGTCCACGCTGGTCTACGCGCCGCTGGCCCACTGGGTGTGGGGCGCGGGCGGGTGGCTGCAGAAGATGGGCGCGCTCGATTTCGCAGGCGGCACGGTCGTGCATATCAGCGCGGGCGTGTCGGCACTCGTCGCCGCCCGGTTCCTAGGGCCGCGCCGCGACTTTCGTCGCGTCCCGCTGTCGCCGCACAACGTCCCACTCGTCTTGATCGGCGCGGGCCTGTTGTGGTTCGGCTGGTTCGGGTTCAACGCCGGGTCGGCGCTCGCAGCGAACGGGCTTGCGGCGCTCGCGTTCGTCAACACCAACACCGCGGCGGCCGCGGCCGTGGTCACCTGGGCACTGCTCGACTCCACGCGGACCGGAAAGATGACGGCGGTCGGCGCCGCAACGGGCGCGGTGGTCGGGCTCGTAGGCATTACCCCGGCGGCCGGCTTTGTGACGCCACCCGCCTCGCTCGTTATCGGCGTGCTGTCTGCCTGTGTGAGCTATTTCGCGATCCAGCGGCGCTCGCGCAGCCTTCTGGACGACTCGCTCGACGTGTTCTCCTGCCACGGACTCGCCGGCGTCGCAGGGGCGCTGCTCACCGGCGTCTTCGCGACGAAGCTCGCGAATCCGGCAGGGAATAACGGCCTATTTGCCGGCAATCCCGGGCAGATGCTGGTGCAACTCTACGCCGTGCTGGCAGCCGTAATCATTGCCGCGGTGGGGACGGTGGTGATCCTCGCGATCGTGCGCGCGGTCTTCGGTGCACGGGCGCAGATTGCGGATGAAATGATTGGGTTGGATTTGAGCGAGCATGGAGAGGAAGCCTATTTCGCCGGCGACTCGGCGCTCGGGGGCAGCGCGATCGCGCAGAGTGTAATCGTCGCGGAGGATCCGGGCCCCCCCGAACCCGAACGGCGTGGCGCAAAGAGCCGCTAACTGACGCGCCGAGTCTTCCTTCTCAAGAAGTCCATGAGGATGAACTCGCCGAGCGCGTTGGTGTTCGCGTTTCAACATGTCGCTGGTTGCGCCGTGTCGCCTCGACTGTAGGTTCGAAGCCCTCGCGTCATCCTAGGTCGCGCACCGAGGCAGGCACTGATGGGGGCCGCAGTTCCTCCGGAACTCTCTCGATTGTTAGAAGCTCCCCCTGGCGTTAATAAGGACAGCGACGAGGCGTGGGCCGGTTTCGTCGCTGCGCACAGCCGCTTGATGGTTCGTGTCGCGCGGTCAATCGATCACGATCACGACGCCGTCATGGACGCCTACGCCTACGTGCTCGAGCACCTTCGAGCGGACGACTGCCGCCGGCTTAAGGACTACACGCCCGACGGTCGCACCAAGTTCACTACCTGGCTGGTGGTCGTGACGCGCCGCCTGTGCCTCGACCTCCTCCGCCGTCGCTATGGTCGGGCGCCGCTGGCGTCGGTCGGCGGTGATCCCACCGTCCAGCGGGCGATGCGGCGGCGGCTCGTCGATCTCGTGACCGGAGCAGATCCAGACGAGATCGCCACGCCGGACAAGGACCCGACGCACTCGCTCAATGCCGAGGAGGTCCGCCGGACGTTGGCGTCGGCGATGAGCCATCTCCACGCAGACGATCGCCTCCTGCTGAAGCTGCGGTTCGACGACGACTTGTCAGCGCCGGAGATCGCGCGTCTGCTGGGCCTTCCCACGCCGTTCCACGTCTACCGCCGACTGACCCTGGTGTTTGGCGAGTTACGCAGGGCGTTGCGCGAGCGCGGCATCCACGGAGCCGAGCCGTGAGGCGCAAACCTCGGCTGACGTTCCGTTCAATGCTCCGGAGGCGCACGCATGCCCGTTGAGAAGAGCGAAGCCCACCTGACGGCGCTGGAGGTCGCCGCCTACGTCGACAACGGCCTCGTGGCTGCCGCGAGCGCGAGAAGCCATCTTGCCGAATGCGATGAATGCCGCGGCGAGGTGATCGCCGTGGCACGGCTCGCCCGGACGGGCAGCCGCTACCGTTGGAAGACTCTCGTCCCGCTTGCCGCCGCCGCCGCGCTGGTGCTGTACCTCGCCCCGTGGCAGCGTCCGTCCGATTCTACCGCCCCGGTGCTGCGCGAGCCCGGCGTCACGACGATCGTGGCGCCGACTCCCATCGCGCCGCGCGGCGCCGTGAGGGCGCTGCCGGCGCTCACGTGGTCCAGTGTGCCGCTCGCGGATCGCTACGAGGTAACCCTGTTCGATAAGGATGGCTCGGTGCTCTGGGAGACGCAGACCGCGGACACCACAGCGGTCGTGGCCTCCACCGTGCGCATTGTCGTCGGGATTCCGCACTACTGGAAGGTCGCCGCCCGCACGGAGCAGGGCCGTTGGGTGGCCTCCGACCTCACGTCGTTCACGCTCAGTCGCGCGCGCCCTCCGAGATGAACGGCGTGCTGCAGGTGCTGTCGCTCCTCGCCGCCCTCGCGCAAGCGCAGGCGGTGGGCGGGCCGGAGCGGCTGCGCGTGCTGGCGCGCGACGGCCCGCAAGCCGCCCTGATCCAGGAGGTGCGGGATCATCCCGACGACGTGCGGGACGCCCTGCAGCAGTTGTTCGGGCTAGCGGCGGCCGCGGCCGTCGACAGTGACGCATCGCTTCCGCTCGCCGCCGCGGATCGGCTCGCCTCCGCCTACGCCGTCGCCTGGCGTGATTCGTTCCTGGTCCGGCAGGTCTCCCGATTCCGGCGGTGGTCGCCCGCCGACCGGCGTGTCAAAGTGATGGCGGATAGCCTGCGGCTGGCGGGCAACGAAGCCCTTGGTCGTAACGGAGTTGTCGCCGCCGTGCGGCTGTGGCGCGAGAGCGTGCGGCGCGCCACCGGAATCGGCGACACCTCGGCGATGGCGGCGGCGCTCGGGAACATCGGGCGGGGGTTCTACGAGCAGAGTGAGTTAGACAGCGCCGAAGCCAACTGGACTCGCTCAGCGGACTTGGCCCAGGGCATCGTCGACTTCCGCACCTCCGGCAACGCCGTCGGCAATCTGGCGAGCGTCAAGATGGACCGCGGCGACCTGCGGCAGGCGGAATCGCTGTACGTCCAGGCCGGAGCGATCCGCGGCCGCTCGGGCGACACGCGGGGGCTGGCCGCGGATGAGAACAACCGCGGCCTGATCGCCCAAACGCTCGGCGATTTCGCCGTTGCGCGGAACGCGTTCGAGACGGCGTTGGCGGCCAACCGTCGCACCGGCCGGCGTGAGCCCGAGGCGGTGAACCTCATAAACCTCGGCAACCTCGGGGCCATCTCGGGGGACTACGACGCCGCCGCCATCCGTTATCACGAGGCCCTGACCGCGTACCGCGCCGCGAGCAATCGCGTCGGTGTCGCTGAGACCTGGCACGATATCGGGCTACTGCGTCTCACTCGGGGTGACTACGCGGGGGCCACCGCGGCACTCCTGACCGCACTGCGGATTTACGAGGTCACGGGACCCGCCACCGACATCGCGGCGGTGCGTCGCGATCTCGCGAACGTGCGCGCAGCGACCGGCGACCTCCAGGGCGCGTTGCGCGAGCTGCAGCGCGCCGAGACGACGGTCCGGCGCACAGGCGACGCTGATGTTGGACTCCGCGCTCGACTCGCGCTGACGCGCGGGGACCTGGCGGTTCTGCTCAATGCGCCGGCCGATGCGGACCGGGCGTACGCCTTGGCGCAGCTGTTGTATCGCCGCGCCAACGATGGTGCTGGCGAAGCAGAGGCCGTCCAAGGTCGGGGATATCTGTTCCTGCTGCGAGAGGAGTACGCCCGAGCCCGTGACGTGCTCGAGCAGGCACTCCGGGGGCAAGGGTCGTCGGATCCGCGGAGCCGGGCGTTGACGCGGCTGCTGGTCGGATACGCGCTCCGCGCGAGTGACGACACGGCGGGCTCCCGTCGAGCAGTCACAATGGCGCTCGATACGCTGCGCGCGGTCGGCGACGCGGCAGGGGAAGCGGCCGCCCTCGGTACGTTAGCGGACCTGGCCGCACGCGCCGGGACTGGCCTGACGGCGGAGTCCCTCTATCGCCGTGGGCTGGATCGGCTCGGGTCCGCACCGGCGCCGAGTGTGTCGTGGCCGCTGCACGCTGGTCTGGGCGAGGCGCTGCGAAGTCGCGGAGCACTGCCCGATGCCGTGACGGAGCTGCAGGCGGCCGCCGCCGACGTGGAGCGGGTGGCTGTCCGTCTGCCGCTCGAGCAGCGGCGCGCCTCATACCTCGCGGACAAATGGGACGTGTACGCGGAGCTCGCGCTCGCGGAGCGGGCACGCGGACGAGTCGAAGCCGCGTTCGCCGCGAGCGAGCGGATGCGTGCCCGGCAGATGCTGGACCTATTGGCCCGCGGACGCATCGTCTGGACCGCGGGCGGTGAGGACTCGCTGCGGTCCCGGGAGCAGGATCTGCGGCTGCGCATTTCAGACCTCACGCGCCGGCTTGAGGACCCGCCAACGGACGAAGGGCTGCGCGAGCCCTCGGTCGGGGCCGCCGCCGCGGTTCGGGAAGCCCTTGCCCGCGCGCAGACGGCCTACGCCGAGCTCCTCGCTGCGGTGCAGGAGACGAAGCCCGAGCACGCGCATCTGGTGGAGGGCAAAGGCGCGACGCTGCGGGAGGTGACCCATCGGCTCGCATCCAACGAGGCACTGCTGGAATACCTCGTCACCGATTCGACAACGCTGGTGTTTGTCGTGACGTCGGACACCGCCGTAGCCCTCGATCTCGGGATTGGGCGGCACGCGCTGGCGTCGCTCGTGGACTTCACGCGCGGGGCGCTGACTCGGCCGGCGCGCGGCGCCGCGGCGGACGGCCCGTCGTGGCGGGCGCCGCTGGAGCGGCTCCATCGGTACCTCATCGAGCCGATCGAAGCCGCGGGACTGTTGCGCGGCAAGCGTGCGTTGGTCATCGCGCCGCACGCCGAATTGCATTACCTGCCGTTCGCGGCGCTGCGGAGGGCAGGGGCATCAGCCCCGTTTCTCGTCGAGCGATACGTGGTGACGTCGGTGCCTTCCGCGTCGGTGTGGCTACGATTGCGTGAGCGGGGCGATCCGGCGCCGGGGGCCGGCGTGCTGGCGTTGGCCCCGCGGGTTGACGTGCTGCCTGGCACGCGGATCGAGGTCGGATCGATCGCCCGCCTCTACGGGTCGCGCACGCGCGTGCTCTTGGGGGCGCGGGCGACGAAGCGCGCCCTCCGAGCCACCGCGTCGGCGCAACGGATAATTCATTTCGCTACCTACGGCGTTCTCAACAAGCACAACCCGCTGTTCTCGTTCGTGGAGCTCGCGCCGCAGCCCGGTGAGGACGGTCGGCTTGAAGTGCACGAAGTGTTCGACCTCGATTTGCACGCGCGGCTGGTGGTGCTCTCCGCCTGTCAGACCGCGCTCGGTGCCGGCTCGCTGGCCGACGTGCCGGCGGGGGACGACTGGGTAGGGCTGGTCGAGGGATTCCTGTACGCGGGCTCCGCCAACGTGATGGCGACGTTGTGGCCGGTCGAAGACCGGGCGACTGCGGGACTAATCGAGCGCTTCTACACGGAGCTCGCCGCGGGACGGCCGGAGGGCGAAGCGTTGGCCATCGCGCAGCGGCTCAACCTGCGCAATTCTTCGACCGCCGATCCGTTCTATTGGGCGGGGTTCACACTCAGTGGAGGGCGGTGAGATGGCGCGGCACGGACAGATTGGCGGGCGGCGCGGCGTCGCCCTCGGGATACTGGTGGCGTTCGCCTGGTTACTGGCGTGCCTGGACCCGACGAGTCCGAGACCGATGCGTCCGTCCGAGGTGCCCTCCGCTGCCTTGATCGTATCCGCCCCCGTGGTGCCACCTTCCGCCGCGTCGACCAGCGTTGCCGCCGCGAGCCGGGCCGGCGGCGACAGTGTCGTGTTCGTTTCCGCCCCGCCCGGGTCGGTCCCCGGCGGGGCGTTCGCAACGATTCAGAACCGCGCGACCCGGTTGTCTGTGACGACGCCGGTGATCGATGGCGGTTTCGATCCTGTGCCGGTCCAGGCGGTCGTAGGAGACTCGCTCGAAGTCACTGTGACGACTGCCCAAGGCGCCCAGCAGTTCCACGCCGTCGTGGCGGTGCGCGCGCACCAGCCGCTGGTGGTCGTGCGAACGACGCCGCCGGACAAGAAGACCGACGTTCCCCTGAACAGCGTGATGAGCGTGGTGTTCAGCGAGCCGGTCATGCCTGCCTCCGTCACCACGGCATCCCTGATACTGTTGCCATCCCTGACGCTGTTGCAGGGATCCACCGCAGTGGCGGCGAGCGTACACGTGACCGACCCGCAGCAATTGGTGGCGGCCTTAACCCCGTCGGCGATCCTCAGTCCTCACACTTCCTATCAGCTCGTAGTGAGTACGGAAATCCGTGGCGCCGATGGTCTCGCGCTGAAGGGCGCCGAGATGGTGGAGTTCACGACCGGGGACAGCGTGAACGCTGCGATCGCCAGTGTCACCATCACTCCAGCGACTCTCGATTCGATCCGCACCCTGGGGGACACCTTCCGACTCACCGCAGTCGCGCGCGACGCCGCTGGGGCCGTGGTCTCCAGCGCCGTGATCGATTGGTCGACTTCCAACGCCTCGATGCCGTTCGTGGTCCAAGTGGGCGGCGGCACCGCGTTCTATACCAACAGGCGCGGGGCGAGCGTGGTGATGATCCCGTACGCGAGTGGCTCGACCGTCGTGCGGGCCAGCGCCGGCGCGGCCGCGAGTTCAGTCACGGTGAACGTGCGCCAGCAGCTCGCGGGCCTCGTCATCACTCTTGACGGCGGCGTTCTCGCGGGCGACTCGGTAGAGCTGCTCACCGGCGAGGGGCGGGAGATCCGGGTGTTCGCGGCTGACGCCAACGGCTACGCCATGCAGGGCACGCCGGCCTTGGTTCCCACCTTGTCCTCGAGCGACCCCGCTGTCGCGAGCCTCGTGTGGGGCAGCAACGACGCGGACGCGCCCGCGCTGTTCCTCAACGCGGGTACCCCGGGTGTGGCGAGCGTCGTCGCGACCCTCGACGCTTCCGGTGCCATGCTGGTGGATTCGGTGCGGGTCTCCGTCATCCTGCCTCCGCCCGTGGCAACGGTCGCTTTGGCACCGCATGCGGTGCGGGGCGTGGTGGGCGGCGAGATTGAGATGGCAGCCACGCTTAGGGCGGCAAGCGGCCGGATTCTTGGCCGGCCCGTGACCTGGACCAGCAGCGACTCGGCGGTCGCCACGGTGGACACGGTGGCGGGATACCAAGGCCAGCTCGTTACAGTGCAGGGGCACGCCCCCGGCGTCGCGACCATCACCGCGACGAGCGAGGGGCAGACGGGCAGCGAGACTGTCGGGTTCGACGTCGTGGCTTATGGCGCCACTGGCCTTGCAGAACCCTGCGCGTTGAGCGTGAGCGGCGCCGCCTATTGCTGGGGAGAAGGCTCCTACGGATCCCTTGGGGACAGCTCGACCCTGAGAAATCCTACTCCGGTGGCGGTTCGCCAGGGGGGCCTGACCTTCGCGGCCCTGAGCGCGAGTGGCCAGCACACCTGCGGCCTGACGGCCGGCGGGGTCGCGTACTGTTGGGGGTTGAATGTCTATGGCGAGTTGGGCACAGGGCCGAGCGCTGGCTGCGTGTACTACGACGACGCAGCGTGCCGCGCGCTCACGCCGGAGCCGGTCGCCGGTGGCGTGACCTTCTCGACGATCAGTGCGGCAGGACTACACACGTGTGCTCTGACCGCGGCCGGGGTCGCCTACTGCTGGGGCCATAACGCCTACGGCGAGACCGGCAATGGTCTCACCGACGGTGTCACCTACGCGCCCACACCAGTGCAGACGACATTGCGCTTCATCTCCATCAGCGCAGCCTACGGAGAGACCTGCGGTGTGATCGCCGACGGCACAGCGTATTGTTGGGGCGACAACGGGTACGGGCAGTTGGGCGACGGCACCACGGCGCCGCGGATCGCGCCTACCGCTGTGAGCGGCGGACTGCGGTTCTCGACGGTGAGTACGGGTGGCGCTTTCGCCTGCGGGCTCACCATCGGCGACGGCCTGGCGTACTGTTGGGGAGGGAATCAGTTCGGTCAGATCGGCGGCGACGCCAGCCCGTGCGACGCGTATCAGGATCTCATGCCTTGCAGCCTCCGGCCGGTGGCCGTCGCCGGCGGCACCCGTTTTGTGGCGGTGAGCGCGGGCGGCCAGCAGGCCTGCGGGCTCACCTCTGCAGGAGCCGCATACTGCTGGGGCTATAACGGGGAAGGTCAGCTGGGCGCCGGTTTCGTGGACGGAGTGATAGCCGTCGCCCACCCCGTTCCCCTCCTGGTCTCCGGCGGACACACGTTCGCCAGCGTCATCGCCGGCGCATTCTCGACGTGCGGACTTAGCACCGGGGGCGAGCTCTACTGCTGGGGAATGCTCCCGGCGCCACCCGGACCGCAGGGCGCCCCCATAAGCGGGGTGCCAGTCAAGGTCGTGGGGCAGCCGTGAAGCGCGCGACACTGTCACACATGTACGCCGGTATTCACTATCGGTTCGACATCGAGGCCGGCCAAACCCTCGGGGGCAGCGTGGCGCGGTTCGCGATCGCCGCCGATGCCTCGGGCAGCTCGGTACTGACGCCGCGCTACTAACTGACGCGCCGCGTTTTCCTTCTCATGAAGTCCATGAGGATGAACTGTCCGAGCGTCATCGTGTTCGTGAAGTAGGCCTTCCCACGACAGATCGCGGAGACCTTCTTCACGAACTCGACCAGGCTGCGATCGCGCGCGAGCATGAAGGTGTTGATCATGATGCCGCTGCGGCGACAGAGCGCGACTTCGCGATACGTCGCCTGCAGGATGTGCGGGTCGAGGCCCATCGAATTCACGTAGATCCGGCCGTCCGGCTGCGTCAGCGCCGACGGCTTGCCGTCGGTGATCATGATGATCTGCCGCATGTCCTTGCGCTGTCCCATCAGGATGCGGCGCGCGAGCTTCAATCCTTCCGTCGTGTTCGTGTGATACGGCCCCACCTGCGCGTGCGCCAGCTGGCCGATGGGGATCTCCTCGGCCGTGTCGTGAAACAGCACTATGCGCAGTGTGTCGCCCGGGAACTGAGTGCGAATGAGATGGGTCAGTGCGAGCGCGACCTTCTTCGCCGGTGTAAACCGATCTTCCCCGTACAGAATCATCGAGTGCGAGCAATCGAGCATCAGCACCGTCGCTGACGACGAGCGATACTCGGCCTGGTGCACCATCAAATCGTCGTACTCGAGGTTGATCGGCACGCCGAGGCCCTCGCGCTTCAGCGCGTGCGAGAGCGTGGCGTTCACGTCGAGGTTGAGGGTGTCGCCGTACTCGTAGTGCTTGCTGGCCGCCTCGGCTTCGACGCCGGTCGCCAGGTGTTCGGTGTCGTGCGCCCCGAAACTCGACTTCCCGATGCTGCCGAGCAGATGCTTCAGCGTGCGATAGCCAAGGAAGTCGATGCCTTTGTCGGTCAGGTTGAACTGCACCTGCTGGGCGGCTTCTTTCGCCATGCCGCCAGGGCCGAGGACGGGCTGCTGCGCGCCAGGCATCTTCGGCGCCTGTTGCAGGTTCAAATACCCCTCTTCGATTAACTTCTGCACGATCTGATCGAGCAGATCGGCCAACTGTTTCTGCAGCTCGGCATCTTTCTG
>VBIU01000076.1 GCA_005880945.1 Chloroflexota bacterium | reverse complement strand
GGAGCAATTGGGCGACACGACGCTCCATCGGTTGATCGCGGAAGTGGCGCGCGCCAACCAGGACGTGCAGGCGGCCGAGGCTCGCGTACGCGCGACGCGCTCGGAACGCGTGCGCACCTTGCTCGACCTGACGCCGGACACGCGGCTCACTGGGAGTTATGCACGGCAGCGGCTCTCCAGCTCGACCTTCCCCGGCTTTGCCGGGGCGTTCCCGGATCAAAACGTCTGGGACGCAGGCGTTACTGCGTCGTGGGACTTGGATGTCTTCGGGCAGATCCGCCAGACCGCTCAGGCGCGCGGTGCGATGGTAGGCGCCGCGCAGGAGGAGCTGCGCGACGTGCAGGTCTCCCTCACCGCTGAGTTGGCGCTGACGTATTTCGAGCTGCGAGGCGCGCAGGAGCAGCTCGGCGTCGCGCGCGACAACGCCGAGAACCAGCGCCGCACGTTCGAGATCACGCACGAGCGGCTCGAGGCGGGGCGGGGAAGCGCGTTCGATACCGAGCGTGCGCAGGCGCAGCTCAGCTCCACGCTGGCCTCGATCCCCACGAGGGAAGCGCAAGTTGCCGCCGCCCAGTATCGCATCGGCGTGTTGGTAGGCCGCGCGCCAGCCGCCGTCGCGGCTGAATTGGACCACCCGGTCCCGCTCCCCGCGCTTCCCGACGTCGCATCGATCGGCAATCCGGAAGCGGTCGTGCGTGGCCGGCCGGACGTCGCCGCCGCTGAGCGCCAAGCCGCGGCGCAGGGAGCGCTCGTTGGCGCGGCGAAAGCGAGTTACCTGCCAAGGATCTCGATCGGCGGCAGCGCCGGTTACGTCGCGCCGGCGCTCCGCACGGTCGGCGCTCAGGGCACGCTCCGCTACGCCGTCGGACCGGTGATCAGCTGGCCGCTGCTCAGCCTGGGACGCGTGAAGGCGGACGTAGATGCGGCGCAGGCGGGCGAGGACGAAGCCCGCTCGCGGTACCGGGCCGTAGTCCTGAGGGCGATGCAAGACCTGGAAGTCAGCATCAGTCAATACCGCGCGGCGCGTCTGCGGGTGGAGCGGCTGGAAGAAGCGAGCGCGGCGAGCGAGCACGCCGCGAAGCTGGCGCTGCTGCGCTACACCGAGGGAGCGACGGACCTGCTGCAGGTCCTCGACGCGCAGCGCACCCAGCTCGAGGCGCAGGACCGCCTGGCGCAGGCGCGCATCGATGCCGGCACGGCATACGCGGCGTTGTTCAGGGCGACTGGGGGCCGCTAGGCGAGTAGATCGCGTCCACCTCGCGGCCCAGCTCGGCAATCTCGCGTTGGATTTCGTTCCGCTCGGCCGTGAATCGCAGGAACGCGCGCCTGCGAAACAGCAGGATGAAGAAGGCGCGCGTCGCTCCCAGCACGCGATCGAAGCGCTCGGCGACGTGTAGCGCCACATAGCCGGTGAGCGGGAGCAACGGCGCGATGAGCGCCACTGCCCACGCTCCGCGCCAGAGCCAGACGACCGCCACCACCGCCATCCAGGTCAGCGGAAACAGCAGGGTCGCCGCGAGGACTTTGACGGTTGCGAGCGCGTCCTCTTCACCCTTGGTCACGCCCGTAGCCACCCAGCCGACCACCCGGTAGGCGGGATAATTGATCAGCCCACCCAGGAGCGTGGCCGGCAAGCCGAGCGTCAGGAACACGACGCTCTTTAGGGCGTAGCTCGCAACGCGCCGCCAACCGTAGCGGCGCGGCGCGAGGTGCCGCGCATCGAGCCCGGCGGCGTCGAGCGCGGCTTCGTAGCGCTCCAGCCGGTCCTGCAGGCGAGCCGCGCGTTCCGGCCAATAGCGACGCGCGACGTCATAGCCCACGAGAAATCGTCGACGCAGCGCGAATTCGTGGGCGAGCGACGGTAGCCGTTCTGCCGTGTCATCCACCGCGGTGAAGACGTGTTGCGCGCGAGCGACGAGCGTATGGACGTTTACTTCCTCCGCTTCGAGTGTGAGCGCCCGTAGCGCCTCCTCGAGACGAGCGGTCAGCTCGCGCACCGGTTCGGCGGGCGGCCCCGCACCCGCAGGCAGCGGGATTCGCTCGACCGGAAACGGATTTCCGAAATGCAGCAGGGCGACACTGCGGAATGTCTGCTTGGCGCGATAATAGAGTCCGACGGGCACAATCTGGATGACCAGATCGGGAGGCAGGGCCGCGGCGGCGCCGAGTGCGATGCGCGCGGTGCCGGTCTTGAGCGGCCGCAGCTTGGGATCGCTGTGTGAGCCGCCCTCTGGGAAGACTGCGATGGTGCCGCCACGGAGCAACACGGCGCGCGCCGTTTCGAACGTTTCCGCATTCTTGCTGAGATCGGACTCCGGGTCCTGGCGGCGCTGCACGGGGATCGCCTCGAAGGCACGGCAAATCGCGCCGATAATCGGCATCCGAAACAACGGAGCCTTCGCGAGAAACGAGACACGCCGTGGCGCGAGGCACAAGAGGAACGCCGGGTCGATGAGTCCGTTCGGATGATTGAGCACGAAGATCACGGGGCCGGTCTGGGGCACGCGCTCCGCTCCGGTGACCTCGATCCGCCGGAAGAAGATCCGCAGCACTCTGCGGAGCAGCGGAAGGAGCAGCGCTCTCACGCGACCGCCTTGTGCGCGCGCGACAGGCTCCAGGCCGCGTACGTCCAGATCAGTCCGCCGATCAGCACGGCTGCCGGGATGATGAGCACCGCCTCGCTAAGCGAGCGCGCATCGGAGATCATGCCCACGACTGAGGGGGACGGCACGTCGCCCAGGATGTGGATCGTGAAGATGCACAACGCCATGGCGGTGGCACGCATGGCCGGCGAGACCTCGTTGACGATCGCGGAGTTGATCGGCCCGGTCGAGGCAAAGAGGCACAGCTCCGCGACGACGATGGCCGGCCAATACGCCTGAGCCTGAGGCGCGGCGAGCGCAACCAACGTCAGCGGCGCGGCGAGCAGCGTGCTGACGCCCGAGAGCCAGAGGTAGGCGTGCCGCGACGACCGCAGCAGCCGATCGCCGATCCAGCCGCCGGCGTATGTGCCGACAAAGCCGGTGACGACCACGATCGCGCCGAACTGTACCGTGGCGTGCGCCTTGGGGATGCCGCGCACGCGCTCGAGGAACGTCGGCGTCCAGAATGCCAGCGCGCCGATCGCAAATGTGTACGCGGCATAGCCCAGCACCGTCAGCAGGTAGGGCCGATTGTGGAGCAACGCCTGATAGGAGCGTCCCGTATGTCCAGGCGGCGAGTCCTCGGCGGTGTCCTGGTTGCCGCGCGGCGGATCGTAGAGACGCAACGCGAACGCGGCGAGTATGAGCCCCGGCACGCCCGCCACGAAGAACGCCTGCCGCCATCCGAAATAGCGGTCGACCAGCCCGCCCACGATGTAGCCGAGGGCGGACCCGATCGGGACTGCGGCAAAGAAGATCGAAAACGCCCGGCCCCGTTGCTGTCGCGGGAAGTAATCGGCGAGCAGCGCGGGTGAAATGGTCCCGTAGGCGGCTTCGCCGACGCCGACCGCGGCGCGCGCGGCGAACAGCCCGACATAGTTTCGGGCCAAGCCTGCGAGCGCCGTCGCGACGCTCCAGAGTGCCACGCCGATCGCGAGCAGGCGGTTGCGCGAGCGCGTATCGCCCAGCGTGCCGAACAGCGGCGCCGCGAGCAGGTACACGAAGAGAAAGCCGGTCATCAAAAACCCGAGCTGGGTATCGGAGAGGTGCAGCTCGGAGCGCTTCATGCTCTCGGCGAGCGCGGCGACGATCCAGCGGTCGAGGTAGTTGAACAGATTGATGAGCGTGAGGACGAGGAGCCCGGCACGAGCCGTGCGGATGGCGACGGGCGACGGAGCGGCGGTCATCGAGCCTGCTCCTCAGACTTGCGTCCGGGCGCGGGGCCGCGTTGCTTGGATAATAGAGGAGGGGAGGTTATTTTCCGGGCCCTCACGGGGCTGTAGCTCAGCTGGGAGAGCGCCTGGATCGCACCCAGGAGGTCAGGGGTTCGAGCCCCCTCAGCTCCATCAGTGCCCCTTGGTGTAACTGGCAACACGCCTGACTCTGGATCAGGAGAGTCCTGGTTCGATCCCAGGAGGGGCAATCCAAGCGGCCGCATACGCGGCCGCTTTGTTTTGCCCCTCAAATTGCATCGCCTCGGCGCATCCATTTCATCAGCGCCAGATGGGTGGGCAGATAGATGACGACAGGCCAAAACACCAATTGCAAGACGAAATACCACCCCGGCGCCATCCAGGTCTGCATCGTGTTCTCGCCCGGCCCAAACACCCAGTTGAGATTGACTGCGGCCGTAGGGTTGCTCGCTGGCGCCGGCGGGGGCGGCGTAAAGAAGTAACACACCGTGAGCACGACGAGTGCACATGCCGTTTGTGCCGGGAACGCACGTCGATCGTATCCCAGCCGCCACACCGCCCAAAGGAGCAGCAGCGGCAGCCACCCATGAAACGACGACAGTCCCCGTACGAACAACGGGATCTTCGGATCGAACATGTACGCGGCCGCTCCGATTAAGTGCAAGCCGGCAAGGTGCGCGGCGAAGTCGACGACCCAGAGAAGCTGCGGCAAGACGATCGCGACCGCTTGCATGCTGAACAGGAATGCGTTCTCGAGCCAGAGCGCCGGAAGCGTGACCAGCAGCGCGATATCGCAAAACCACAGAAAGTTCACGGGCCCGTACGTGCGCCAGTAGTACGGGACGAGCACCGCGACGAACGCGCTATAGGCCACCTTCAGCCAGAGCGGAATCCTCCCGGGCTTCACTTGGCCAGCTCCTCCTCGAGGAGCACGCGCCGGAGAATCTTCAGTGCGGCGCTTTTCGGCAGCTCGGTGCGGAATGCGATGGCGTGCGGCACCTTGTAGGCAGCCAGATTCTCCCGGCAGAAAGCGAGCAGCTCCTGCTCAGTGACCTGCTGGCCCGGTTTCACGACGATGAACGATTTGACGCGCTCCCCGCGCTTGGGGTCGGGGACGCCAATTGTTCCCGCTTCCAGGACGGCCGGATGACTCATGAGCACGTCATCCACTTCGTCGGGAAACACCTTGTAGCCGGAGACATTGATCATTTCTTTTATGCGACCGACGATCCGGTAGTAACCGTCTTCGTCCATGACGGCGAGATCGCCCGTATAGAGCCAGCCGTCGCGTAACGCGGACTTGGTCTCCAGCGGCATGTTCCAGTAGCCCTTCATGATCTGTGGCCCTCGAATCACGAGCTCGCCCGGTTCACCCGGCTTCGTCTCCGTCAGGCCCTTGTCGACGTCCACGATCCTGGAATCGGTTCCCGGAATCGGAACGCCGATGCTGCCCGTCTTCCGGACGCCCGATAATGGATTCATGTGCGTGACCGGCGAAGCCTCCGACAGCCCGAATCCTTCTACAATCCGGGACCCGGTGATCGCCTCGAAGCGCCGCAATACTTCCTGCGCCAACGGAGCCGAGCCGCAGAAGCAACGCTGCACGCTGCGGATATCCAGCCGTTCGATGCCCTTGTAGTTGAGAATTGCGTTGAAAATCGCCGGCACCGCAGGGAGCAGCGTAACACGATGCTGCGCGATGCCGTGCACGATCGCCTTGACGTCCCGCGGATCGGGGATCAGGACGATCGCGCTCGCCCAGCTCACCGGGAAGTTCATCGCGGCAGTCATGCCGAACGAATGAAACAGCGGCAGAACCGCCAGCATCACTTCGTGACCACGCTTGAGTCCGGTGAACCACGCTCCGGTCTGCTGGAGATTGGCGGCCAAATTGGCGTGCGTCAGCATGGCGCCTTTGGAACGAGCGGTCGTCCCGCCTGTGAACTGCAGCACCGCGAGGTCGTCCGGTGTCGGCGGTGTCCTGGGGCGCTCTGGCGAGGCCTGGCGGATCAATTTCCGGAAAAAGTGCACGCCCGGCCCCGGTTGTACCGTCGCCACCCGTGGCGGCTGGGCGCGGGCAAGCTTGAGGCGCGCCAGGAAGTTCAGGGGAAATTTCAGGTACTCCGGTATCGAAGCGATGATGTAGTGCTCGATTGGCAGCCGGTCGCGCGCCGGACGAATCTTGCTCTCATAAATGGCGTCGAGTACGACGGCCACCCGGCAGCCAGCGTCCTTCCACAGATGCTCCAGCTCGCGCGGGGTGTACAGCGGATTCGTCAACACCACTTGCGCGCCGAGCGACAGGGTGGCGTAGTAGGCGATGACAGTCTGGGGCAAGTTCGGCAGCTGGATCGCGACGCGACTGTCTTTCTGGACGCCCAGCCGCGTTAATGCCGTCGCGAACCGGTTCACCTCATCGCTGAGCTGGCGGTAGCTGAGCTTGCGATTCAGAAAGATCACGGCGGTCGCGTCGGGAAACTCGGCGGTCGCCTGCGCGAGGAATTGCGGGATCGTGCGCGGCTCCACCGTGAGTGCCTGCGGCACGCCGGGGTCGTAGAATCGGAGCCAGGGACGGGAGATCATGTGGCTGCCTCCTGAACGGTCAGCTACCGCGGTTGAATGTTAGACACGTACGTCGTGTCCGCGAGACGCCCGCAGCGGTAGCAGCGCCGCTGCGGGCTGATGGGGCTTACCGGACGGGCTGCAATTGCCCGACTTTCTGCCATGTTGAATCCGCGTCGCGGGTCAAGAACACGTAGAGCGTGCCGTTCTCGACTTTGGCGCTGGCATTCGATCGCGCCAGCTGAGCCGCAATGTCCTGAGGCTTGAGCTTGTAGGCGGCCCCGTCGGTGAAATCGATGATGAGTCCCAGGGGACCACCGAATACGAGATTGCCCAGTACCCAGCCGTCCATGTGACGCGTGGTCCTGATCTGGAACGGCTGATAACCATCGAGCTTCACGGCGATGGTGTGCGGGTCATTCCGGCGGAGCTTCGCCACGACCGGCGTTACACCCACCACCTCATCATCGACCGACACCGTGGCGCCTGCCGGCTCGCTCGCGATGTTGAGCTTCTGGCCGGTGCCGTGCATGATGCTCGCGCACGCGGCGACACCCACCGCCGCGACGAGTACGACGACCAACGAGACTGCGATTTTCGAATTCATGCGCCCCTCCTGATGGAGTACAAGCCGCAGCAGAGTGCTGCGGAGTGAGGGGCGAACCTAGAACGACGCGATTACTTCCCGGTGAATTGCGCGGGTGTTGCGATGAATTACGTGCGCCTGCGCGCAGCGAGCGCTTCGCTGGCCCGAGTCCGCAGATTGCGCCGCTCTCCCGGGACCAGCCATTCGTTGACCACGACGTCCGCAACGAGCGGCGCGATGATCGCGAATCGTTCCCCGTCGCACGCGACGAGCCGGCGGCGCTCGAGCTGCGCCAGGATGTCCTCGACGCGAGCGCGAGGCAGTTTCGTGAGTGTCGCGACGAGATCCAGATCGATCGGGGATGGTCCGATGCTCGCGGCTTGCAAGACTGCGCGGGATACGGGGTCCAGCTCGGCCACCCAGGTGGAGATCGCCCGGCGCGCCAGGTTGGGTACGGAGATCGGCAAGGGGCTGGCCGTCGTTCCACCCGGTGGTGGCCACGCGAGCGCCTCGTCCCGTAGCGAGGACGCGGTGGTGAGCGCGCGCAGGAGCGTCACGATCAGAAAGGCATTTCCGTGGGTCTCGAAATAGATCCGGCGCGCCAGCCGGTCCCGCGCCTCATCGCTCGTGCACCAGGCGCTTTGTGACACAACGAGCTCCCGCGTCTCGGCCTCATTGAGCGGCTCCAGTGTCACGGCGACCCCGGGAATGCGGCGGCCGATCTCCCGTCGCAACCAGAGCAGCGATCGCGTCATCTGCGGCAGCGCGTTGAGCGACGTCAGGATCACGCAGCAGCGTGCGGCGGGCGCGCGCGTCAGCGCGGCGCCGACGACTTCCAGCGTGGCGTCGTCGGACAAATGGGCGTCATGCACGCCGAGCCCAACCGGCTGTTCGTCTGCGATGCCCTGCAGCAACGCCATGAGCGCGTCGGTCACCGCGGCGTGGTCGTGACTCGCCGGCGTCAGTGAGTCGAGCACCGCCAACGCGCCGGGATCGGCGGCGGCGCGCCCCGGGGCACGCGCCAAACCGCGTAGCAGCGCGCGGAGCGTGCTCCATGGCGTCTCCCGATCGCTCTCGAACGGCCGGACCGTCGTAACAACGGCGCCGCCGAGCGTGAGACGCTCGACGCAGTCATGCAGCAGTCTCGTCTTGCCGGACCCGGGGTCGCCCGCGATCAGGATGGCGCGAGACCCGTGCTCCAGCGCCTCCGTGACCGCCGTAAACACCTCCCGGTGTACGCGTGCGCGGCCGACCAACGGGGGCTTCGGCTCGGGTTGTTCATTGGAGACACGCTGCCTGTGCGGCTGTTGGGCGATGCGATCGGCCAGTGCTGCGAGGTCGCGGCTGGGGCTAGCGCCCTCCTCCCGCAGCTGATCCGCGAATCGCTTGAATGCGGCGACCGCACCGGTGCGATCGTCGCGCCACGCCAGCGCGCGCATCAAAAGCCGCATCGCCGGCTCGGCGTGGGGTTGCAACGCCAACGCGCGCGTCGCGGCGTCCACAGCCGTCGCGGGCTGCGCCGCGTTGAGGGCCTCCTCACCGGCGGCGGTCCAGACGGCGGCGCTGCGAGCGCGGTATCGCTCGCGCTGCTGATCGGCCCAGTCGTCGAACGGGCGGGCGTCGTCCAATGCGAAGCCCTCGAGAAAATCGCCGGTGAGACATGCAGCCGCGGCGGCCGGACGTCGTGATAGCAACGCCTCAAACCGCAGCGCGTCGACGTCGAGCCCTTCCTCCGCCAATGTCAGATTCTCGCCTTCGGACCGGATCCGCCCCGAGCCCAGCTCGGCGCGGAGACGGCGCACCGCGCCGTTCAGTGACTGCCGGGCGAGTGCTTCGGGCCGTTCCGGCCAGAGCAAACCGAGCAGATGTGGGCGGGACCGGGTGCGGTCGGGAGACAAGGCCAGGTAGACGAGCAGCGCGAGGTGCTTGTGCCAGAGCACCTGCGCGGGCGCGGGTCTTCCATCGACGCGAACGGTGGGAGCGCCGAGACAATGGATCTGCAGCGAAGGTAACTCGGACACGCGGTGCGGCTCCGGCAACGCAAGCGTCTAGCATACGGCACGTGGTGGCCGCTCGCCAGGAAAGCCCGTATCCTATCCGCATGGCGGACGACCTGCGCCGATTGCGCGCGGCTCTGGCGCCGCGGTACACCCTGGAACACGAGCAAGGGCGCGGCGGAATGGCAACGGTGTACCGCGCGCATGACTGCCAGCTGAACCGCACTGTCGCCGTCAAAGTGCTGCGTTCCGACGTCGTCTCCGCGCTCACCGCCGAGCGCTTTCTCCGGGAAATCAACATCGCGTGCAAGCTGACCCACCCGCACGTGCTGCCGGTATTCGATTCGGGGAAGTCGGACGGCTGTCTGTACTACGTCATGCCGTACGTGACGGGTGGGACGCTGCGCGAGCGCATCGATCGAGAAAAGCGGCTGCCGCTGGACGACATCGTGCGGATCACGCGCGAGGTGGCGGACGCGCTCGACTACGCTCATCGCCACGGCGTGGTGCACCGCGATGTAAAACCGGAGAACATCCTGTTCGATGAAAAGCACGGCGGGCACGCCCTGGTCGCGGATTTCGGCGTCGCTCGCGCAATCGCGGCCGCCGCTCCGGGCGACACGCTCACCGAAGCGGGCGTCGCCGTGGGCACCCTGCACTACATGAGCCCCGAGCAGGCATCGGGCGAGCGTCATATCGACGGTCGCGCCGACATCTATGCGTTGGGATGCGTCGTATACGAGATGGTCGCGGGCGTGCCGCCATTCCAGGGCGCCACCGCCGAGAGCGTGTTGCGCCAGCAGCAAGTGGAGTTGCCGCGTCCACTCGCGACGCATCGGACCGGGCTGCCAGAGGGGTTTGACGCCGCCGTGCAACGTGCCCTCGCGAAAGCACCGGCGGATCGCTGGCAGCATGCGACCGACTTCGCGACTGCGCTGGCCGCGGCCGTGTCGGGGTCGGCTTCCCGCCCACGGCGTGTGTTCACGAGGTCCCGGACGCTGGCGGTCGGCGCTGGCGTGGTACTGATTCTCGTGGCGCTGGGACTCATGTGGACTCCCGGGCACGGGGCAAACCGCGTCGCCGTTCTGTGCTTCGACAATCTCTCCCGCGACACGGCCGACGCGTATCTCGCGGATGGTCTCACCGAGGAGATTACGGCCCGCCTGGGACAGATCCACCGTCTCGACGTCAAGTCTCGAGTCGCAGCAGCGCGCTACTGCGGCAAGGCCGAGCACGACCCGGC
Organism: Chloroflexota bacterium; assembly: GCA_005880945.1. Classification (GTDB taxonomy): domain Bacteria; phylum Chloroflexota; class Dormibacteria; order Dormibacterales; family Dormibacteraceae; genus Palsa-872. The sequence goes on along the minus strand of VBIU01000076.1, from coordinate 1,802 downwards.
GGCCGTCGGACGCGCGCTCGGCGTCGCGAGTCTGGTCGACGGAAGCGTGCGGCGCGATGGCCAACGGTTGCGGGTCACGGTGGAGCTGCTGCACGCCAAGAACGGCGACCGGCTTTGGGGGGAGGAGTTCGATCGCACCGACGCTGATCTGTTGGACATCGAGCGGGACGTCGCGGCCGCGGTGGGGCGTGAGATCGCGGGCAAGCTGAACGCGTCCGAGCAGGCGTCGCTGAACGCCAAGGCGACACGGGAGCCGCAGGCGTACGACCATTTCTTGCGCGGCAATCGTTACCTGGCGCAACGGACCGAACGGTCGGTGATCCGCGCGATCGGCGAATACCAGACAGCGGTGCAGCTCGATCCGCGATTCGTGGAAGGGCTGGCGCGGCTGGCGTACGGGTATGCGCTGATCGTGTATTACGGATTCTCCTATCGCGATCTCTCGCCCGATAGAGTGCTGTCACTGGGCTTCGCCAGCGCGGACAGCGCCCTGCGCGTCGATTCGACCGCTGCCGAGGCGTGGCTCGCCCGCGGGCGCTTTCTCGAGGTGCTGCATCCCCGCACGTATGAGGGTGCCATCGCGGCGTACCAGCGAGCCGCGGTACTCGACCCGCGCGATGCCGAGGCGCTGAATATGATCGGGACGGCGCTCCGGGAGCTGGGCGATGATTCCGGAGCAATCCGTGCGTTTCATCAAGCGCTCGCGCTCGACCCCGATCGCGCCACCACGCTCACGCTGCTGGGGATACAGGCCGCGCTCAAGCGCCGCTACGGTGAGGCTCGCGTGTGGACTGACAGCGCCCTCGCGGTCGATCCCGGCTTCTACGATGCGTGGGTCTCGAGGGGGTTCAATCGCCTGGCCGTGGGCGACACGGGTGGCGCTCGGGCGGACGCCGGTGTCGCGGCGAATCTTCCTTCGGGGAGTCACCTTCCAGAGCAGACGTTGCTCGTCATGCTCGACGCCCGTGCGGGTCACGTCGGTCTTGCCCGGCAGCGGATCGGCCGCATGACGCCGGGATTCGATCTGAACCGTCCGGGTCCATTGCCAGGCGTGCTGCTAACCTGGGCTTTCCTTGCCGTTGGAGAGCGAGAGCAAGCGCTCGCTCTGCTCGAGCGCGTGCAGCCGCGTGGTGCATCACTCTCGTACTGGCTGCGTGCCCCCGGCTTTGATTCCGTTCGTGACCAACCAAGATTCCGGCGCATCGTCGAGGAATCCCAGCACTGACCCTCAGCCCCTCCGCTCCGCCCGATGAAACCTGGGCGGTCGACGAACGGTCCCTGAAGCTCTTCGCCGAGCAGCTGAAGGGGCCCCCCACAGACCGCGCCTGGTACGACCTGCGGCGCGAGGCTGAGCGGATCGCGCTCGTGCCGGGCTTCGACCGGCTGATCACCCTCGACGCCAACGCGATCAAGGAGCTGCCCCACCAAATCGACGTCGCCCAGCGCGTGCTGCGGCAGATGGGCGGCCGCGCGATCCTCGCCGACGAAGTCGGCCTCGGCAAGACGATCGAGGCGAGCATCATCTACAAGGAGCTGGCGATCCGCGGGCTCGCCCGCCGCGCCCTGATCCTGACGCCGGCCTCGCTCGTGGGGCAGTGGCAGGGAGAGCTCGAGGAGAAGTTCTTCGAGCGCTTCGAGGCCCCGACCGATCCGGATGACTGGCAGCACGTCACCAAAGCGGTCGTGTCGCACGACCGTGCGCGCTCGCGCCGCCACGCCGAGGAAATCCTGCGGCACCACTGGGACCTCGTGATCGTGGACGAGGCGCACAAGATCAAGAGCCACCGCGGCGCCACCTACCA
>VBIU01000075.1 GCA_005880945.1 Chloroflexota bacterium | reverse complement strand
GAAGTTGTCGAGACCGAGAATGCGGGATGCGTTCTTGACCCGCTTGTCGATGTCGGGCTTCTTCATGTGCTGCATCTGCAGCGGGAACGCCATGTTGTCGTAGACGCTCATGTGGGGATACAGCGCGTAGGACTGGAAGACCATGGCGATGTCACGGTCCTTCGCGGCGACGTCGTTGACGACGCGCTCGCCGATGCGGATCTGGCCCTCGCTGATCGACTCCAGCCCCGCGAGCATCCGCAGGGCGGTCGATTTTCCGCATCCGGATGGTCCCACGAGGACCATGAACTCCTTGTCCTTGATCTCCACGTTGAAGTCCTTGACCACGGTGAGGTCGGCCGTGTAGCGCTTGACAACGTGGTCGTAGGTGACTGATGCCATCTATATCTATTACCTCATGCCGGTCCAACCTGGACCTTTAGACCGCTCCCCGCGAGGAACGTGTCGATCGCGCCCAGGTAATCGTCGAGCTTGAATCGATTGGTGATCATGGCTTCGCAATCGATGACGCCCTTCGCGAGCAGAGAAAGAGCGCGTTCGAAGCTGTGGAGGACAGCCATCGAGCCGACGATCTTGATCTCGTCGTTGTAGATCCGAAAAGGCGAGAACGTGGCGGTCGCGTCGGCGTTCGCGACGCCGAACATCAAAAAAGTACCTCCACGCGCCACCCTTCTGATCCCATCTTCGATGGCCGGCACGACCCCGGTCGCATCGATGACGACGTCCCAGCCTCGCGGCCTCTCGAGCTCGTCAGCAGAGACCGCGATCCGGTCCGCGGCCAACCGCTTCGCGAGGTCGTGTCTCTTGGGATTCCTTTCAACCATCTCGACCCGGCTCGCGCCGGTGTCCTTGGCCAGCTGGGCAAGGAGCAGGCCCATCGTGCCGGCCCCGTAGATGAGGTAGTCCTCCGCCACTTTGACGTCGACCATGTCGAGGCCGTGGACCGCACAAGACAACGGTTCGACCAGCGCTCCCCAGTGAAGCGGAAGGTCCGGCGGTAATGGAAAGGCGTTCGCCGACGGAACGGCGACGAACTCGGCTGAAGCACCATTGGCGGAGCCGACTCCGATCGCGTTCCAGTTCTCACAGAGATTGAAACGTCCGGCCCGACATTGGCGGCATCGGCCGCAGAACAGCGAGGGATCGACCGCGACGAAGTCGCCGACCTTGACGTTGCGAACATCACCACCGATTGCCACGACCTCGCCGGAGAACTCGTGGCCGGGCACGATGGGGTAGCGAGTGGGGGCGAACTCTCCGCGCAGGACGTGTATGTCGGTGCCGCAGAGGCCACACGCCTCGACCTTGATCACCGCCTCGGAGGCGTTCGGCGTCGGGTCGGCGATCTGCTTCACGGCGAGCCGATTCGGCTCTTCGATCACCACGGCTTTCACTTGACCGCACCCATCGTGAGGCCTCTGATCAGCTGCTTCTGCGCGATCCAGCCTCCGATCAGAACCGGGAGGCTCGCAAGCGTGGCAGCCGCCGCCAACTTCGCGTAAAAGAGGCCGCGACCGCTGATGAAGCCGACAAGGAAGATCGGCGCCGTGCCCGCGACTGATGAGGTGAAGTTGACCGCGTAGAAGAACTCGTTCCAGCTGAAGATCAGACAGATCAAGGACGTGGCCGCAATTCCAGGCGCTACCAACGGGACCACGATGCGCCTGATCTCTGTAAAAAAGCCCGCACCGTCAACGCGGGCAGCCTCGAACAGCTCCGGTGGAATCTCAAGGAGGAACGAGCGCAGGAGCCAGACCCCAAGGGGCAAGTTGATGGTGGTGTAGATGAGGGCCAGCGCAAAGATGTTGTCGAGCAGTTGCAAGTCGCGTGCCAGAAGGTAGAGCGGCACGAGGCTGGCGGCGAACGGCAGAAATCGCGTCGAGATGAAGAAGAAAAGTACGTCGCGCGTCCGCTTGACCGGCCTGATGGCCAGCGCGTAAGCGGCGGGCAGTCCGAGGACCAGGACCAACAGGGTCGACCCGATGCTGGCAATCGCCGAGTTTATGAAGTACGGCGGGAAATCGCCCGACAGCACCTGCTGGAATTCCTCCAGGGTGGGTGCGAAAAAGATCGTTGGTGGCGAGCTCGCAGCCTGCGGTTCCGTCTTGAAGGACTCCAGCCACATCCACAGGACCGGAAAGAAGAAGACGAACACCACCAACCAACCAATCACCGACCACATGACTTTCGACGTGGGGAACTGGCGGCGGACCTTCACACTCGCGCTCATCTCCTGGCCTCCACATTGAAGATGGAGAACAGGGTGCGCAGCGCTACAGTCGCAATGATCGTGGTTAGGATGACTGCGACCACTCCGATAGCGGACGCCTGTCCGATGCTGAAACCCTGAAAGGCGACGAGATAGAGCAAGAAGGGAATGTTGGTCGTGTCCTCACCAGGGCCGCCAAACGTCAGCATGTAGATCGAGTCGAAGGTCTGAACGACGAACAGCGAGCCGAGCAGCGCGCCCAGCTCCAGGAAAGGCCTGACCAACGGGAGCGTGATGCGGCGAAAAGCCTGAAACGAGTTGGCTCCGTCGACGCGAGCCGCCTCGAGCACCTCGGGGTTCTGCGACTGGAGGCCGGCAAGGATGATCAGCATCATGAAAGGCGTCCAACGCCAGACCTCGACGGTTACAACCGCCACCATCGGATACTGGTTCACCCAGTCCACTCTGCCAAGACCGAATGGGGTCAATAGATAGGGCAATAGCCCGAACAGCGGATTGAGCAGCGTGTCCTTCCAGATCAGGGCCCCGGCTGTGGGCATGATGAGGAAAGGCGCGATCATCAATGTCCGCATCAGCCCCTTTCCGAAAACTTCAGAGTTCAGGAGGGTAGCCACCGCGAGGCCTAGAACGACCGAGATCCCGATGACCGCAACCGTCAGCACCACTGTGTTGAGGACCGCGATCCGGATGCTCTCGTCGGTCAGGAGCCTCGCGTAGTTGTCGAGTCCGGTGAACTTGAAGCTACCTGGCTTAAGGAGGTTCCACGAAAAGAAGCTGTAGTAGATCGTCAGCAAGAACGGGATCTGGGTCACGAGGATCACGTAAATGAAGGCGGGAAGCAGCGGGAGCCGCCTCAGCCAGGCCGCCCGTCGGGCGACGGAGGCGGCGGTCTGTACCCGCACGCCTCCGCTGCCGGCGATCGAGCTCACTTGATCGGCTGATTAGTGCTGAGCTTTGCCGACGTCAGTAGCGAGAGCCTGTGCTTTCGCCAGTGCCTGGTCGACTGTTTGACCGCCAGCGATCACCTTGGCGAACTCTTGAGAAACCTTGTCGCCAAGCTGCTGGAATTCGTCAATGTCGACGTACTGAACGCCGATGTATGGGACCGGGTCGACAGTCGGGTGTGTGACATCGGCATGCGCGATCGACTGAAGCGTCACGTCCGCAAATGCCCCGGCCGCCGCCTTGTACTCAGGCAGGTCATATGTCGAGGTGCGAGTTCCCGGCGACACGTGCTGCCAACCGAGCTTGGTGCCGACCAGCTGGATGTACGCCTTGTTGGTTGCCCAGTCGGCGAAGGTCCACGCGGCGTCCTTCTTCTTGCTGCTGGAGGGCATACCGAGCGACCATGCCCACAACCAACCAGACCAGTCCTTGACCTTGATGGGGGCATACGCGTAGCCCGAATTCTTCGCCGCGTCACCCGTGAAGAAGCTCGCTGCCACGGTGGCGTCGTACCACATCGCGACCTTGCCGCTGTTATAGGCGTTGAGGCACTCAGTGAATCCGGCGTTGCCGGCTCCCGGCTCGCCTGCCGTCTTGAGCAGGTTGATATAGAAGCTGACCGCATCGTGCCACTGCGGCGTGTTCAGCTGGGCGTTCCACTGCGGGTCGAACCAGCGACCGCCGTACGTGTTGACCACGGTGTCGAGGGGAGCGAGCTGCTCGCCCCAACCGGGAAGGCCGCGTAGGCAGATTCCGTTCACGCTCCGGCTGTTGACAGCCTTCGCGGCCGCCGCCACCTGGTCCCAGGTCGGGTGATCGGGCATCGTGATGCCCTTGGCCGCCAGCATGTCTTTCCGGTACATGAGCATGGAGGACTCACCGTAGAAGGGCACGGCAAAGAGATTGCCGTTGTAGCTGAGGGCGCCCCTGATTCCGGGAATCAGGTCGTCCGGCGCGTAGGACGGATCCTTAGCAATAAATGGGCTGAGGTTCTCAATCCATCCCTTCTTGGCCCACAGTGGCACCTCGTAAGTGCCAATCGTGAACAGGTCGTAGCGCCCGCTGCCCGCCGCCACGTCCTGCGTCACCTGTTGCCTGAGGACATCCTCGGGCAGCGTCACGATCTTGACCTGGATGTTAGGGTGCGTGGCTTGGAAGTCGGGGACCAGCTTCTTCAGGTCCGCCATCGACGGGTTGTCGACGGCCGCCAGTGTGATGGTCGTTGTACCCCCGCCGGTGCCCCCGCCGGCGCCGCCGGAACACGCCCCGGCCACCAGGGCGATCAACACCGCGAAGATCGACATCGCGACGGGCCGGGACGTGGCTCGGCGCCGGTTCCGTGATCGAAGCTTTCTCTCGCTCATATAGAGTCACCCCTTTAATGCAGGCCAGCTATGACCGGACGGACCTTTAAGTGACAACGTTGTCAAAAGACAACGTTGTCTGTTCTATCACAGATCCGTTTAGACTGCAACAGGAGATTTAATTAGTTCCTGGCGGCGAACCATTCCAGCTCAGGAGACTAACGTTGACACCCGACTCAGACGATAGGTCAAGAGCGACCATGCGTGACGTTGCGGCGCTTGCCAAGGTCAGCATCAAGACGGTTTCGCGCGTGGTCAACGGCGAGTCTGGAGTGTCCCCCCGCCTCATGAGGCGAGTCCTCGCCGCCTCCGAGCGGTTGAGCTATCAGCACAACCTGACCGCGAGCAACCTGCGCAGGTCCGACGGCAGGAGCGCAACGATCGGCGTCGTCCTCGAGGATCTCGCCAACCCATTCGCATCGGCGCTGCATCGATCGATTGAGGACGTGGCCGTGAAACGAGGCGTGCTGGTCCTGGCCGGCAGCTCAGACGAGGACGAGGAGCGCGAGCGGAAGCTGGTGTCCGCATTTGCATCGAGACGTGTCGACGGCTTGATCATTCAGCCGTCCAGCCATGACCACAGCTATCTGCTCGCTGAGCGCAGGGCACGCACCGCCATCGTATTCGTCGACAGGCCGCCGGCGTTCTTCGATGCGGACACGGTGCTGACGGACAACGCCGCCGGCGTGAGACGTGGCATCCGGCACCTGCTCGGACACGGGCACCGCCGTATCGGATACCTCGGCGACATGCATACGATCTCGACCGCGGCCGAAAGGCATCGCGGTTACGTGGAAGAGCTGGCCAGTCAAAGGGTTGAGCTCGACGACGGGCTCGTGCGGCTCGACTTACGAGGAATCGAGAAGTCGGAGGCGGCTGCCACCGAGCTGCTCAGGCTGTCGCACCCCCCCACCGCGCTCTTTACCGGTCAGAACCTGATCACAATCGGCGCATTCCGTGCACTTCGGCGCATGGGACTTCATCGGCGCGTTGCTCTGATCGGGTTCGACGATATCCTGCTCGCCGATCTGTTGGAGCCAGGCATCACCGTCATCGCTCAGGACCCTGCCGCCATCGGACGCGCCGCAGCGCAGGTGCTGTTCCGCCGGCTTGACGGCGATCGCGCGCCCTCCGAGCATCAGATCGTGCTAACAAAGCTGATCATCCGGGGCTCAGGCGAGATCGCTCCGTGATCGTCGTGTGTGGTGAGGCGTTGATCGACATGATCTCCAACGGGGACGGCACGCAGCAGGCAGCTCCAGGTGGCGGCCCGTTCAACACGGCGCGCGGCCTCGCACGGCTCGGGGTGCCAACCGCGTTCTTGGGCCGGCTCTCTGATGACGTTTTCGGGGCCCAGCTCGCCGGTTTGTTGGTGTCGGATGGAGCAAGCCTCGAGCTGGCCAGCATCGGCTCAGAACCCACCACCATCGCGATGGCGGATGTCGACAGCGAGGGCTTCGCCGAGTACGAGTTCCTCGTCCAGGGCACCTCCGCACCCAGCCTCACCGATGCCATGGTCCCCGAACAGTTCGGGCCCGACGTGGCAGCCCTCTATTTCGGGACTCTGGGGTTGGTGCTCGAGCCAATGGCGTCCACTCTCATGCAGCTGATGAGCCGCGAGCACGGCCGGCGTCTTGTGATGCTCGATCCGAACATCCGGGTCGGGCTGATCACTGACTCGATGTATCGCGACCGCCTTCAGGCGGCGATCTCGAAAAGTACGATCGTCAAGGCAAGCGAAGCCGACCTAGCCTGGCTATATCCAGGACTCGGATATGAGCAGGGCGCCGATCGAATTCTCGACGAGGGTGTGCGCCTGGTCGTCGTAACCCTTGGCGCTCGGGGAGCGTTCGGCGGCCAAGGCGACACCCGAATACTCGTTGACGCTCCACACGTCGATGTCGTCGACACCATTGGAGCCGGCGACGCTTTCAGTGCGGCTCTCTTGGCGTGGCTCAGCGACCACGATCTCCTCCACGCGGACCTGAGCCTTAGGCCCGACGAGCTTCGAGAGTCGCTCGAGTTCGCCTGCCTGGTGGCCTCGCTGACGTGCGCAAGAGCAGGCGCGGATCCCCCAACTCGTGCCGACTTGCTAAAGCTCGAGTCGTAATGCGGCTGTGATGCACTCGACGTGAGCGTCATAGTCGGGCTCGACATCGGCACAACCGGTGCGCGAGCTCTTGCCGTGGACGAGTCGGGCATGGTCCTTGCCGCCGCCTCTGACGAGTACCCGCTGTACTCCCCACGGCCGGGATGGACCGAGCAGCACCCAGAGGATTGGTGGCAGGCCGCTCGCAACGTCCTGGCTGCAGTGGCAGATGCAGTGCCAGGGCAGGTCGCAAGCCTCGGCATAACCGGCCAGATGCACGGCGCTGTGTTCCTCGACTCGGAAGACCGCGTCATCCGACCTGCGCTGCTTTGGAACGACCAGCGCACCTCGGCGCAGTGCATCGAGATAACCGATCGGGTCGGGCGGGACTCGCTGATGGCCATTGCCGGTAATCCCGCCCTGACCGGCTTCCAAGCACCCAAACTGCTGTGGCTTCGCGATGCTGAGCCCGCCAACTACAAGCGGCTCGCGCACGTTCTCTTGCCGAAGGACTACATACGCTTGAGGTTGACCGGCGAATTCGCCACCGACGCTTCCGACGCATCTGGCACGCTGCTGCTCGACCTCCGACGGCGGAACTGGTCGGCCGAGATCCTGGATGCACTCGAGGTGCCGCGCGAATGGTTGCCCCCGGTGCTCGAGGGAACAGAGGCAGCCGGTCGGCTGCGGGCGGACGTCTCGAGCGAGCTCGGCCTTCCGGCCGGAATCCCGATTGCGGCCGGTGGCGGCGACAATGCCGCCGCTGCGGTGGGCTCGGGGATCGTGGATCTCGGGCTTGCGAGCTCGTCTATCGGGACAAGCGGAGTCGTCTTCGCGCACACTCCAGAGCTCGTGGCCGATCCGTCGGGTCGACTGCACGCGTTCTGCCATGCCGTCCCGGGCGCCTACCACCTCATGGGGGTCACCCTGTCAGCCGGCGGTTCGCTCCGTTGGTGGCGGCATATTCTGGGAGAGCGTTATTCCTACGAAGCTCTGATCGAGTTGGCCGCCTCTGCCCCAGTGGGCTCCGAGGGCTTGCTGTTCCTTCCCTATCTCACGGGTGAACGCACACCACATTCCGATCCGCTCGCGCGCGGCGCCTTCTTCGGCCTAACTGCGCGCCACAGCACGGCTCATTTGACCCGCGCGGTGTTGGAGGGGGTCGCCTACAGCCTCCACGATTGCCTCGAGATAATGACCGGACTGGGTATTGGCGTAGCAGAGGTTCGCGCGATCGGGGGCGGTGCTCGAAGCGACCTCTGGCGTCAGATTCAGGCGGACGTCTTCGGCGTAGCCGTTCGCCGGACAGCGGTCGACGAGGGGCCCGCCTATGGCGCCGCCCTCCTCGCGGGAGTGGCGGCCGGCCAGTTCCGCAACGTCGAGGAAGCGTGTTCGGTGATCCGACTTCGCCCGGAAGTTGCAGAGCCTGAGCCATCTCGAGCTCAGCTCTATAGGCACTATCGCGGCGCCTATCGAGAGTTGTATCCGGCCACGGCGGAGTTGATGGGCAGGTTAGGCGAGCTGGCCACCGGCTTTCACGGTTCTGACCACGCGGCTTAGATCGACTGCAGGGGCTTCATCTTGCTTGCCGACGATCTCAAATAATGGTCGGAAGCCCAGGATTTGAAACCGCGAGAATGTCAACCGGACCCTGCGCGTTTTTGCCTCTCTCGGCTTGATCGAGCTGGGGCGCGGGTCGCATCACCATCCTTCGGCCAGATGAGCTCATCCGCACGGCCGGCTGAGCGTCGTCGTAAAAGCGATCGGCGATTAGGCATCATGCTCGTGACTTGGGAACGACGAGCTCATAAAGAGGCTCGGGATCTGGAAAGCCCTTGAGATGCTGGGCGCCAATTGGCTGAATCACCAAATCGTCCATGATTCCATTCCCCAGCGCCTCCTTCGCCTCGTGAGACAGAAGGACCTGTCCTCCGCGAGCGACCGCGCCGACCCTGATCGCGTGATGCACATCGAGACCGACGTACCCCCCATCCAGGAGCGCCGGCGAGCCCGTATGTATGCCCATTCGAACCTTTAGCCCCAATGCATGGGACCAGGGCTCCTCAGCCAAGTGGTCCTGGGCGTCGATGGCGGCAAAAACCGCCGCCATGGGCTCAGTGAAGACCGCGAAGAACTCGTCGGCGCGGCTATCGACAACGTAGCCGTTCTGGCGTCCAACCGCTCGCCGCAGGAGCTGGCGGTGCTCCGACAGAACCGGCCCATATCGCGTTCCCAGTCGACCTAGGAGCTCGGTTGACTTCTCGATGTCGGTGCTGAGGAAGGTGACCCGACCCGATGGCAGGCTCTCCGTTATGTTGCCAACGGCAAGTCGCACTACGGCGCCAACTTGTTCGAACAACCCCGGGTCCTCAGCCAGCGCGGCGTCGAAAACGATGGCCACGCTCGGCCTGCCCTCGCGATCCAACATGCTGACCGTTCGGTCCGCGCTCAATCGGTCAAGTTCCAGGACTTGCCCGTCCCGATCGACGTAGGTGGCTCCGTCTTGGGACCAAAATCCGACCTGGAGCTTTGGGTCACCCAGCCGTTTCGCCAGCACTCCTTGCAGTTGTTCTCGCACTGCGGCCCCCAATATCAGATCCGCAGCAAGGGCGCCGATCGACGCCCGCTCCAGGCGGAGCCTCAAGAACCCGAGAAGAAGGCCGATCGGAATCAATGCTTCGGCCGCTATTGCTGCCGAGAAAGCGAGGGGGGAAGGCACATGCGCCCCCAGCAGAGGGGGGCTGACCTCGCGCCAGGCAGTAACCAGAATTGCAACAACGCCGCCGAACAACACCGGCGCCAAAACTCGACGGGCTGGCCGTGACGCGACGAAGTAGCGCCGGAATATACGCACCAGCACGATTGCGCCCGTTATCGCATAAAGGAGGGTTTCCACCGTTTGGAAAACCGACGTAGTCTGCGATCTCGGGGCCTCACCAAGGCCGGCTGGACAGTAAGGGCATGTGCCTATGGAGAGCACGAACACAGTACCGACAAGGACAAACAAGATCGCCAACACCGAGACGGCCCATTGGTCGAAGCGGTTTGACAAGCGGCCCCACGGATACGCCAACAAGATGTACACGAGAACGACCTCGCCAGACCCCCCCATCACATGTCCGATCGCAACGAGCCAGGGCACTGTCGACCGGATCGCGATTACCGGTAGGGTCTCGAGAAACCCGATGGCCATGATCTGCCGGCCGGTCGGGTTTCCTGGTCTTCTCCGCCACGCGATGAATCCCGTCGTCAGAAAGACGAGCGCTGACACGTTGTAAACCACCACCCGTGGCAACGATTCGCCTGCCCGAAACATAAGGGGGCCCGCGACCAGTGTCGTTGACGCCCCGAGGATCCAGACGAAAAGGGCAGTTCTCGGGTTGGACCACCAGGGCATCGCCTCGCTTCGAATGACGGCCGATCCGCCTTTACCAGACGGGCCCCGAGGCGAAAACGCATTCATGTGATCGGTCGCTGCTCCTGGTGGTTGGACTCCGCCACGTTACCCCTTCCGCGAAGGGGACCGTCCTTGTACTCAAGGAGCTCATCCAAGCGTCCTATCGAGGCGCTGTCGGGAATAACACCTTCTTGTCTCCGACCCGAGACGTCTTCGACGGTCCGCCACGGGCGCTCCGCCGTGGCAGGCGGACCCGGATGGCAAGCCCAGACGGATGTGTCGAACAACACTTTGAGGAAGTGTCGACCGGCATAGGCACATGCGCCCAAGCTCCCTACTCTCGTCTCGACCCGGTTGATCAGCTGTTCAAGAAACCCACGGCAATCGATCAATCGTTTGATTGGAGAACGAAAGAAAATGACGGCTGCCTCTGCGCGTGCTTTGCGATCCGCAATCGGGGACGTCATGCGCCGGCTCTCGCCGCTGATTTTGCCCCCGCTTTGCGGGCTCTGCGGCAAGGGATACGCGTCGACAGGCTGGGTAGTCGACCCGATCGGTAGGGTCAGTGGCCGCTGCCAAGCTTGCCTCGGGGACGCACCCTCGATCAATTTGAATCGATCACCAGGGAGTAGCCTCGGCGCGTGAACTCGCGAAAGCTGTTCATCGGTGTCGGCGGTGTCGTCCTGTTCGCGCTCTTGGCGGGGCTCGCCGCCCTTGCTGCGAACAATATTCGAAAGCCGGCATCAGAGCTCCCTCCTGGGGGGACCCTGGTTGCGACGCTTGTCCGGCCGTCAGCCCACGACGTTGTAGCCGGCTTCGGCTCGATCTGGATTTCGAGTGGCCCGGACCGCACTGTTGCCAGGATCGATCCGACGACGGACGCCGTCACCGCCGTCATCACGTTGCCGGATCCCGCGACGATCCTGGCCGTCGGAGCAGATTCGATCTGGGTGACCAGCGCCCCTGGCAATCGGGTGTCCCGGATCGACCCGGCCACCGACAGGGTCGTCGGGAGCCTTACTTCCGGCGAGCGTGGAGCTTTGGGAATCACTGTCTTCGACGGTTACGTCTGGGTGGCAAACCACAATGGCGATCCGACCGGTTCCGTGGCGAAGATCGACCCTGCCAAGATGCAGGTCGTCGACCTCATCCCCATCGGCGATGAACCAGATGGCGGGCCGACCTCGATGGCATCTGGTGCAGGTTCGATCTGGGTCGGCGTCCAGAATATCAATGCCGTCGTTCGTATTAATCCGAGCACCGACACCATCGTCGCCACCATCCCGGACGGAGGTGCGTGCCGCGAAATAGTCGGCGACGACCAAGCCATCTGGGTCGCCGGCGGCTGCGTCCCCGGTCCCGGTGTCACACGCATCGATCCGGCCACCAACACAGTTAGTGAAATGAGCAATGCCAGTGGTAATTCACCAGCGATCGCGTTAGGGGGAGACTCAGTCTGGTACGCGACGACCGGCAATTTTCTCGGACGCATCAATGTCACTACGCACAGAGTCGTCGGTCGACTCAGACTTCCGGGCCCGGGCTTCGCCGCCACCGTCGCGTACGGGTTCGTCTGGGTTACGGACGAGGTCGATGGACTCCTCTTTAAGGTCAAGCCTAACTAAAGCAGTATTGCTCGCAGCACCCAGGGCGACGGATCGCATGTAATTGACTCGATGGGGTGTGGTTCGTGCTGGAGCAGTTGAGCACTGCCCCGCTGGAGGTCAGGGACCTTCGAGTCAGCTACGGTCCCACCAGGGCGGTCGACGGCGTATCGCTTGAGGTCCGGGCCGGAGAGATCTTCGGCCTGCTGGGTCCGAACGGCGCCGGCAAGACCACCACCTTGAGCGCGATCGAAGGCCTGGTCGAGCCGGATTCCGGATCGATCACGATCGGCGGCATCGACCGCCATGCCAGCCCGCGCGCGGCGAAAGCCCGGATCGGCGTGCAGCTGCAGTCGGCCGGCTTTCAGTCCGTG
>VBIU01000074.1 GCA_005880945.1 Chloroflexota bacterium | reverse complement strand
GGAGGTCGCGCGCGATGTCGTCGGTGATGCCCGCGTTCAGCTGGACCTCGATCTGGCCGCGTCCCTTGCCCACGGTCTTCGGCTCTCCGGCTTTGAACAGCTTCGGCGACAGCTGACGGCGTGCCGCCTTCTCGCGCAGCACCTGGAGCGCCGCTTTGGCGCGGTCCTCGCTTGCGGACTCGATCAGGATCGCCTGGCCGCTCTGGTCGTAGACGGTGTACGTGTCCTTGAAATCGAAGCGGGTGCCGACCTCCCGGCGCGCCTGGTCGAGCGCGTTGGTCAGCTCGACGGAGTCGAACTCGGACACGACGTCGAAAGAGAACTCGGGCACAGCGGACTAGGTGCCGGTGTGCATGATGGCGTTCACGCCGGCGATGACTGCGGCGATCGCCAGGCCCATCCCGACGAGCGAGCTGATCGCCAGCAAAGCTCCAATCCCCAGCGTGCCCTCGTCAAGGGGCTCGGGCGGAGGCTTGTCGTAGGGATCCTTGCCGTAATCCAGGTCGTAAAGGTCGGCCTTCCGAGCCCGATCGACGAGCTCGTCGAGCACGGGTTTGCCTCCTGGCGGGAGCGACCTGGTGCTGAGCGCCGCCACCGCGTCCTTGAGGTTGTCGCGCGTGCGTCCGAGCTCGGCCACGACCATGTCGAGCGTCTGGGTGGCTGCGGGGGTCGGGTGCTCTCGGCGGAGGTCGGCGATGATCCCGTAAAGGCTCACGGGTCGATTCATAACAGAAATAGGGCGGGGCCCGTCCTTGGCGGCCCTCCTGAGCTTGACCCTAACCCTCCCCCTTCAGGGGGAGGCATGTTCGGACAGGACCTGATGGGCTCCGGCCCGGGTGCGACTTACACTAAGGCCGAGATGAGTGTGGAGACGAAAGCCAAGGCAGCGACGAAGAAGCCGGCAGCCCATCCCAACACGTGGGTCTACTTCGACGGAGAGTTCGGGCGCTACCACGACATCAAGCTCGGGCTGATGACTCATGCCTTGCACTACGGAACCGGCGTCTTCGAGGGCATCCGCGCTTACTGGAACGCCAAGCAGGAGCAGCTGCATCTGCTTCAGGCGCCCGCGCATTACGACCGCCTCCGGCGCTCAGCGAATATCATGCGCTTCCACCTGCCGCACTCGACCGAGGAGCTCGTCAACATCACCGTCGAGCTGCTTCGGCGCAATGAGTTCAAGTCCGACGTCTACGTCCGCCCCCTCCTGTTCACCGCCAGCGAGGAGATCGGCGTGCGGCTTCACAACATCGGGCACAGCTTCCTCGTCTACTCGATCCCGTTCGGCAACTACGTCGAGATCGAGGGCGGCCTCCGCTGCATGGTCAGCACCTGGCGGCGCGTCCCCGACCAATCGCTGCCTGCACGAGCCAAGGTCACCGGTTCGTACGCGCAGTCTGCGCTGGCCAAGTCCGAAGCCAACGAGGCCGGATACGACGAAGCGATAGTGCTCACCGTCGACGGGCACGTTTCCGAGGGCTCGGCCGAGAACCTCTTCATGATCAAGGACGGCACGTTCGTCACTCCCCCCGTGACCGACGACATCCTCGAAGGCATCACGCGGACGCTGATCATGGGCCTCATCAAAGACGAGCTGGGGCTGCCGGTGGTCGAGCGGAGCATCGACCGGACCGAGCTCTATACCTGTGACGAGCTGCTGCTGTGCGGCACCGGAGCCCAGGTCGCTCCAGTGATCGAGGTCGATCGGAGGATGGTGGGCAACGGCAAGGTGGGAGAGTTCACGCAGGAGCTGCAGAACATCTACTTCGGGGCAGTTCGCGGCGAGACGCCCAAGTACAAGGACTGGACCATTCCTGTCTATTAGGTCCCGTGTGCGGCCGCGATGAAGATCGTGGTTGCGCCGAACTCCTTCAAGGGCAGCCTCTCGGCAACACAGGCGGCGATTGCGATCACTCGTGGCGTGCGCGAGGTGCTGCCGGATGCGGAAGTGGTCGAGATCCCGGTCGCGGATGGCGGCGAAGGCACAGTTGAGGCGCTCGTCACCGCTCGCAACGGCACTTACCAGTGGGTCAATGTGGAGGGCCCGCTCGGCGACCCGGTGCTCGCGTCATATGGGCTGATCGACGAAGGCCGGACGGCGGTGGTCGAGCTGGCGTCGGCGAGCGGATTCGCCCTGGTCACCGCGGCGGCGCGCGATGCTCGCAAGACCTCGACGTACGGATTCGGCCAGCTCCTGGATGCGGCCAGGCGGGCGGGGGTCAAGACGGTGATCGCCGGCATCGGGGGGTCGGCGACCAACGATGGAGGCTGCGGCATGGCCGAGGCCCTCGGCTACCGATTTGTTGACGGCTCCGGCCGGGAGCTCCCCCGCGGCGGTGCGCCCCTGCTCCGGCTCGAGCGCATCGACAAGGCAGGCGTCGATCCTGCCTGGCGCGACGTGAGGGTGATGGTGGCCTGCGATGTCACCAACCCGCTGACCGGTCCCGAAGGCGCGAGCTACGTTTACGGACCCCAGAAGGGAGCGGATCCCGTGACGGTACGGCTGCTCGACAGGGCCCTCGCACATCTGGCCGAAGTCATCGAGCACGATCTTGGCAAGCGAGTGGCCGACCTTCCCGGCGCAGGGGCTGCGGGCGGCACCGGGGCGGGGCTGGTCGCCTTCCTGGACGCCAACCTGCTCCCTGGAGCGCCGCTGGTCGTCGACGCCAGCGGTTTCGACGGCGCGCTGCCCGGCGCCCGCCTGGTCATCACGGGGGAGGGCCGGGTCGACTCTCAGACCGCTTACGGCAAGGCGCCGGGCGAGATCGCGAAAAGGGCCCAGGCCGCCGGCATCCCGGCGCTTCTGATCGCCGGAAGCAAGGGCAAAGGCTGGGACTCCATGCTCAAAAAGGGTGTTACCGCCGTGGAGGAGATGGGGCAAGCAGGGCACAATCTGCAGGACTTGATGCAGGAAGCCGCACCCGCACTGACCCGAGCAGCGGCCCGCGCCGTTAGAGAGCTGTTGGGGCAGAAGTGACGGACGATCCCGAAACCGAGTCCAAAGTGGGCGTCGATCCCACCGACGTCGAGCTGGTCAGGGCGTATCGCGATGGCGACGTGCACGCGTTCGAGGAGCTGCACCGGCGCTACGTCGCATCTATCTATCGCCTGGTCAGGCGCAAGCTTGGGGACGCGCTCCTGGCCGAGGACATCGCTCAGGAGACGTTCATGAAGGCGCTCCGGATGATGGACCGCGTCGACGACTCCTTCAACTTCGGCGGCTGGGTGCACACCGTCGCTCGGAACCTTTGCTTCGACGAACTGCGGCGCCGGCAGCGGGACCTGAGGGCCGATTCGGGCGACGAGGACGACTCCGACCTTCTGGCCGGCCTGCCGTCGACGGCGCGCGGCTTCGATCCGGTCCAGGTCCAGGAATCCAATGAGATGCGGCGCCAGGTCTGGGCGGTGGCTCAGCGCCTGCCCGAGAAGTACCGGCTCGTGCTGACGCTGCGGGAGCTCCAGGATCTCAGCTACCGCCAGATCGCACGGTCGCTCAAGATGTCCGAGAGCGCCGTCGAGACGCTCCTCTACCGCGCCCGCCTTCGATTCAAGGAGGAGTTCATATCCGCCGAGGGCGAGGGTGAGCTGACCCACGACGAGGCGGTTCCACTCTTGGCTCCGTACCTGGCCGGCAAGCTGCGGCGCCCCCAGGCCGAGGCCGTTCGGATGCACCTGGCGGTGTGCGTCAAGTGCGCGCGCCGGGTCGGACGCCGGGCGGTGCGCAGGAGTGCTGCCAAATGAGGGTTAGTAGAGTAGTAACCAAAGAGATGGCCAAGGTAGTCGTCCGCTTCTTCGACGATGAGACCCTGGAGGGGGTCGCGAGGGATCTCGATTTCGACGAGCCGGACTTTCTCGTCGAGGTCGACGATGCCGCGGGCCTGGAGAACAACGAGACGGCGTGGATCCCTCTCACCGCGGTGAAGTGGGTGGAGCTCCCCCGGGATCCGGATCTCGCCTCCGAAACGCCCACTCGCAAGGTCGCGATCAGGTTCCTCGACGGGGAGGTCCTGAGGGGGCACCTGGACGGCACGCTCGAGCGCCATCGCTATGGCGTCGTCCTCCACCTTCACGGGGAGCACTCCGACAGCGCGATCCGGAAGCTGGGCATCCCGTTCTCCGCCGTGAAGGCCCTTTTCTTCATCCGGGAGTTCGATGCCCGTGGGGAAGAGGCGGGGACTGCGTCCGAGGCCTACCTCGCGCGGCGCACGATGGCTCCTCTGCTGGACGTGCTGGAGGAGATGGACATGCTGACGCGCCTGCACCGCGACGGCCTGCTGTCGGACGACGAGTACGCCTCCAAGCGCACCCTGGTGCTCGAAAGACTGTAGCTACAGGGCCAGCGTTTCCGATCGTCCGCTCAGCGGGCTTCACGCGCAAGGCACCTGCGTCCCCTCCCCGGCGGCGACCGCTGCGCGGCCGCGGCCGGACCTCCCCACGGGGTGGGGAGGACGAGATCGCGGCGTAGAATCCGTCTCGTGGCCGAAGGCAACGGTTCTAAGAATGGGGATCGCGCTTTGAAGGGCTCCTTCAAGGTGAAGGCCGGACTTGCGCAGATGCTCAAGGGCGGGGTGATCATGGACGTGGTCACGGCCGAGCACGCCAAGATCGCTCAGGACTCAGGCGCTTGCGCCGTGATGGCTCTCGAGCGGGTGCCGGCGGACATCCGCAAAGAGGGCGGCGTGGCCCGGATGTCGGACCCGACATTGATTCGCTCGATCATGGAGGCCGTCACCATCCCGGTGATGGCGAAGTGCCGCATCGGCCACTTCGTCGAGGCGCAGGTCCTCGAGGCGCTCGGCGTCGATTACATCGACGAGTCCGAGGTCTTGACCCCCGCCGATGAGGAGTTTCACATCGACAAGCACCCATTCAAAGTCCCCTTTGTTTGCGGCTGCCGGGACCTTGGTGAGGCGCTGCGCCGCATCTCGGAAGGCGCAGCCATGATCCGCACCAAAGGCGAGGCGGGTACCGGCAACGTGGTCGAGGCTGTCCGCCACGCGCGGGCCGTCAACGCCGGCATCCGCAAGCTGCAGGGCATGAACAAGGCCGAGCTGGTCCACGAGGCGAAGCTGATCGGAGCCCCGGTGGAGCTGCTCGAGGAATGCCAGCGCCTGGGTCGGCTCCCGGTCGTCAACTTCGCCGCCGGCGGCATCGCCACCCCGGCCGATGCCGCGCTGATGATGCAGCTGGGCGTCGATGGCGTATTCGTCGGCTCGGGCATCTTCAAGTCCGAGGACCCCTTGAAGCGTGCCAAAGCAATAGTTGCCGCCACGACCTACTTCGACAAGCCGGAGGTTCTCGCCGAGGTCTCCGCGGGGCTGGGAAAGGCGATGCACGGGCTCGAGATTCCCGCCATCCCTAAGGACGAGCTGCTCGCTGCCAGAGGCTGGTAGCTCGGCTCCTGACCCCTCCCCGGCTGCGCCTGGCCTCCCCCCGGCAAGCGGGGGGAGGAAAAGCAAATCACCTCTCATCGGGGTCCTCGCGATGCAGGGGGCGTTTGCCGAGCACATTCGCGCGCTCGAAGCGTGCGGCGCCCGGACGCGGGTTGTGCGCACTGCGGAGGACCTCGAAGGCCTGGACGGAATCGTGCTGCCAGGCGGCGAGAGCACGACGATGACGATGCTGATGGAGCGCGTCGGCCTGTACGGACCGCTGCGGTCCGCTATCGGCGCGGGCTTGCCGACTCTCGCGACCTGCGCCGGCATGATCGTGCTCGCCCGCGAGCTGTCGGACGGAATGCCCGCGCAGCAGGGGATGGGCCTTCTGGACGTCGCGGTGCGGCGCAACGGGTACGGGCGTCAGGTGGACAGCTTCGAAGCCGACCTCGATATCGAGGGCCTGGCAGGCAAGAGCTTTCCTGGTGTCTTCATCCGCTCGCCGCTGGTCGAGTCGACGGGCGATGTGAAGATCATCGCGACGCATGAGGGCCGCGCGGTCGCTGTGCGTCAGGGACGCATCGTCGCGCTCTGCTTCCATCCCGAGCTCACGAAAGACCTGCGGTTGCATCGCGAATTCGTTCGCATGGCCGCGGCTGCAGCGTCGTGAAGATTCGCGCCGCGGGCCTGCTTGACCTCGCGCGCATCGAGGAGATGCACCGGTCCTCCGACAGCCGTCTCACGGAAGCCGCTCCGCCGGCGGCCAGGTTATGGACGGTGCTGAGCTCCACCCTCTCGGCCCTGCTGCCGCTGTCTCAAGAGACCCTGATCTACGTCGCCGAGGTTGGCGGCAAGGTGGTCGGCTTCATCCAGGCGTCAGGGCAGCCGCTCGGGCTGGACCTGCCCCGCGCCACAGTGCTGCAGGTCCTCAACCTGCAGGTGGCAGACGGAGCCGACTCCGACGAGGTCGCCCCGGCCCTGGTCGAGCACCTCTGCAACCAGGCGCTCGAGCGGGGCGCGCACAGGCTCTTCGTTCGCCTGCCCGAGCGCGACCCGCTGCTCCCGGTTTTCAGGCTGCGAGGGTTCCGCCAATACGCCACCGAGGTCGTGGTGTATGCGGACAAGCCCGTGATGCGCTCGGATCAATTTCCCGAGGGGGCGCGGCCCATCCGTCGCGGCGACCACCGCCTTCTCTACCAGCTGTATCGCAAGGTCACCCCACAGGGCGTTTCTCAGCTCGAAGCGCCGACATACCGCGAGTGGCGGGCGCTTCACGGCGAGTGGACAGGACGGCTCGCCGCTCGCGGCTCCGAGAAGCAGGAGCTGGTGGTCGACCAGATCGAGATTGTCGGCTGGGTCAAGTCAGAGCGCAGCTCCGGCGCGCGGCCGAACACAGTCAGCTTCATGGCCATGCCGGATGCATCGCTTGCGGGCGAGCTCGCCGATCTCGGGCTGTCGCTGCTGGGCGAATCGGAGCTGCCGGCCTGGTCGAGCCTGCGCCACTATGATTCGCACATGATCGACGCCCTCCGCGGGCGTGGGTTCAGCGTGTTATTGACGCAGCTTCTCTTGGTCAAAGAACTGGCGGTGCGCGTGCCGGTGCGGGAGAAAGGCCTGGTGCCCTCTTTCGGATGAGCACACCTTCATCGCGAGCCGCCAACTGGGACGAGGAGGTCGAGCTTCTGGCACGCGCGCTGCCCACAGACCTCGCGCGCGCTCTGCACGAGCGCACAGATCCGACAGAGCTCCTGGAGATCGTGCTCGACCTGGGTCGAGAGCCCGAGGCACGCGTTCCCGGACGCGAGGTGTTGCTCGCGGACCGCACTGTCTCCTCCGCGGACCTCGAGCACGTGGCTAACAACGTCGGTCAGTTCGGCGACGACAACCGGGCCGGCATCGAGCGCACCCTGCATCGCGTCTCCGCGATCCGAAATCGATCCGGCCGGATCACGGGCCTCACCATGCGTGTCGGCCGTGCAGTCACAGGAACCGGAGAGATCATCCGCGACATCGTGGTCAGCGGGCAGAGCATTCTGCTGCTCGGCCGCCCTGGTATCGGCAAGACGACGATGCTTCGCGAGTGCGCGCGATTGCTCGCGGATGAGCTGCGCAAGCGGGTCGTGATTGTCGACACCTCGAACGAGATCGGAGGCGATGGCGACATCCCGCACCCGGGAATCGGGCGCGCGAGGCGCATGCAGGTCAAGACGCCATTACTCCAGCACGCGGTGATGATCGAGGCGGTCGAGAACCACATGCCGGAGGTGATCGTCATCGACGAGATCGGCACTGAGCTCGAGGCCGCCGCTGCCCGCACCATTGCCGAGCGGGGCGTGCAGCTCATCGCGACCGCGCATGGCCAGACGCTGGAGAACCTTCTCGTCAACCCGACGCTGAACGACTTGCTCGGCGGCATCCAGAGCGTGACCCTGTCGGACGAAGAGGCGCGGCGGCGAGGCACGCAGAAGTCGGTGCTCGAGCGTATGGCACCGCCGACGTTCGACGTCCTGGTCGAGATCCAGGACCGCGATCGCGTCGCCATCCATATGCCGCTGGCCGAGGTCGTCGACACAGCGCTCCGTGGTCCGCTGCTGACGCCAAAGATCCGCCTTCGCACTCGCGAGGGCCGGGTGATCTCCAACGTCGACGCGCCGCCTCCCGCCGAAACGCCAGCCGCCCCATCCGCGGCGAAGCCGCTCGGGATATTTCCATACGGCGTGAGCCGTCACCACGTCGAGCAGTCGATCCGCGACCTGGAGCTTCCGGTGCGGGTGCTCGGCAACCTGGACGGCGCGGGCGCCGTGCTCACGTTGAAAAACCACTACCGGCGGAGGCCAGACAGCCTTCGCCAGGCCGAGAGTCGGGGTTTGCCGATCCACATCCTCAAGAGCAACTCCGCCACTCAGGTGCGCGACGCCCTCTCCCGCATCTACGGCGTGGACAAGCGCGATGAGGCGACGACTCGCGCCCTCGCCGAGGCCGCCGCAGCGATCAAGGCAGTGAAGACGACTCTGCGACCGGTCGAGATCTCGCCCCAAAACGCATACCTGCGCAGGCTGCAGCACCAGCTCGTCTCGGAGAACGAGCTCTCCGCCCGCAGCACCGGCAAGGAACCGCAGCGCCGCCTTCGCATCACACCGACCCCCGAAGAAACCGCGACCATTTGACGCTGATGGGCCACGGACTCTTCATCACTTTCGAGGGCACTGAAGGCTCAGGCAAGACCACCCAGGTCGAGCTCCTGGGCGAGAAGCTCTCGTACCGCCAGGCCGTCGTCGTGCGGGAACCTGGAGGTACCGAGCTCGGCGAACGGATGCGCGAGCTGCTCTTGACCAGCGGCATGGAGCTCGATGGGGAAGCGGAGATGTACCTCTTCATGGCCGCTCGAAGGCAGCTCCTCCATGAGGTGATCACGCCCGCGCTGGCTCTCGGCCGGATCGTGATCGCCGACCGGTATCACGACTCCACGCTGGCCTATCAGGGTGGCGGTCGCGGCGTCCCCGTCGCGTGGCCGGCCACCTTTCCGCGCCCGAATATGACCTTCCTGCTCGCACTCCCGGTCGAGAGCGGTCGCGATCGTCAGCTGAGGGCGGGCAAGAGCGCAGACCGCGTCGAGCGCGAGTCGATCGACTTCCACGCCCGAGTGGCCGCCGAGTACGAGCGCCTGGCCGCGGCCGAGCCGGCGCGGTTCATGCGCCTCGACGCGAGCGAGACTCGGGAAGAGGTGCATCACAAGGTGATGAGCCGCGTCAGCCCCGCGGTGGACGCCCTGTCGTGAAGCGTTGCCGCCATGGATCCTTTCGAAAAAAGATCTGATCTGCAAACCGACTGCACGACGCACTAACTAGTATCGGTCCGTGATTCGGGTCGAAGGCCTTCGTAAGAGCTTCGGCGACGTGCGCGCCGTCGACGGTGTCGACCTGCAGGTCGAGCAAGGCGAGCTGCTCGTGCTGCTCGGCCAGAACGGAGCCGGCAAGTCCACGACACTTCGCTGTCTCGGCGGAATCCTGCGCCCAGACGCGGGCTTGATCGAGCTGGACGGCCTGCGCCTCCCTGAGAAGCTGGACGAGGTGCGCGCTCGCCTTGGCGTCGTGCCCGACCAGGCACGGCTTTATGGTCGGAACACCGCCACCGAATACCTCGATCGTTTCGGCTACCTCTACGGCGTACCGGAGCGTGAGCGCCGGAGCAGGATCGCGCAGCTCCTCGAGCGCTTCGACCTGGCCGATCGCTCAGACACGGTGCTCGCGGCGTACTCGCGTGGCATGGCGCAGAAGGTCGCGCTGATCAGAGCCACGCTGCATCATCCCGACTGGATCTTCTGCGACGAGCCGACGGCGGGCCTCGACCCTGTCGCCGCCGCCGACATGCGTCACTATCTCGGCGAGCAGCGAAGTCGGGGCGCCGCGCTCATCGTCACCACACATGTTTTGAGCGAGGCGGAGCTCATGGCGGACCGAATCGCCATCATGCGCAAGGGCGTCATCGTCACGCACGGCAACCTGGAAGACCTGCGACAGGAAGCGGCGAAGGGCAGACGCCTCTCGGCGCATTTGAGCCGCCCGCCGGCCGACCCCGAGCCGCTGCATCGCTGGCTCGCGGAGCACGCAGTGGAGCATCACCTCGTTGACGATCACCTCGCGTACACGCTGCCGTGGAACGCCACAGTCGCGGATCGCGCTGCATTTGCGGCGGAGCTCCAGCGGCGTCTGGCGGCCCAGGACTCGCCATTCCACGAGCTCGAGGAGGAGCAGACGAGCCTCGAGTCGGTCTACCTCAAAGCAATGGCCGAGCCGGTTGCTGCGACAGCCGCGGCGCCGCTGCTTCCGCCACCGGCGATCTCCGGCATCGGCGCGCCTCGCATGTTTGCATCGCTTCGCGCGCAAGGGAGCCTGCTGCGCAACTCGCTTCCGTTCTATGTCAGCTCGTGGTGGAGGCGCGGCGACCTGAGCTGGGTCATGTACCTCAATGCGTTCGTGCTGCTGCTCGTCGCCGGAACTTCTCTGTTCGGTCAGCTGCCAGGGGTCGCCGGACAGGTCGCCGAACGTTTCGCGGGCGGCACCGCGCTGCAGGCCGGGCTGCTGCTTCCGCTCTTCTTCATGTCGTTCGCCCTGCTCGAGTCGATCAAGAGCTCGATCGGAATCTGGTGGGAGAAGGCTCAGCAATCGCTGGAGGTTCTGCTTTACACGCCGATCGACGATCCCTCGCTCATCTGGCTGGAGGTCCTGCCCGGCGCGGTGGTCAGCACTGTGTGGGTCACGTTCTGGATGGCCGCAGGCATGACGCTGCTGGCTCTCTTCGGCCAGTCTGCACCATGGGGCCTGCTTCCGGTGTTCGCGTTTGTTGCGGCGGTCACTGCGTACTGGGCCGCCATGGGCAGGATGCTGGGGTTCATGCTCTTCCCGCGCGAGGGCGCTGCGGGCGGCGCGTGGTCGTTCCTCTTATCGCCGGTGTCCGCCGCCGTGGCCGACCTGCCCCTCGCATTGTTCGTTTTTCGCTCGCCACTGGCGCCCGCCTCATTGCTGCTGCCCCTCACCGCTTGCTTCGCGTTGACGGTGCTCTGCGGTACCACCTTCGACCGCGAGCGGCTCATGGAGACAGGCCTCGGACGGACGCGCGCTCGAAGGGTGTGGCTCCCGATCGCGCTGCTGCGCCGCAATGCCGCCGCTATCGCTGCGGGCCTGCTCCTCGCGCTCGCTCCGGCTGCGGTCGCCGCAGCCGTCTCATCGAGCGCGCACTGGCACTCGTGGTCGGACGTGCGCGCGGCGAGTGTCGCCGCGCCGGCCGGAACAATGGCGCTCGACGCGACGCCGGTAGCCGCCAACGCTCCGGCGTCGAGCGGCGTGACCATCGCCGCGGCAGCACTCTCGGGGATCGTCGCCATGCTGGCGCTGATGTTGGCTCTCGTGGTCGTCAGCTTCGCCGCCTTCTTCCTGCTGGGCGTGCCGGCGCTGGTGGGGTTGATGGTCGCTTCGGCTGTCTGGGGGATCCAGCTCGGCTTTGGCGATGCCACGCCTTTGCAGCCGTGGCTCGTCGGCGCTGGAGGCATCGCGCTCCTCGCACTGGCCCTCAACACCGGCTCCGCGCTTCCAATCTACTGGTCGTTGGTTTTCGGATCCGGCCGCCGTCTCGACCGTCTGCGCGAGGCATGGGCGGGCTATTGGTCCTTGTTCAGAGGCCTGGTGCTGCCCGCGTGCGCGCTTTTCGGGATCGTCGTGTTTCGGTTGCTGGCCGCGGGCTAGAGGTACCAGTCGTCAGGATTTGCCGCCGAAGTCGACATCCTTGGTTTCGACCGTCCCGGCCGTCCGCCCCGGCGCTGTCTGGTACGTCCAGTACAGGTTCGTGTGCGCGATGACCTGGGCCGGCGGCGGCGCCCCCCATGCCGTCTGGTCCCCCGTCGTGTGGGCGTCCTTGACAAGGGTCGCGTCGTAACCCCTGACGAACGCGCCGTGAAGCGTCGAGCGGATACATGCATCGGTCTCCGCGCCGACGATGATGAGTCGCCCGACTCCGAGGCCCGACAGCACCGTCTCGAGAGTGGTGTCTTCGAAGGAGTCGCCATAGCTCTTCTCGACGAGCGGCTCGGCGTCGCCCGGAGCCAGCTCGGGGACGATCCGCCAGTCGTCGCTCCCCCGTGCAAGCTGCTCGTCGGAGTGCTGGACCCAGACAACTGGGACCCGTTCTCGCCGCGCCTTCTCGACAAGGCTGCCGACGTTCGCGACGACCGCGTCGCGCTCGTGAGCCCTCTCGACGACGCCGTTCTGCACGTCGACGACGAGGAGTGCGGTGTTCGGCCGTTTTTCTAGTGTTGTCATCGTCTCCCCCCTACTCGCGATGGGCACCTATATCCACCCAACCTACCCACCAACCGTTAGCCGCTCGCAGCTCTGGAATTGCGGAACGCATGGGCTTCTCGGGCCTCTTCGTCGGGACTGTGCAGGCCTAAAGATCGAGAGCCTGGGCGACAAGCTCACGGTGATAAGTGGCGTCGCCGAGGGTCACCTCTGACGCTTTTGCCCTCTTGAAGTAGAGGTGCATGTCGTGCTCCCAGGTGAAACCGGTGCCGCCGTGCACCTGGATCCCGTCTCCCGCCACCTTGCGGTATGCGTCCGACACGTAGGCTTTCGCCATCGACGAGGCGAGCGAGCGATCCGGGGCGTCCGCCTCGACCGCCCAGGCTGCGTAGTAGGTC
>VBIU01000204.1 GCA_005880945.1 Chloroflexota bacterium | reverse complement strand
GCGGGACCCGCGTCCACGTCGGTGCGTGACGACCCCGAGCAGCCCGAGGTTCTTCAGGAGCTTCTCGCGCAGCAGCAAGCGCTCGACACGTCGATCGCATCGCGCGTGCTCATCGTGCAGCTGCCGATGGATGACCAGGACGAGAACGCCGCCATGGTCAACGCGCTGCAGCGCCGAGCCGACGTGGTCGTGCAGAAGAGCCTGGCCGAGGGTTTTGGCCTCACCGTCGCCGAAGCTATGTGGAAGTCGCGTCCGGTGGTTGCGAGCCGCGTCGGAGGCATCTCCGATCAGATCGAGGATGGAAAGAACGGGGTGCTCGTGGATCCGAAGGACCTCGAGGCGCTCGGTCGTGCAGTCACGGCTTTGGTGAACGATCGCGAGCGCGCGGCCCGAATGGGCGCCGCGGCGCGCGAGCGCATCCGCGAACAGTTTCTTGGACCGCGTCACCTGATGGAGCAGGGCCGCCTGATCAGGAGCTTGCTGTAGCAATCGGAACCGCGGTGTAACTTACGTTCGTGGAACAGATCAACCCCACGAACGGCGGATTCGCTGTCGGATGGTTCACTCTGTCGTTGATCAACTCCGGGATCGCGCAGGGCAAGAACCGATCGGGCTTCTGGTGGTGGGTCATCTCGCTGTTCATCGGTCCGCTGGCGACGCTGATCATCGTGCTGCTGCCACGCGGCGCGCCGCGTTAAGAGTCCCCCGGGCGGTCAGGGCGCCGCGAAACGCTTGATGAAGTCGAGCGCGGTTTGCGCGACCTCGCGCCAGCCGCTGTCGATGGTCAGCGAATGGCCGCGGTTGGGAATCCTGACGACCTCGGTCGTGCCTGGGTTCCGTTTCTGCAGCTTGTACGAAGCGTTGACGATCGCCCACGGCACGGTGTTGTCCTTGTCGCCGGAGATCAGCAGCATCGGTCCGCGGTCTGGATTCATGGTGTCGACCTTGACCTCTGTGCGCGGATTGACGTTCGCAAACGCCGCCTGAAACAGCGGCTTCCCGGGTGCGGGCACCGCGTAGCTCTCATACAGCTGCTTCGCCTCGTCCTCGCCGACGGCGTTAGCAAACGCGAATCGGAACTGCGCACTGCTCAGCGACACCGCCCTGTTGACATTGGCCGGGTTGCTCAGTGCCGCGCTCGCGGCTCGCAGCGCGGAGAACGGCAGCGGCAAGACGCCGCGAAACGGAGCGGGGTCGACCGCGACCGAGGCGGCGGCAAGTCCACGGCCCGCGACGATCTGCGCGAGCAGCCCGCCAAATGAATGACCGATTACCGCGGGCTTGCGCGTGAGTCCGCGGATCACGGTCTCCATG
Source organism: Chloroflexota bacterium (assembly GCA_005880945.1). Classification (GTDB taxonomy): domain Bacteria; phylum Chloroflexota; class Dormibacteria; order Dormibacterales; family Dormibacteraceae; genus Palsa-872. The sequence goes on along the minus strand of VBIU01000204.1, from coordinate 3,217 downwards.
TGGCCGGCGACCTGGCCGACTCCCTTGCGCGCAAACGCCTCCGGCCGGGCCTTCGCGTCGGCGACGGTCTCCGGGTCGTCGGGCCAGCCCGGCTTCACCGCCGAGTAGCCGGCTTGCTCGAACAGATCGGCCCAGCGGTCCCAGCTGCTCGCGAGCAGCCAGAGCCCATGGATGAACACGACCGGCTGCTTGCCGGATTGGTTGGCGCGGGCGACCTCAGACGTCTCGCGGGCAGTAAGGGCGGCGGGCATGTGCCGCATCATCTTGAGCGAATAGAAGCCGCCTGGTAGTCAATTAAGGGGCGCTGCAATGATCGTTCGCAACTTGGTCGAGTTGGCGGGAACTGAGCGAGATGTTCGGGGAGAGGGCTGGCGAAGCCGTCGGCTCCTGCGTCGGGACGACGGCGTGAAATTCTCGCTTCATCTCACCGAGATCGACGCCGGCACCGAGCTCGACCTCGAGTATGCAAATCATTTCGAGGCCAACTACTGCATCGCAGGCAATGGCGAGGTAATCGAGGTGGCGAGCGGAAAGGCCCACCAGCTTGATCCCGGCACCATGTATACGTTGGACCAGCACGATCGACACATCCTGCGCGTGACAAGCCCCATGACCTTGCTCTGCGTTTTCTGGCCCGCGCTCGTCGGCAACGAGAGCCATGACGCGAAAGGCGGATATCCAAGCGTCGAAAGCGACGATTGATTGCGCGCGGTCAAGCCCGGGCCAGGCTATCTCGGCGTGGGTTGCGGGTGTGACACCCGACACAGGTCCGCTGGGTCTTTCATCACGCGGTCAAGACGCGAAGTCGGATGGTTACAGTGGATCCGTGCGGAGCCTGATGGGCAGCCTTGTCGGGGCCGTGATCCTGTTCCTCTGCTTCCTCTTCGGCCGCCGGGTCGATAGGAGCACCGTCCCCTGGCTGGACGGTCCGACGGGTCCGCCACGGATCGGCGCGGGCTTCCATCGCTCCGTCGCCGCCCGTGCCGGACTCGAAGTGAACACCGGCTCTGACCTCGGGCTGCTGCCGGACTGCGCATACCTGGACGGCGATGGGTTCGATTCAGGTCGCCTGCACCCATCGGTGCGCGACTTCTACGAGCACACCGGCCGCTACCACCTCGACGTGTGGTCGCAGTGGTCGCCGCTGTTCTGGCCCTTCGGATGGATGCTGATCAATTTCGTCAGCCGCCGCATGGAGCAGCTGAACTTTCCGATGTACCCGCTCGAGACTGCGCGCGGCATGACGAGCGAGGTCGAGCAGCTGGTGGATCAATCGGGACACGTGGCGTTCACGAGCTGGCTGCGCCGCAACCTCGCAAGCGGCCTCGTGATCTATTCAGGCTTCTACTCGACTGCCACACCGCCCGGGTCCGGACCTTGCGTGAAGACCGTGTTTCCTGTTGTGCGCGGCAACGCGACGGTGCTGCTCAGACCAGAGGCGCAGACGGATGGATCACTGAAGCTCATCTCGTCTGGTCATCGATTCGGGGACCCGGGATTCTATCGGATCACGGAAGCAGGACCGGGGCGTATCCGAGTGTGGTACGTGCGCCCGCTCAAGGAAGTCTTTCACGTGTATCCCGACGTCGACGGCTCAGTTCGCACCGACCACTTCGTGCGTTGGTTGGGCCTGTCAGTGCTCCACCTGCACTACCACATCACCCCGGTGCAAGACATACAGCGAACTGCGCCGCAAGCCGGGCACGCGAATCGAACCTGAGCGACGAGCTCATACCGTGAGCCGTTCTCCCAGCCTCAGCGCGCTGGCTCCAGTGGGATCCGACGCCGGGAAGCATTGACTGTCCTGACGCACAGTCGTGCGAGCACAACTTTGCGGTCGGCGGGATGCTTACCGCGTCCGTAGCGGTCCCCTTTGGCGTGATCCTTCCCGGGCGCAGCCTGCGCCGCAAGTGCGGCGTGCACGAGGCCTTCAGCGGCCCGCCAGGTACAGCTTGGGTTTTCCACTGTGCGAAAACATAACTTGCCCAATAACGATCAGTCCGTCCGAATGACGCGTTGGACTTTCGGAGTGGGACGGCCCGCAAGGTAAATCCTCCCCGACGGAAATATCAGCCGACCGTCCCACTTTGCAAACTCCGCGTGCCTTGAATTCTTGCTGCATGAAGCGAGGTAATACGCGCCGGGCCACGGTAGTTGGAGCACAGCCGTGGAGCTAGCTTGCATAACGGGCGACTCGACCTGCAGTGTTGGGAAGTGCCGCGTAGATTGTGCGACTCGCGCCTCAATCTGCACTGAGGGCGGGGGCGAAGATAAGCACCCCGGCCAGTAGAGCCCGCCGACTCACGGAGCGGGCGCTGTTGGTTGGCCGAACTTAAACGTCTGGCCGAGAATCATCTGCGCGGTGCTCTCATTCGCATCTCGTGCTGATCGGCTCCCGAACACGAACGAGAACATGTAGCAATACGTGTCCTTCTCGAGATTTAGCTCCATATAGGGCAATTGGCCCGACAGTATGTAGAGCGTTGCCGACAGCCCGTCGACATCGATCGCGTCTTGCCGATCGACCGTCGCATTTGCAAGTCCGTGTTGGGCGCAAGCCCGGCCGGAGAACTGATGAATCGAAATAGCTAGAAAAATGCCGTTTGAATCGAGGCCTTCAGGAGAGCCAACAGGCTCGTTAGATAGATACTCCTCGGTCTTGCCCGCGCCCAGATCACCCAGGTCAGTCCATTCCGGCGGGAACTTGAACGAATACCCCCACATCTTGCTCGAGTAAGTGCTCCACAATGCCATTGACGTTGATGTGGGGGAGGAAGGCGCTGATGAGGGCGATGAGGGCGGCCCAGCAGCGGTCGATCCGTTGCCACACGTGGTGAGCCCAGCGGCCAGCAGCACACTCACCAGAACAGCGCCCACGCGGTCAACACGATTGGGCAACTTGAGCGGCAGTATGGGCTTCTTAAGCGCCTGGTCAACGAACAGCTGACCATGTGAACGCCTCGGGCACTTTCCCCTTGAGGATGCGTGATGCCCACTCTGCGACCGCCGTCAACCGCGCCTGAGCCGCAGCTGCCGGTCTCTTCACAAAGACTGGCTTCTGGAGTTCGAGGCCGCTGAGTCGGTGCTATCGAATATGGGTGTCTTGTCGTCAGCAACGTTGGCTCTAGAGTCGGGCCGCTGCCAGTACTTCCTTAGCCCAATCCACGATACGGCCAGCCCGTTCGACACCATCGCGCGCCTCTTTTGGGCTGGTCTT
>VBIU01000202.1:3602-5290 GCA_005880945.1 Chloroflexota bacterium | reverse complement strand
GCCCGCTCGATTTCGGCCCCTGCCGCCTCGCGGAACGCGCGGGCGTTGCGGACGCCGGTCAGGTCATCGACGCGCGCGAGCCGGCGCTCGCGCGCCAGCGAGCGGCGCAGTGCCATGATGGTCCACGTGAGGCCGCCGATAGCGACCAGGGCCACGATGATGATGGGGACGCACGCGCGCACACCAGAAAACTATCCGCTAGGGCGGGTTTTTGCCCACGGGCACAACAGCCACCGCGTACCAACAGGGATTCCAACGACATCCCTCCATGACGACGCGGATGCGGTACACCGTGGTCGCGCTGGGCGTGAACCGCAGGACGGGGAAGGTTTCACTGTTGCGGTCGATGGCAAGCTCGTTGCTCTGCGTGGCGAGGAGCAGCTGGAGCCGCGAGCAATCGTCGTCACACACACCGAGAATGGAATACGTCACCCCGCGCTCGAGGGTCACCAGGAACGTTTCCGCTTCCTCCTCATTCAGCGGCCCAGTTTTCGTGAAGAGCGGCGACCTACGCGCGTTCGTCGTGACCGCGTTGACCGCACGCTGCAATTGACGCTGCACTTCTCGCTCCCAACGATTTTGCGACACCGCTGGGCGCGGGATCGCCGCACCGATCACGAGGACCACCAGGGTGGCAGAGAGATTCTGCGGTCTCATCGGACTTGTCGCCGCGATGCCGTCAGCATCACAGCCAAAACGGCGACCGCACCGAGCAGCAGCGCCACCGCGGTAGCACCCCACGGCGCCGCGGCGCCTAAGCGGATCGGCGCGATGAACCGACGCTCCCACTGCTCGGTCCATTCGCCGATCGGTTGTTTGAGTGCCGCCGCGAGCGCGGTGTCCACTGGTAACGACGAGGCCCAAAAACCTTGGAAGCGCTCGCGTCCCACTTCGCGGGCGACATCCGACAGGTACCGCTCGCCAGGGAGGAGGCGCTGCCCACGCCACCAGCGCCGCTCGGAACGCACGATTTGCGGCCCGGCAGCCGGCGACGCCGCATCTGCTCCGTCGAGGACGGCGGCGCGACAACCGGACGATCGGCCGGCGAGACACGCCACCGTCGCGGGCCGAAATGAGTAAACCTGGTCCCAGTACCACGAGTAACGGGAATCACCCAGGAGGTCCAGCGAGGAGAAGCGCTCACCGGCGATGCCACGCGAGCCAAGGAATAAGGCCACGTCCCAGTTGCGTGCCGCCAGCCAGCGTCGCACCGGCTTGCCCGGGGTCCCGTATGCCGCGTAGAACGCGCAGGGGCCGAGGCCTGCCTGCAACCACTGAGCGAATCCGCCGAACCACGCGTCGGGCGCTTCCCGCTTCCCGAGCAGGTACCGCGTCCAGTAAGGGCCCGCGGGCAGCAAGGCGATGCACGTCGTGCGGTCCGTCGAGTCTGGTGCGAGATACGCCGCACGCTCTGGAGGCGTGGGGCGGTTCGCCACGTTGCGCGGCTGGGCCAGCTCGATGACAACGGCGATTCGGATTTTCGTCTCGGCCAGGCCCAGGGCGTGCCACGTGCTGTCCAGCACGGCCTCGATGTATCGAACCGCGACCGGAGACTCTTCCGCCCCACGAACAATGATTGTGGGTCTCCCGGAATGGTTGTCCTCCTGACTCGCCAACATTCCTCGTACATGTTGGCGGTCCTCCAGCAAGCGGACAGCTCCGTCGGCATAGCGCCATTTGTCGGCCAA
>VBIU01000202.1:0-3591 GCA_005880945.1 Chloroflexota bacterium | reverse complement strand
GCCGTAGCTCCGCGCGGTGGTAGGTACGCCAACGCAATCACTGCGCAGCCAGCGAGCGTGACGGCAACCCAGCGCCTTAGAGGCGCCAACGCGAGCTCCGCATTCCGCACGCCCCGAAGAACGCCAGCCAGCCGAAAGCCGCGCCGACCGCCCACCACGGGAGGACTACGGCCGTCGGCCGCGCCGCCACAATGGCGTTCCGCCACGCTCCGATCAGCGAGTCCAGGCCGACGCCCGCCGCACCGGCGAGACGGTCACCGATCCGCACGTTTGATTCGAGGAGCCGCCGGTACGAGTCTCGTCCACCCAGCCGCAGCGCTTCACGAACGATTGTGGCGCGCGCGGCATACGCGAGCGGTCTCGGCAGCGTACTGGCTGGCAGGGTCCGCAGCAATCCGGTGCACGCCGCATCGCTCAGCGCGAGGCAGGCCTGGAAGGCCTGGACATTCGCGCCATGATTGAAGAAGTACCGGAACGATTCGGCGACGAGCGCGCGACGCTCGGGGGGACTCGGATACCAGCGCTCGAGCAGCCCGCTGGTATCGCCGAGCGCCAACACATCGGCGCAGCGGGCGAGCACTCCCAAGAAACAGGCTCGCACCGCTTGTGAGGGAGCGGTGACGAGTTGCAGATAGACCGCGCGACGCTCCTCGGCCGGATCGAGTGAGGGCCGCAGCGGCGCGCCCAGCCAGTCGGCGAGCGGCCGGTCGATCGGCGCCACCGGTACATTGGCCAGTAGCAACGTCGTCGTCGACCGCAGATCCAGATCCCAGGGCACCTCGAGACCCACGTGGAAAACCGATCGCCCCACCGTGGTGTCCGGATCGACTGCGCGGATGATGTACGGGTATTGGACCAGGTCGGCAGCGGCATTGCCATACAGACTGTCGATCGCGGGCCAAGCGCGCTCGGCAGCCTTGCGCAGGGGAAGGGGCGACCGATTCGCAATGATGCGGAGATGGCCGACGGCAATCGTGTCGCGACCAGCCGTCGCCCGGTCGCGTTCCAGACTATCGGCGACATTCGCGATGGCCTGTGCCTCGCGCCATGCTCGCAGCAGGCTGTCCGCGCGGCCCTGCAAACGCATAACCACGGTGTCCTGGGCCCACGCGTGTGGCACCAGAATCCAAAGGAAAAGCACCGACGCGAGCGTTCTAGACATCGACGAGCATCCAACGACCGGTGAAGACGGCGAGCGGGCCGGGTCCTTGCAATAACACAACTTGGAGCGTGCCAAGCAGGTCCCATTCCAGGTTCGCCCCGCTCACGATGACCTGCACGAGCACAACCAGGGCGATCGCGCCCAGGATGATCCCCGCCGTCCGCGCCGTTCCCGCCGACACGGCAAAGAACACTGCGTAGGCGACGAACACCGCCAGCGCGAATCGCAGGGTGAGCGCAATCGGATACGCTTGAAGCCCCGGCGGGAGTGTCGCCATGACGGCCCCCAGCAGCGCCCCAATCAGCACCGCGGCAATGGGGGCCGTCAGGAGCGCCAGTCCCGCGCTGAACCGCAACGCCACGTATTGCCAGCGCGGCAGCGGCAACGTCAGGGCATGAATGTGACGGCCCCGGTGATCCGCGGCCCACGCCGCGATGGCGGTGAGTAGACCGAGGGCCGCCGCGAGTAGTGGATACACCGACCCCCACGACTGCACCGCGCGCAACAGCTCCTGTGTCTGCAGCGCGCCGCGATCCGGCCGCGCGGCGCCCTGCAACGACAACAGCGGGATCGCAAATCCGGCCACGGTCCCGAGAACCACGATGAGACGAGACCATTTCCATTGCGCATAGAGCACAGCACGGAACATCCCCCTCATACGCGCACCGCCCTTCCCTTTGCGCGGAATCCCCGCAGCAGTTCGACGAACCCGTCCTCGAGATCCAGATCGATCACGTCGCGAATAGACGCGCCCAGGCTCTCGACGTACGTCGTCATGTCCGGCTCCCAATTGCCGACGACCCAGTACTCGCCCGCGCCATTCGCTGACTCGCGCGTGAGCAGCTGGAACGGTGGATTGACGATCTCGGCAGGGGCACCAGTCACCACAAGCCGCTTGGTCCCGTGCTTGAGTTTTTCCATTGGCGATTCGGTGATCAGCCTTCCGTTGTCCATCACCGCGATCCAATCACACACGCGCTCCAGCTCGTGCACGAGATGGCTCGAGATGAAAATCGTTGCGCCGCGCTCGGAGACGTACGTGACCAGCGCGCTAAGGATGTCGCGCCGCACGACAGGATCCAGTCCGTCGGTCGGCTCATCCAGCACCAGCAGATCCCCACGTTGCGCGAGCGCGAGCAGAATCATGACCTTCGCCTTCTGGCCTTTGGACAGACGGCCGAAAAGACGGTCGGCATCGAGCTCGAAGCGCTTGACGAGCTCCTCCGCCCGCGCCCGATCCCACTGCGCGTAGAAGGCCGCCTGGAAATCGATCAGCTCACGCACCGTCATGGTCGCGTCGAGATGCGGCTGCTCCGGGACATAGCCGACGTGGCGGAGAATGCGAGCGTATTGCGCCGGCATCGGACGCCCCAGGACGGTGATGCGGCCACTCAACGGCTGGAGCAGGCCGAGGATGAGTCGAATCGTGGTGGTCTTCCCGGAACCGTTCGGCCCAAGGAAGCCGTAGATCGATCCGGTCGGTACGCGAAGATCGAGCGCGGGGATCTCGAACGCCTTGCCGACCCGGTAGCGGAGCTGTTCGGTTTCGATGGCATAGGTCATGGAGTCTTTACCCCCAGTTCGGCCTCGAGGGCGCGATGCAATTCGGCGAGCGAAACGCCGGAACGCCGCGCGTCGGCGACGAGCTTACGGACGAGCGCGCTGGCCTGCTGGGAGCGTTCCCGGGCGCGCCGTCCCGGCGCGAGCTCGCGCACGAACGTGCCGGCGCCATGGCGAATTTCCACAAACCCCTGGGCTTCGAGATCGCGATAGGCCTGGATAATGGTGGCAGGATTGACACGGAGCTCCGCCGCGAGCTGCCGCACCGACGGCAAGGGCGCGGCACTGCCAAGCGTACCGGTGGCGATCGCGAGACGGATGCGCTCCGCGATCTGCACGTATAGAGGAATGGGGCTGCGGGCATCGATATCGTGAAACACCGTCCCGTCGCAGTTCCAGTGTATTGGTACAGTAATACACTTCCCGGGGGCTCGCAAGCGTGGCCGGCAAAGGCAGATTTCAGCACGACTCAACGAGGAGAGCGTATGAGCGAGAAACAAGCGTTTCTGGACGCCTGGGAACGGGAGACAGCCACCACGGTGAAGGTCCTGCGCGCCTACCCCGGTGGGAAGGAAACCATGAAGCCCCACGCCACGTGCCGCAGCGCGCAGGAGCTGGCGTGGACGTTTGCATTCGAAGGCGTCGCCGCCACGCAGGCGCTGCAGGGCGAGTTCAAGTTTCCGCCGGCCAACATGCCGGCGATGCCCGATACGTGGCAGGGCACCGTGGGCGAAGTGGAGCGCGTCTTCAAGAAGATGGCAGACACGGCGCGCAAAGTGGATGATCGGCAGTTGAGTTCGACGATCAAGTTCTATACGGCACCCAAGCAGATGGGCGACGTGCGCCGACAGGACTTCCTCTGGATGATG
>VBIU01000073.1 GCA_005880945.1 Chloroflexota bacterium | reverse complement strand
CTCGCCGCTGTCGCCAGGTTCGAGCGCCCGGCGTTGGCGCTGAGAGCGATCGGCTATGGCATCGGAGCACGCGAAACGCCAGGCAACGCGCTGGCGGTCTGGATCGGCGAGGAGGTGCGAACCCAGACAGGGGTGACTGTCATCGAGACGAATCTCGACGACATGGCGCCGAACCTGCTCGCCGCTCTGTGCGAAGACCTGATGTCGGCCGGAGCGCTCGATGTGAGCGTGACGCCGGCCTTGATGAAGAAGGGTCGTGCCGGCCATCTGCTGAGCGTGATGTCGGCGCCCGAGCTCGTCGCCGGCCTGACTGATCATCTCCTGCGCCACAGCACGACACTCGGAGTGCGCCTGACTCCCGTGAAGCGGGTCCTGGCGCAGAGAAGGATCGTCGAGGTTCAAACGTCGCTGGGGGCTGCGCGCGTCAAGGTCAAGGAGCTCGGCGGCAAGGCCATCGATGTCGCCCCCGAGTACGAAGACTGCCGGCGGATCGCCCGCGAATCCGGGCAGGATGTTGCGCAAGTCATGCGGTTGGTGGCCGAAACCGCCAGGAGGGAGCTGGGGCTCAGCTGAGGTCGCGGCGGAGTCGCGACAATTAGCCGCGTGACCGCTCGAATCCTCGACGGCAAGGCCGTCGCCCAGCACATCTATGCGGACATCGCCGCCCGCGTCGCGGCGCGTGTGGCGCATGGCGGCTCGCGACCCAAGCTGGCGACGGTCGTCGTGGGCGACGATCCCGCCTCGGCGCAGTACGTGCGCATGAAACAGAAGAACGCAAAAGCGGTCGGCATCGACTCGGACGACCACCGACTGCCCAGCACTGCAACCACCGACCAGCTGCTCGAATTGGTCGAACAACTCAACCGGGACGTGACGGTAAGCGGCATCCTGATCCAGCAACCGCCGCCGGCGCATATAGATATGACGCGCGTGATCGCCGCGCTCGATCCGATCAAGGATGTGGACGGCGCGCATCCCTTGAATGCAGGCCTGATCGCTTTGGGCCTGCCCGGAGGGGTCGAGCCGTGCACTCCGGCCGGAATCGTGGTCCTCCTCGAACATTCGGGGATTCCGATCGAGGGCGCGAACGCGGTGGTCGTCGGCCGGAGCAACCTGGTTGGAAAGCCCACCGCCCTCCTTCTGCTGAAGCGGAACGCAACGGTGACGCTTTGTCACACGCGCACCACGGACCTTGCCGGTCACGCGAGGCAAGCGGACATCCTGGTTGCGGCCGCCGGCAAGCCGGAGCTCATATCGAAGGACATGGTGAAGCCGGGCGCAGCCGTGATCGACGTCAGCACCAACTGGGTGGATGGCAAACAGGTCGGCGACCTTGGCCCCGGCGTCGCCGAGGTGGCGGGATGGCTGACACCCAACCCGGGCGGCGTGGGTCCGATGACAAGGGCGATGCTGATCAAGAACACCTTCGAAGCCGAAGTTCGCAGGTCCGGCGCATAGCCGGACCGGGCCCATCCGACAAAGTGGGGAGGTGGCGTGGAGCGCCGGTGGGACGCCAATTAGGCGATAGCGCCCGCACCCGACAATCAGCGGCGTGACGTACGAAGAGTCACTCGCTTACATCTCCAGGCTCGGACGCTTCGGCATGAAGCTGGGTACGGAGCGGACGCGTGCGATTCTCGACCACCTCGGCAACCCAGAGCGTGGGTTGCGAGGTGCGCTGATCGCCGGCACGAATGGCAAAGGCTCGACCGCGGCCTGCCTCGCCTCCATTTTGCAAGCGGCGGGAAGGAACGTCGGTTTCATGCCGAAACCGCACCTGGTCTCATACACCGAGCGGATTCAGCTCAATGGGGTTCCGATCAGCGAACGAGACTTCGTGCGCACCCTCGAGGAGCTGAAACCCGTTCTCGATGCGATCTCGGGCGAGGTCGGCCAGGCTACCGAGTTCGAGATGCTGACCGGCATGGCGCTCGCACACCTCGCACCGCGCATCGATCGGCTTGTTTGCGAGGTCGGCCTCGGCGGCAGGCTCGATGCCACCAACGCCCTCGACCTCGGGGTGGCGATCATCACCAACGTCGATTACGACCACCAGAAGTATCTCGGTGACACGATCGAAGAGATCGCTCACGAGAAAGCGGCGATCATCAAGCCGGGCAACCACGTGATCACGGGCTGCGAGGGAGTCGCCCTCGAGATAGTCGAGGCTCATGCCAGGAGGGCGGCGTCGGTCATCTGGCGCCTGGGCAGCGAAATCCGGCTCGAGTCGAGATCGAAAGGTTGGGACGGACACACGATTAACGTTGCAGGCCCCGACTTCGAATTCAAAGACCTGAGCCTGCCCCTGGTCGGCGACTACCAGCCGGCCAATGCAGCCCTGGCCGTCGCGGCTGCCGCGGCTCTGGGCGATGCCACCGCCGGCGCGGTGCGGCACGGTCTGGCCTCGACGGTCTGGCCCGGAAGGCTGCAGCAGATCGCTATGAGACCTCGCGTCATCCTCGACGGCGGGCACAATCCTGCCGCCATGACCAAGTCGGGAGCCGCCCTGCGGCGACTTATCGGAAAGGAGCGCCTGGTTGCGGTTTTCGCAATGTTGAGCGAGCGAGATCCCGTCCAGCTGCTCGCTGCGCTGCGGACAGTGGATCCCGACGCGGCTGTCTTCACCGAGCCCGGGAGTGCCGCGGGGCATGCGATCTCGGCCGAGCAGCTGGCGGGCATCTACGGCCCCGGTGGCGAAGCGCGGACCCCTGCCCGGGCCGCCCTCGAACGCGCCAAGGAGCTGGCCGGACCGGATGGCAACGTCTTGGTCTGCGGCTCGCTTTACCTGGTGGGCGAGATCCTGGCTCAGACCGCGAAATAAGCCAGGCCGGCGCTCTGCCCGCACGGTCTGGTAGTAATGGAGCACGAATGCAGCCTCCAACTGGCAACCCGACCTTCTACAGGGGAAGCGACCGGATCTTGGGTGGCGTCTGCTCGGGCCTGGCCGAAGGGTTCCACGTCGAGGCCCTTTGGGTGCGCCTGGCGTTCGTCGTGCTCGCCTTTCTGCAAGGAATCGGAGTCTTGCTCTACGTCGTGCTGTGGATCCTCATGCCCGAGCGTGCCGGCTACCGTCCTCCGGGCCAAAACGTCTTTGAATCGATGGGCAGCGACATGAAGCGGGCGTGGATCGACCTGCGAAACCAATTCGGCGGCGTGTCCACGGCTACCTCATCAACCGCCGCGGCGACCGCCACTGCGCCTCCGTCCGCGCCGGGCAAGGCGTCCGCCGCGGGCGAGCCTGCCCCGCCGGCGTCATCTCCAGCTCAACCCGTTACGCGAAACGCATCCTTCATCTTCGGCGCGATCCTCATCGTGATCGGCATCGCGTTCCTGGCTGCCAACACAGGGTTCGTCGACTGGTCCGTCCTGTGGCCGGCAGCCCTGGTTGCACTTGGCGTCGGGCTCTTGATCAGGAACATGGAAAGACGCTCCTGACTCAGCGGTGAGTCAATCTCTCGAGGTCGATTCTCCAATCGCGTTTTGGCGCGCGGAAGAAACGCAAACATAGATATGCGCTGCCGATGACCATTGGCATCAGCAGCACCAGGCCCAGCAGAGCCCACTCGGGGCCGGCGCTCAGACCGATCCCGACGACCAGCACCGCCGCGACGAATACGCCGCCTACGCCGATGAGCAGCTCGTTTGCCGAACGGACCTGCACAGGAGGCTTGCGGATAGGCGGCGGGGGGTTGACCGCGTGGGCTTGCAGTGTGGCCGCAACCCACCCGTACATGAGCAAGCTGACGCCGGCGAGACCCGCCAGTAGCGCGATCACCTCGAAGACCAGGCCGTCGCGTGTGTCAGCTACGCGTGCTCCCGCCAAGAATGCGATGGTCACCAGGATTGCGCCCATCGCCAGCGCGAGCCATCGCACGTCAGTTGGGGGCGGCTTCTATGTTCGCCCGCAGACGCCGCATCCCCTTGAGCCACCGGTCATAGTCGTTCGCCTTTCGACTGAAGTACTCGGCCACCTCAGGGTGGGGGAGGATGAGGAACTTCTCGTCGCGGATGCCCTGCAGCACGATATCCGCAACCTGCTCCGGCTCGAGGGCGGTCGCGGTAAGAAAGTCGAGGCCGTGGCGCCGCTCTGCGGCAAGCATGTCCGTCTTCACTCCCTGGGGGCAGAGGCAGGAAACCCTGATGCCCTCGTCGCCGTGCGCGATCGCCAGCCACTCGAAGAATGAAAGGGCTGCGGCCTTGGTCACCCCGTACGGGGCAGCGAACATGTGGTTCAGGAGGCCTGCCGCGGAGACCGTGCCCACGAGGTAGCCCTCCTTCCGAGCAAGCATTCCGGGCAGCACGTGGCGTGCGACATAGACGTGCGCCATGACGTTCACATCCCAGATGCGCTGCCAATCCGCGTCGCGTGCCTCCGGCCCGCCACCGACTCCGATGCCTGCGTTGGAGCAAAAGATGTCAATGCGTCCCTTTGCGATCTGCACCTTCTCGACCAGTTGAGCCACCTCTGCTTCACGCGACACATCACATCGGATCGCCATGCCTCCGATTTCGCGCGCCACCGACCATGCTCCGTCTCCGTCCATGTCGGCAACAACGACGATCTCCGCGCCCGCTGAGGCGAACCTGCGGGCCAGTGCTCGCCCGATGCCGCGGGCTCCGCCCGTCACCACCACTATGCGGTCGGCTACTTCCACGCCGCCCCTCTGGACCTGACGACTAAGCCGTGCGAGGCTTGGACCGGCCGGCGCGAATTTGCGATGGCGGCGGTCGCGACCATGCCGCCCATCACGACCGCGAACCAGCTTTCCGGCGCCATGAGGCCAACCTCGCCCGCGAGGGCGGCGCACCCGAAGACCGCGCCTATCGAACCGGCGGCGAAGACAATGAACCGCCCGCGCGGCAAGCGACGTCGAAGCGCGACAAGCGCCCATGCCCCCATGCCGACGCCGGCTGCGATCACCACGAGGTGCATGACGTCGACAGCAAGGCTCACATCGGGAGTCTAGCGCGCTGCGAATTCGTGGACCCCGCGATTGCATATGTCCGCGATGCGTTTGCTTGCGTGAGATTCACGCATCACGCCTTGGACATAGCAACTTCATCGTGGCCAGGATCGTCGACATTCGGTTCAAGCGCGCTGATGTTGATGTGGTATGAGGCCTCGATGATGACCTGGGCTGTGCATAACTCGCTGCTCTTGCGACATGCCAACGCGCCCGGCACCGCCGCGAGAGCAGCGGGGTTCAAGTGTCCGGTCGACAAAATCGAAGAAATAAAAGAAACGATGGTTTCCGAGACCACCGATAGCGCATAGAATCTCTCCCCATGGTCGGTGGGGGCCTCGACTACAGCGCGCCCTTTCAGCGCGCCATCGAGCTGATAGGGAAGCGATGGACCGGGGCGGTCGTGAAAGCCTTGATTCCAGCGCCTGCTCGATTCAATCAACTTCTCGCCGGCATTCCCGGCATCAGCGACCGCGTCCTCACAGAGCGGCTTCGAGAGCTCGAGACCGAAGGACTTGTGGAGCGACTCGTGGACCCAGGTCCTCCCGTGCGTGTGAGCTACCGGCTCACATCTCGCGGGCGGGCGCTGGAACCAGTGCTGGCTGCCGTCGCCGATTGGGCAGAGAGCTGGCTGACAACCGCCGCCGCCGTCGCGGGCTGACGACCCGCCAGTCGCCGAGAGCCCTCCTTCCTCCCGTGGGCTCCCTCGCCGTCGGACCTTCGGCGAACATTCGCTTAAGCGCGCAGGTTGCGCAAGCGACCTTGTCAAGGCCGCATTTCTGATGATGCTGTCCCCTCCCAACCCCGCTGCACGTGGCTGATAGGCTTTAGCGCGATGCCGATTGGCGACTTCCTGCGCCGCCGGCCGGAAGCTCAGACATGCCTGGCTTGCGGGAATCCCCTGCCTCACGCCGCGGTCTTTTGCCCGTCGTGCGGCGTGCGAGCGGACGACCCGCAGGCTGAGCCCCTCCATATCGTCGACCGGACGACCGGACTGTTCAACGATCGTTTCGTGCGCCCCGTCCTGGAGGACGAGCTCGCGCGTGCCCACCGCTACCAGCGAAACCTGGGCGTCCTCCTGGTGGAAGGCGATGGTTCGGGCGCGCCGGACGAGGCACTCAAGACAATGGCCGCGGCCCTGGCCGGCACTGTGCGCGACGTGGACACTCCCGGTGTCCTTGGCCGCACCCCGCCGCAGCTGTTGGCCATACTCCCAGACACCGACGTCGCCGGCACCGCCCATGCAGCCAACCGCGTCCTGTCCGCGGTCAACGAAGCGCTCAAGCTGCAGGGTGGCCACGCCACCGTCGGTCTGGTGTGCGTCCGTCCCGGTCAGCGCGTCCGAGCCGGGGCGGTCATCGAAAGCGCGAGTCGATCTCTGCGCTCGGGCAGGCCGGAGATGATGGGCAAGCCCGCCTGAGCCCCGAGGTCTACCTGGTCCGCCACGGCGAGACCGAATGGAGCCTTAGCGGCCGCCACACAGGGAGCACCGATCTGCCGCTGACCGCGCACGGTGAGCACGAGGCCGCGCACCTGGGGGACCGCCTGGGCAAGATCCATTTCGACGCTGTCTACTCGAGTCCGCTTCAGCGCGCCCGGCGCACTGCCGAGATTGCCGGCTTCTCCAAACCCCAGCTGACTACATTGCTTCGCGAGGTCGATTACGGCGACTACGAAGGCAAGACCACGAAAGAGATCCACGAGTCGCGACCGGATTGGGAGCTCTACAAGGATGGAAGTCCTGGCGGTGAGACGCCAGAGCAGATCTATAACAGGGCTTTGGACTTCGCCGCGCTCGCGGCCACGGTCGACGGCCGGGTCCTTGCTTTCTCGCACGGCCACTTCCTTCGAGCCGTTGCGATCGCCTGGATGAAGCTCGACATCGCGGCGGCCGTGGCGCTCTATCTCGACGTGGCCACGCTCAGCATCCTTCGCGACGACGATCACGGTCGCGTGCTCGCCGTTTGGAACGCGCCCTGAAATGCGCGCTAGCGCGTGCGCAGGCTCCAGGTACGGCTTCGCACCCCAGGCAGACCGGCGAACACCAGGTAAGCGGTTGTCTCGACATCGGCACGATAGGTATGCCGCTCCCCAGGGTTGATCAGCAGCATCTCGCCCGCCGCGACTTCGCCCTGATTGGTGCCATCGTCGAAATGCAGATGTCCCTCCGTGACGATCAGCGCCACAGGAATGGCGTTGCGGTGCTCAGGAACGTTCTGGCCTGCCTCCAAACGCAGGCCGACGACGCGCATTGAGCCGCAGTCGGCGATCTGCTCGAAGCCGAACGCGCGGCGCGATCCTTCCGGGCTCTGTCCCGACACTATTGCCGAATATCATGCGCACGGCCGCGATGCCGCACGATCGGTAGCGTGGAGATCGTCCACGTCACCGGCATAGAGGGTGCCCGCCAGGCCCGCGGAACAGTGGTGGTGATAGACGTGCTCCGGTCCTTCACGGTGAGCGCCTACGCGCTCGCCGGCGGAGCGCGAGAGTGCCGGCTGGTCCCGACGATGTCAGAGGCTCATGCGCTCCACGCGGCGACGCCGGGCTCGCTGCTTTCGGCCGAAGAGGACGCACTTCCCGTGCCTGACGTTCCCATCAGCAACTCACCGACACAGATCCGGGCCGCCGATCTGAAAGATCGCATCCTCATCCAGCGCTCGAGCGCGGGCACGACCGTCATGGCCGCCGCCGAGAATGCCGACGACCTGTATGCCGCGAGCCTCGTCGTGGCTCGCGCGACGGTGGATGCGTGCTTGTCGACCCATCCAGAAGTGCTGACCTTGGTCGCCTCTGCAGACCATCCGGAGGACCACGCGTGCGCGACCTACATGCATGGACTTCTGCGCCGAGAACGGCCCGACCTCGATCGCCTGCTCCAACCGCTGCGCGACACCGAGCGCTTCGCCCGCGTCCTCAGCGGCGAATGGCCGGGATTTCCGCCCAGTGACCTCGAGCTGTCGCTGGCAGCCGATCGTTTTGATTTCGCCATGCCGGTCACCAGGCATGAGGACTACCAGCAGCTGAGGGCGGTCAGGCACCCCCACCCAACCGGCTAAGATTCGTTCAAGGCACCAAGGGAATCCGGTGCGAAACCGGAGCTGTCGCGCAACTGTGAGCGGGGAGCCTCCGTCCGACAAACGCCACTGAGGTGACAAGCCTCGGGAAGGCGGGCGGGGGCGGCGATCCGCAAGCCAGGAGACCTGAACGCCCAACCCGGCGACCCGTCCGCGCGCAACGGCACGGAAGCTCCCTGGCGGTCGGCTTTCAGCGGCGCGTGCGGGTAAAGGCAGACCGCCTGGAGGAACGATCGTGCGCAAGCACCAGATTTGGGCCAGCGCGACACTGGCTCTCGCATTCGCCGCGTGCGGCGGCTCGGCACCGCCGAGCCCCACGAGCTCATGCGCCAACGCCGGCGCTCCGCACCACGCCTACGTCGTCGTGGAGCACATGTCAGGTACGTCGCTGCAGAAGTGCGTCGGTTTCGATGGGGACACCATCGGCGGCCAGGCGCTGATGGACCAGTCGGGCATCGAGTACCAGGCGCAGACGTTCAGCTTCGGCAAGGCGGTCTGCCAGGTCGACAACGAGCCAGCCCAGTACAGCGAATGTTTTCCTCAGAACAAGCCCTATTGGGCACTTTTCGTAGATGCGGGGGGTACTTGGGCGAGCGCCACCAATGGATACACGGACGTCAAGCTGCACGACAAGGAGGCGCTCGGCTGGCACTACGTTCAACAGACCGACCCGTCACCTGCGCCACCTCCGCTGCCCAAGCAAAGCTGACGAATTGAACGCACGCGCGGTGGCGGCCTGGTCCGCCACCTGCATCTTCATCGTGCTGTCGACGACCAACCCGGTCTACAAGGCGACTGTGCTCGCGGCGGCGCTCGCCGCGCTCGCCGCCGGCGTTGGGCTGCGCCGGGTCCGCGGCGTGCTGGCCGGTGTCACGCTGATCGCGCTTTTCGCGGTCCTCCTCAATTTCGTGTCGGCGCATCTCGGCGCCACCGTCCTGTTTCGGCTCCCTGACCAGATCCCCGCGGTGGGCGGTCCGTACACGCTGGAGGCGCTGGCCTTTGGTGCCACAGGGGGCCTCACCGTCGGAGCGGCGATCATCGCCGCCGCCCCTTTCTCGCTGCTGCTCGCCTCTCACGAGGTCATGGACGCCCTTCCGGCGGCCCTCTCGCGAACCGGGGCCGCCATCGCGGCGTCGCTCAACCTCGTGCCCTCGGTAGCCGCTTCCTTCGTCCAGGTCACCGAGGCGCAGCGACTCCGCGGTTGGCGGCCCCGCGGTCCGAGGTCGTGGTCCGAGATCGTTGTCCCGGTCGTGCTGACGAGCGTCGAGGGCTCGATTCAGCTGGC
The DNA here is from genome assembly GCA_005880945.1 of Chloroflexota bacterium. GTDB lineage: Bacteria > Chloroflexota > Dormibacteria > Dormibacterales > Dormibacteraceae > Palsa-872. Next base: position 3,531 of record VBIU01000073.1, on the reverse strand, counting down.
GGAATCGATGGAGGCGCGGGGATTCGGTTCGGGACCCCGCACGTCGGTCATTCCCGTTCGCCTGCACCGCGTCGACTGGATTTTGATATGCACGTCGGCGGCAGCCCTCGCGATTTTCGGAATCTCCCAGGCCGCTGGGTGGGCGGCTCCCTGGTACGCGTACCCAACCCTGACGTTGCCGTCGATCGATGCGCGGCCGCTGGCGGCCTGCCTTCTCCTGCTCACACCTGTGCTGCTGTGGCGGTCGCGAAGCTAACCCACCTGACCTATTCGTACCCGGGCGCAGCCGAGCCCGCCCTGCGCGACGTGTGCCTGGACATCGAGGAAGGGTTGACGGTGGTCGCCGGTCCGTCCGGCGGCGGCAAATCGACATTGCTCCGAGTACTCAACGGCCTCGTCCCGCACTTCCACGGGGGGCGGATCGCCGGCGGCGCCTCGGTCGTCGGGGTCGAGGTGGTCTCGACGCCGACGAGAAACCTGGCTCGCAAGGTGGGCTTTGTATTTCAGGACCCTGAGCTCCAGACCGTCTATGCCGTCGTCGATCGCGAGGTCGCATTCGGCCTCGAGAACATCGGGTTGGCGCCCCGCGACATGGCCGGGCGGGTCGAAGAGGCGCTGCACGCCGCCGGCGCCGAACACCTCATGAGCCGCGCCGTTCGAACGCTCAGTGGCGGCGAGCGTCAGCGCGTCGCGCTGGCTTCGGCGCTCGCAATGCGGCCAAGCCTCGTCGTTCTGGACGAACCCACCTCCCAGCTCGACCCGGACGGCGCGGCGATGGTGCTGACCGCGTTGGTCGACATGATCGCCCAGGGCAGGCATGCAGTCGTCTCCGAGCACCGCCTCGAACGCTTGTTGAACGAGGCACGTGGATTGGTTCTTGTAAACGGCGGCGCGGCAGAGATCGCCGACCCGCGAACGTGGCGACCCGCGCCGGCTCCCTCACGGCCACCACGCGTGTCGCCAATGGGCGGCGAGGCGTGGTCTCTCGAGCGGGCCAGTGCCGGTTTCAACGGCCGCCTCGTTCTGGACAGCGTCGACCTCGCGGGTCGCCACGGCGAGGTGCTCGCCCTCAGTGGGCCGAACGGCGGTGGAAAGACGACGCTGCTCCGTCTGATCGCGGGAGGACTCGCCCCGCTGTCAGGGGGGGTCCGGCGCCGTCCCGGGCGCATCGCCTATCTGCCCCAGAATCCGACGGCCCTGCTCCACCGGCCGACCGTGCGGGCAGAGGTGAGCCTGACCCTCGAGCGGGCCCATGAAGGCGACCGGCCGGAGGCGATCCTCGAACAGCTGGGTCTGTTGGGCGTGGCGCTGCGATACCCGCGGGACCTATCGTGCGGCGAGCGCCAGCGGGCAGCGCTGGCAGCGGTGCTCCCCGGCGCGCCCGGCCTCGTTCTTCTCGACGAGCCGACAAGGGGCATGGATATGGCCGCTCGGACTGCGCTGATCGCACTGGTGGCCGGCCTTCGCGATCGGGGTGCGGCGATCGTCCTGGCGACGCATGACGCGGACCTTCGCGACTCCCTGGCAGACCGCGAGGTCCGAGTCGGGGACGGAAAGGTGCTCGAGATGGCGCCCGCCGCGGCTCGACCATGAAGCGCGCACTGCCGGTCGGGGTGGTATCGCTGGTGGGCGTGCTGCTGTTCCTGTGGCCGTTCCTCGGCTCGGGTCTGCCCGCCAACACGCCGGCATGGACGCTGACCCTGGCGTGCGTGGCCGGCCTGTTTCTAGTCGAGGCGGGCACGCGCCAGCTCGACTCGCGCGCAGTGGCGCTGCTGGCGGCAATCGCGGCGATCGACACGGCGCTCCGGCTCGCGGTGATCGAGGGCATCGGCGGATTCAGTCCGATCTTCTTTCTCGTCCTCTGCTCGGGATATGTCTTCGGCACATCGTTCGGCTTCCTGGCAGGAGCGCTGTCGATGCTCGTGTCCGCACTCGCGGGTGGCGGCGTCGGGCCGTGGGTCCCGTATCAGATCTTTGCTGTTGGCTGGGTGGGGGTGGCGGCGGGCTTGGCCGGCCACTGGAGTCGGTCGTCGCGGGCGCCGGGCTGGCGTGACGTGCTGGTCCTTGCCGGCGTGGGCGGCGCGATGGGATACGCGGTCGGGGCTTTGCTGGACATCACGGATTGGGTGCCGGTTTATCGCGGCAACCCGTCACTGGGTTGGGTCCCGGGGATGGACGCCGCGACGTCGCTCGTGCACTTCGCGCGTTTCTACGTCTTGACGTCGTTTGCTTACGACTCGTTCCGGGCTGTGGGAAACGTGGTGATGGTGCTGGCGCTTGGAGCGCCCGTGCTCACCGCTCTTGGCCGGTTGCGTGCCCGATTGACGTTCGAGGTCGTACGGATGGCGCCATGACGTTCAAGCAGCTGCGGCGCCTATGCATGTCCCTGCCGGACGTCGAGGAGCGTGAGACCTGGGGCGAGGCGACCTTTCGTGTCAGGGAAAAGATCTTCGTGATCGGCTCGCTCGACAGTGAAACGGCGTCCGTAAAGGCCTCGCTCGACGATCAGGCCGGGCTCATGGAAATGGACCCCGACACCTTCTCTCCGTCGGCCTACACCGGTCGCTACGGCTGGGTGCGGGTGAGGCTGCCCGGACTTTCCCCAGAGCTCGCCGAGCGATTGATAAGAAACGCTTGGAGGCTTACAGCCCCCAAGCGTCTTTTGGCGAAACTGGAAGAGCCGCGCTAGGTCAGTACGCTCTGCGTCGGGCTCCGCCGCTGAAAAGGCGAACGACGATAAGCAAGAGCGCGGCCCCGATGAAGGCGATGATCATCGCGCTGATGATCGGGTGGCCGACCAGGGCGATGCTGAAGTGGAAGACAGCGGCCAGAAATCCGCCGATGATCGCCCCAAGGATGCCGACCACTGTGTCGCCGATCACGCCCAGACCGTGACCCAACGCCAGGTGGCTGGCCAGGAAGCCGGCCACCAACCCGACGAGGACCCAGATCAGGATCGTGTCGAAGTCGATACGTACGGGAGCTCCATTAATCGTAAGAACCATTCCTATACCCCCTTTGGGTAATAAACGCGCAGATCCCCCCAATGTCCCGGATCACCCCGGCTGCCAGATCAGCTCGCCGCTTCAGGCCAGCTTGCCGGCGAGCTCTCCCAGGGCGGCACCGAGCACGCGGTTGAACGCGGGAAACGGGTGGATCACGTCGGCCAGCAGCCGAATTGGCGTCCCGAGCTTGACCGCGAGGACCAGCTCGCCGAGGATCTCCCCGGCCCTGGGGCTCACGAGCGTGGCGCCGACCAGGACGCCGCGCCGCCGGTCGCCGACCAGCTTCATCATCCCGCCGTGAAAGTCGTGGATGTAGCCGCGCGCCGCTTCGGCGGGATCGCTGGACGCGACCACCACATCGATCCCCTTTTCGTGCGCTCCCGCCTCCGACAGGCCGACCGAAGCGACCTCGGGATCGGTGAATGTGACCCGCGGAACCGCCGTGTGGTCGGCGCGCGCGTCCTCGCCACGCAGCCGGCGAGCCACGACCTGGCCGTGGTAGTAGGCGAGGTGGGTGAAGCCGCCG
>VBIU01000199.1 GCA_005880945.1 Chloroflexota bacterium | reverse complement strand
GTGCCCGTTGTGGGGCTGCAAATAGCTGGCGGCGCTCCAGTCCGGCGCGGTGATGATGAACGTCCACTCGTCGAAATAGAAGGTGAACGTTCGCGACAGCCAGAGAATCGCAACTGAAGCGACGAAGGCGGCCATGACGACAATGAGCCGCGCGTGCGGCACGCGGACCTCTGAGGCTGTCATGCGGCGGGCACCGCTGTCGGGAGGCTGGTTCGCGCCGGCACGACGAGGAACGCGAACCACACGGCGATCGCGATCAAGATGGGAAGCGGGCTCAGCGGCCACGCGAGCTCGCCTGCCAACGCCACCACCAGGAGCCAGGCTCGCTGCCATCCCGGCGGGTTGTCCCGCCAGAAGAGCCAGGCGGCGAGCACCAGGATGGCGAAGTCCTGGAGGTGCCAGTACGTGGCGCTCAGCGCGCCGGCTACCAGCCCGAGCGTGAAAAGGCGCGCCAGGCCCGCGCCGCGATTGAGATAGGCGCCCACCAGCGCGATCGCTGCGATTGCCGCGGCCGCCACATAGCTCAAAGTGCCCGGTCCGAGCAGGTAAGCCAGCGTGAAGTACCGATTGTTGGTGACCGTCTGCGCTTCGGTCAGCAGGCTGCGGTAGTCGCTCAACCCTTGAGCGCCGATGGCGATCAACGAGACGCCGGCCAGGATCGCCGCAGTGACGGCCCAAGCGGCCGCAATCCTCCACCTTCCGGCGACGAGGAGCACGGCGGGCAGCGCGAACGCGAGCTGTGGTTTGACGACGGATAGGCCCAGCACCGCGCCGGCAAGGTAGGGCCTGCCTGCCTCGGCCAGCCACCAGGCGGCGGCGACTGCGAGCAGGACGACCATCGCCGGCTGTCCCAGGCTCAAGCTGTAAAGCACTGGATACCAGGCCAGGGCTCCAATCAGCCACAGCGATCGCAGCACGCCGGCGCCGGGCGCCGCCAGCCACCAGGCCGCGACCAGCGCAGCGAGCGACAAGACCAGCCACGCGTAGAACGCACCCACGCTGCCGATGAATGTCAGCGGGACCGTCAACCAGGCCAGCGGGGGCGGCGACAGGAATCGCTCGCCATCACCGAAGGGAGCCCCGGGACGGAGCTGTGTGAACAGCTGATGCTGTAGGTCGAGCGAGTAGATGTGGCTCCATCCGTGCTCCAATCCGATCCGCGCGCCGATGTAGACGAGCGTGAGGTCGCTGTCCGCGGCATCGTGCAGGACGGGTTGGAACACCCACCACGCGGTGATCGCTGCGGCGATCAAAAGGAACCATGCGAGACCGGCAAGGCCGAGGTTCCTCCGCACCGGCGCGGAGCTCACCGCTCGGCGAGTGGTACCGGTTTTCGAGGTTCGGGTCCGATGTACTCCGACTGCGGCCGGATGAGGCGGTTGTGCGAGGCCTGCTCGAGGATGTGCGCCGACCAACCGGCCACGCGCGACACGGCGAAGGTCGGCGGAAAGTACTGCTTGGGGAGGCCGATGGCCTGCAGAACGCCGGCCGAGTAGAACTCGACGTTAGTCGCCTGCGGCCGCTCCGGGTGCTCCTCGTGGAGGATCTCGAGAGCCGTCTCCTCGACCTTGGACGCGAGCTCGTAGAAAGTCGGGTTGAGGCGCTTGCACATCGCCTTCAGGATCTTCGCGCGAGGGTCGTAGGTGCGATACACGCGGTGGCCGAAGCCCATGAAACGGACCTTCTGCTTGCGCGCTTCACGCATCCAATGCTCCGCCTTGTCCGCGGTACCGATCTGCTCGAGCTGGTCCATCACTGCCGACGGAGCGCCTCCGTGCGCGGGTCCCTTGAGCGCGCCGATGGCGCCGACGAGGCACGACGCAAGGTCTGAGTCGGTGGACGCGATGACCCTGGCAGTGAAGGTCGACGCGTTCATGCCGTGGTCGGCGAGGAGAACGAGGTAGGTGTCGAGGGCACGAACGAGCTCTGGCGGCGACTCCTTGCCGTTCAGCATGTAGAGGTAGTTCGCAGCGTGGCCGAGGTCGGCCCGGGGCTTCACCGGCTCGAAACCCTGGGCGCGCCGGTAGAACCCCGCGAGGATCGTGGGGAACGACGCGGTGGCGTGGATCGCAAGCGGAATCGTGGGCTTCTCCAGCTTGTGCTCGACCCCTTGCACGGAGACCACGCTCCGGAGCACGTCCATCGGATCCGTATCGGCGGGCAGGGCCTCGATGGTCTTGGTGGCGGCCGGGGTGAGCGTCCGCGAGGAGGCGAGCTCGCGGGTGAGTGCATCGAGCTCCGCGCGGTTCGGCAGGCGGCCGTGCCAAAGCAGATGAGCGACCTCCTCGAACGACATCTCTTCGGCAAGGTCGGCGATGACATAGCCGCGGTAGACGAGCTGGCCGTTGGCCCCGTCGACCAGGCTGATCTCGGTGCGCGCGGCGACGATCCCCTCCAGCCCGGGGACGTACTCGCTGCTCATCGCTTGTCGAGCGGCAGGGGCTTCTTGCCCGGCTCGGGTCCGATCCAGACCGAGGCGGGGCGGATGATGCGCAGGTCTTTCAGCGCCTCGAGGACGTGGGCGGTCCAACCCGACACGCGCGAGGTCGCGAACAGGCAGGTGAAAAGGGCCTTGGGAATGCCTGCCCCAGTGAGCACCACCGACGCCCAGAAGTCGACGTTGGTGGCGTTCGGCCGCTCTGGGTGCGCCTCGTGAAGGATCTTGAGGGCGATCTCCTCGGTGCGCGCCGCCGTCCGGTGGAGTTCCGGAGCCGAGACTTTGGCCAGGTCGCGGAGGATCCTGGCTCGCGGGTCGTAGGTCCGATACACACGATGCCCGAAACCGGCGAATCGCTCGCCCCGAGCGTGCGCGTCGGTCAGCCATTTTTCCGCGAGCTCGGCCGAACCGATCTTGTCCAGCATCGTGCGCGCTGCGAACGTCGCGCCTCCGTGCGCGGGACCCTTCAACGCCCCGATGGCGCCCACAACTGACGAGGTCAGGTCGCTCCCGGTCGATGCGATCACCCGCGCCGTGAAAGTGGAGGCGTTGAGGCCGTGGTCCGCCAGCAGCACGAGATACATCTCCACCCAGCGGGTGCGGTCGGCAGGCGGCTCCTTGCCGTCCATCATCCAGAGCAGGTTGGCGGCGTGGCCGAGGTCGTCGCGCGGCTCGATGACCTCGTGGCCCTGGCTTCGACGCCAGGCGGCGGCGACGATGGTCGGAAACACCGCGGTGAGCGCTACGGCCTCCTCGAGCGAGGGTTTGGTCGGCAGCTTGGTCGAGCCCTGCGCGGAGACGACGGTGCGCAGAATGTCCATGGGATTGGTCTCGCTGTCGCTGGATTCGAGGGCTCCGCGCGCGTGTTTGGTGAGCCTGCGCGCCGCCGCCATCTGGTGTTTAAGAGCGACCAGCTGCGCCTTCGTCGGGAGCTCGCCATGCCACAGGAGGTAGGCGGCCTCCTCGAAGGTGACGACGGGCGCGAGATCTTCGATGAGGTATCCGCCCCGGTAAATCAGGCGGCCGTTGGCGCCATCGACCTCGCTGATCTCGGTCTCGGCGGCGACGACACCTTCCAGCCCGGGGCTGAAGTCAGGCACGAGGTTTAAGTGTAAGGACGCCCGATCTGCGACCAACCTCGTGGCCTTA
>VBIU01000198.1 GCA_005880945.1 Chloroflexota bacterium | reverse complement strand
CGCGATCGGGCGCGAGCAGGTCGACGAACCGCAACGCCAAAAACGCGCCCTGGCCCAGACGGACCTCAGGCGACGTGGCAGGCTCGTCAGCCACCCGTTGCAGAAACACTGCATGGGGCAGCCCGCCCTCCCCGGAGAGGAGGTTAGTGCTCATCGCACTCAGCAATTGCAGCGGGTGTGCCGGAAGGCAAGACCATCACGTACATCAACATACCGTTCGCGCCCGTGATGCGTTAGACCGCAAATGGCGCGTTTTCAGGCTTTTCGCCGGGTTTTTCGGATGCCGGAAGGGTTTCCCCGACACGCTATAAACTGCGCATGTCCAAAGGCTTCACACTGCTCGAGCTCATCGTCGTCCTCTGCATCGCGGCGGCGCTGCTCGCCTTCTGGGTGCCGCGCGCCGCGCGGCTCATGGATTGGCTCGAAACCGAGCACGCCGTCCGCGACGTGACGACGGCCCTCGCGGTCGGCCGGAACGGCGCCGTGATGCAGGCAACGCGCGCCAGGATCACGTTCAGTCCGGATACAATCCGAATCGATCGGCTCGGCGCGAAGGGATGGGAGCCGTGGTGGCGAACGCCTGGTCCGTCGAGCCATGGCGTCACGCTCGAGACGTCAAATCCGGTCGTGCAGTTCGGACCGTTCGGACTGGGGTGGGGCGTATCGAACACGAGGATCGTGCTGCGACGGGGGTCTCAAGCCGAAACGATCACGATGTCGCGGGTGGGACGGGTGAAGCACTGGTAGATGCAACCCTGCAACCGTTCAGTGCATCCAATCGTATGAAACAGACAAGAGTCGCGGTTGAAGTGTGACGGCCACTTCACCCGACCGCCAACCCCCGGGGAGCTACTCGCCCCGGGGTTTGGTCTTTTAGAGTGCTGGTCCCGTGTCTTCGTCGAGAAAGACGAGCGTTCCCCGCCGCCCGACGATCCTCATCAATGCCTCGTAAACTTTGGGGTCGAGTACTGTCCCGGAGAGATCCGCCATCCGCTCGACTGCTTCCTCGGGCGTCATCTTTTCCTGATACGGCCGTGACGTCGTGAGCGCGTCGTAGACCTCCGCGGCGGCAATGATCCTTCCACCCATCGGTATTTCCTCGCCCCGCAAGCCATCCGGATAGCCGCTCCCGTCGTAGCGCTCGTGATGGCTCTTGACCATCGACACGATGTCGCCAAGATGCACGAGCGGTGCGAGAATCTGGGCGCCGATGATGACGTGCTGCTTCACATGCTCGAACTCGTCGGCTGTGAGCGGCCCTTCCTTATTAACTACCGCATCTCGCGTCCCGATCTTCCCGAGATCGTGCAGGCGTCCCGCCATGCGGACACGCTCGACGTCCTCTTCGGAAAGGCCCATCTCTGTTGCGATGTTGGCCGACAGGTCCGCCACGCGAGCCGAATGACCGCGGAGGTACGGGTCTTTGGCCTCCAGAGCGTTGACCAGTGCCTCCAAGGTCGCGGTCGAGACCCGCTCCAGCCGGTGCCGCTCGCGTTGCAGCTCGGCGGTGCGGGTCGTGACCTCTTCCTTGAGCCATTGGTTCAAATGCCGATTCTCCAAGTGCATCTCGCGGCGTTTCAGCGCGCGCTGGACCGCGCGGCCGAGGTCCGCCAGCTCGATCGGCTTGGTGAGATAATCCATCGCCCCGCGCTGCATGCAAAGGGCGGCGCTCGTGGCGTCGTTGACGGCGGTGAGCATCAGAATGGCGAGGTCGGGCTCGATTTCGATGGCCTGTGGCACGAGGTCCACGCCACTGGTTCCCGGCATGCGGATATCCGAGAGCATCAATGTGACTTTGTGCAAACGCAGCTGCTGCAGCGCTTCCTCCGCTGAGCCCGCCGCATACACCTCGAACTGCTGCTGCTTCAGATACTTCCGCAGCGCGTTCCGAATCGGCTCTTCGTCATCGACCACCAGGACCGTGACGATTCCGGCATGTCCGGTCAACCCGATGCTCCTTGAGAAGCCACGGCCAAACTAGGAATCGGCTCCGACGAACGCTAGGTCTCCGGCAGGCGTGGGCGCCGGAATCAGGCCTGCCGCAAACCCGCGCTTCAGTAGTTCGGTGACCGCGAGCCGTCCCAGCGACCCGTAATCGACGGTGTAGGCATTCACGTACATGCCGACGAACCGGTCGGTGCGATCGGTGTCGAGACCGCGACTGAACCCTTGAGCATGCCGCAACGCCTCGGCGCGATGGGCGAGGCCGTATTCGATGCTCGCCTTCAGGTCACGGGCGATCGCGCGCATGAGGTCAGCGCCGAGGTCGCGGCGGACAACGTTGCCGCCGAGTGGCAAAGGCAGGCGCGTCTCCTGATACCACCATTCCCCCATGTCCGCCCAGAGGTGCAGGCCCCGGTCGGCGAACGTCAGCTGACCCTCGTGAATCAGTAACCCAGCGTCGGCCTTTCCGGCCGCAACAAAGCCTTCGATCTGATCGAACGGCACGACGACGTGGCGGGCCGCCGGCTGGTAGAGCCGCAGGGTGAGGAAGGCGGTCGTCAGCTCACCGGGCACCGCCACGAGGCTCCCGGCGAGCGCCGCGCGCGCATCCGCGGGTGCCGGGTCGCGGGCCACGATACGCGGCCCGTAGCGGTCGCCAATGCTGGCGCCATGCGCGAGCAGCGCATAGCGGTCCACCAGGTACGCGTAGGCGTGCAACGAGACCGCGGTCACCTCGAGCTCGCCCGCCAAGGCGCGGCGGTTCAAGCTCTCGATATCGCCGAGCTCGTGCACGTATCGCCGGTCGCCGGTGTCGATCTTGCCGGCAGCCATGGCCCAGAACATGAACGCGTCGTCGGCGTCCGGGCTGTGGGCGACATGAATGACTCGAGGGGCCGTGGCAGTCACGAGGTCGGTTTCCGCGAAGTCTGCGCCTGGCGCACCGCTTCGCCGTGGAAGCTCGTCAGCGAGTTGCGATGCTCGTCGTACTCGGGCCGCTTCCGTGCCAGCTCGGCTTGCTCGTGAGTCAGGAAATCGGCGTACGCCTGCTGTTCTTGGGCTTTTTTTCCCAACGCCTGGTAGGCGTGTGCCCGCAAGACGTAAGTGAAGAGATGCGTGGGGGTCGAAAGGCGGATCGTATCCGCTTCGGCGATGGCGGCGTTGGCGTCGCCACCGGCCAGCTCCAGCAGTCCCACGTGATACCGCGCGTCGGCATCGAGGCTCGGCAGCTGCGCATAGGAACCGAGTGCCATCGGCAGGAAGAACTGAACGCTGTCGTCCTTTCCGGCCTGGGCCAATGTCATGACGCGATTGAATAGGCGTGTAGCGCGCTCTTCGGGTGACATCTGCGAGATGTCGGGAGGACGGAGCAGGGAGCTCGGAGCAGACTGCTCCGTGCTCCCTGCTCCTTCAGAGCGTGCTCCCGTTCCGCGCATTGCGACCACGGCGACCAATGCGCCGAGTGCCGCCCCCGCGAGCGCCCAGGGGAGCCCGGCTCGCCACGCCGTCACTCCGGCCGTTGCAGCGGCAGCACCACACTTGTGACAAAACCGCGCCGTGGAAGAAAGCTGCGCACCGCACGCATGACAGGTCATAGGTGGGGGAATGTAACCCGGGCTAGCGGCTCTCACGAAAGCCGATAGAGTAGGGCCCATGGCGGCGACCGAATACGGCAAGCACATGGGGGAGCTGAAGCGCGGTGAGGAGCGCTGGGACGTCTATCTCGAGGGCCAGCCCGACACGTCACTCGGCGCCGTGCGCGGGCGCATCCACTTCGTCAGTGGGGGGGGCCAGCAGCATGCCCGACACGTCACTCGGCGCCGTGCGCGGGCGCATCCACTTCGTCAGTGGGGGGGGCCAGCAGCAT
>VBIU01000071.1 GCA_005880945.1 Chloroflexota bacterium | reverse complement strand
GGCCACCGTGCGCGACCGATCGCATCCACCAATGGCAACCGCCGGGGACCGCTACTCTCGGTGGCACCCCGTTCTCACCTCGCGTCTCGTAAGAGAAGGACTTCAAATTTAAGAGAAGGACTTCAAATTTCCGATTTGGCTCACCGATTTGGCTCCGGAGCAGGGATTCGAACCCTGAACCTTGCGGTTAACAGCCGCCTGCTCTACCGTTGAGCTACTCCGGAACGGGTCCGTTGAATTCTAGGTTCTAGCCCGATCCGCCCGCGCTGTAGTACGGTCCAATTGAGATCACATGAGCACGCAAAGCGCGGCCGGCTCGAGCGCGACGCCAGTTCCGGTGACCGAGATCCACTGCGAGGTCATCGGCAGCCTTCTGCGGCCGGCCCACCTCGTCGATGCGCGGCAGCGACACGAGCGCGGTGAGCTGGATGCCGCGGCGTTCAAGCGCATCGAGGACGAAGCCGTCGAGCAGGCCATCAGGCTCCAGGAAGATGCCGGCATCGACGTCATCACCGACGGCGAGCAGCGCCGGTACGCCTTCTACGGCCACCTCATCGAGTCCTTCGAAGGCTTCGACAAGCAGGGGGGTTGGGCGATCCCCTTCCGCGACGAGACTGGCGAAGAGCTCGTGCTGCGGCGGCCGGTCGTGGTCGAACGCCTGCGCTGGCGGCGCAGCATGTGCGCCGAGGAGTGGACCTTCGTGCGGGCCAAGGCCCGAGGCCGCGCCAAGGTCACGATGCTGAGCGCGCAGCAGGCGGCCGCGTACTACGACCCTGAGAAGTCGCGGGATGCATACAGCACGCGAGACGCCTACCTCGCGGACATTGTCGACATCTCCCGCCGCGAGGTGGAAGAGCTGGCGCGCCTGGGCTGCACCTACATCCAGATCGACGGCCCGCAGTACGGGGCGCTGCTCGATTCAAAGATGCGCGAGGGCTACCGGCAGCGTGGAAGTGACCCCGAGGAGCTGATCGATCGCTGCATCGAGATGGACAACGCAATCATCGAAGGACACCCAGGTGTCACCTTCGGCCTGCACATCTGCCGAGGCAACAACCAGAGCAAGTTCTACGCCGAGGGCGACTACGAGCCGATCGCCCGGATCTTCGAACGCACGCTCTTCGACAGGTTCCTCCTCGAGTACGACGACGCCCGATCCGGCGGGTTCGACCCCCTGCGCCACCTACCCGAAGATCGCGTCGCCGTCCTCGGCCTCGTCACGACCAAGAAACCCGCTCTCGAGACCGACGACGACCTGCGCGCTCGAATCAAGCAAGCCACCAGGTTCGTGCCCCTCGAGCGGCTCGCGATCAGCCCGCAGTGCGGCTTTGCGTCAACGATGGAGGGAAACCGCATATCGCCCGATCAGCAGCGACAGAAGCTCGAGCTGGTCGGACGGCTGGCCAGATCCGTCTGGTAGGCGTGGGAGGGGCCCGCCGGGCGGCGGTCAGGCGCTGCGCTGCTGGAGAAGCTCTGCGATGGAGCCTTCGAACTTGGCCAGCTGCTTGTGCACCTCGATCACCTCGTCGGAGCTGATCGGCTCGGTCGGGTCGACCGCCGTCTGGTGCTCGGTCCACTCAGTGCCGCACTCGCAGCGGTGGAACAGGTAGCGATCCGTGTGGGAGCGGTACAGGTAAACCGATGCCTCTTGCAGACGCCGTCCGCAAGCGCACTTGCCCTTGTCTGGTTCCAGCTTTGACTTTTGCAATGACGTGTTCCTTGACCTGTATAACGAACCAGATTGCAGTTTCGTTTCCCGGATGCTACACCGGGGGACCCCGGTTTGTGCCACGGTTCCGCAACTACGCCCACCTACGGGGCGGAATTCAGCTCCGCGACCAGGCTTTGGAGGTCCCGGAGGCGCTCCGTCCGGGCGGCGTGCTCGAGCGTTTGGTATTGGGAAAGGACGTCGACGAAGCCTTCGCCGACGTCGTAGCCGTGCCGTCGCAGCAGGTCGCGCCCCCGCTCCCCCAGGCGGCTCAGCACGTCGCGAACCTTGGTCTCCGGCCCGAACGCATCAGGCACTGGGCGCCTCGATCCTGCGCAGGATCACGCCATGGCCGTGCCAGCGCTCCGGAACCCCCGCCGGCGGGTCGCCCGTATAGCTGAGCTCCAGGCACCAGATGCCGTCGACCTTGACCGGCGCCACCGAAAACTTGGTCTTGACGCCGCGGCGCTGGAGCTCCTGGAGGAGGGAGACGCCATAGAGCACGAGGGTGCCTGGCAGGCTGATGGTGTTGATCCGGCCGCCCTCGCTTGACCCGTCGACGCCTGACGTGCGCGAGCCGAGGGAGTGGGTCACGCGGTCAAGGTTAACCTGAGTAACGCCCCTCTCCCCTGCCCTCTCCCCTTCAGGGAGAGGGGGATCTGCGGGCGTGCAGCGCCGTCTGGATCGTGTCTACCGTCGCCTCGTAGCCCAGGCGCCCGGTGTCCAGGACCATGTCGTAGTGCGACGGTAGGTTCCTGTCGTGACCGTAGACCTGCTTGATGTACGCATTCCAGTTCTCGTCCGTCCGCTTCATGCGGCGACGCGCCTCATCTTCTGAGAGCTTGAGCCGCGCCATCACGGCCTTGACGCGGATCGCCTCCGCCGCGCGCAGGTACACGTGGAGCGCGCCCTCGAAGTCGCGGAGGATATAGGCGCCGCCACGGCCGACGATGATCACGTCGCCTCCATGCGCCGCTTCCTTGATGACGTGCTGGGTGATCTCGAGGACAGCACGACGCATGTCGAACACCGGGTCGACATTCGGCGGATTCCATGCTGCCGTCTCAGGCGGGATCATCGGCTCGCCGCTCGCTGAGCCGAGCGCCATCAAGAGCCGATGAAGGAGGGACCCCGGCTGCTCGTCCTCAGCCTCGACCTCCTCTTTGGGGAGCTGTAAGCGGTGGGCGACCTCGTCGATCAACTGGGAGTCGAGAACATCAACCTTCAGCTTGCGGGCGAGCATCTGGGCCACGGTCTTCCCCCCGGCCCCGAACTGGCGCCCGATCGTGATGACAGGCATCTGGCGCTCCCAATCTAACGCCTGCGGCGCGGGTTACTCCAGGTAGTCTCGGAGCTTCTTTGAGCGCGACGGGTGGCGAAGCTTCCGCAGCGCCTTGGCTTCGATCTGGCGGATCCGCTCCCGCGTCACGCCAAACCTCTTGCCCACCTCTTCCAGCGTCCGCTGGTGGCCGTCGATCAGGCCGAACCGCAGCTGCAGCACGCGGCGCTCCCGGGGTGTCAGCGTGTCGAGCACGTCCTCCACCTCGGAGTGGAGCATCGTGAGCGAGGCGGCATCCGATGGCGAGACCGCCTCTCGGTCCTCGACGAAGTCACCGAGGTGCGAATCCTCCTCTTCGCCGATGGGCGTCTCCAGCGAGACAGGGTCCTGCGAGACCTTGACGATCTCCCGGACCTTCTCCGGCGTGATCCCCATCTCCTCGCCGATCTCCTCGTCGCTCGGCTCGCGCCCAAGCTCCTGGAGCAGCCGGCGCGAGACGCGGACCAGCTTGTTGATCGTCTCCACCATGTGGACCGGGATGCGGATCGTTCGCGCCTGGTCGGCGATGGCGCGCGTGATGGCCTGCCGGATCCACCACGTGGCGTAGGTCGAGAACTTGTAGCCCTTGTGGTAGTCGAACTTCTCGACCGCACGGATCAGGCCCATGTTGCCTTCCTGGATGAGGTCGAGGAACGACATGCCGCGGCCGATGTACTTCTTGGCGATCGACACCACCAGCCGGAGGTTCGCCTCAGTGAGGCGCTGCTTGGCCTCGTAGGCGCGCTCGTATCGCTCGGTCAGCCGGTACCGGGCGATCCGGTACGACTCGAGCGCCTCGGCGCGGACGCGCGGCCTCGCGGCTCCGTTGGCCTGGCGCCGGCGTTCGGCGGCGGCGGCGTCGAGCAGGTTCTGCAGCTTGCCCAGGTCGGAAAGGCCAATGAGCTCCTGCGCGATGTGCGCCTGCTGGCCCTTGCGCTTGACGGTCGCCAGCCGCTCGATGACGTCGGGCAGCATCTCCTCCACTGAGCGCTGACGGCTGTCGATCTCCTCGACCACGCTCAATGCCTTGAGGGCGTCGTGGAGCGGCTTCGCCTCGATCGCCTGCGCCAGCTCAACCTCATCGTTGGCAGTGAGCAGGCTGACGCGCCCGATCTCCTTCAGGTACATGCGGACCGGGTCGTCGAGCGAGACCGAATCCATCATCTCGATGTCGAGCAGCATCTCGTCGTCGATCTGCTCGACCTCTTCGAAATCCTTCTCGCCGTCGGTGACCTCGATGCCGATCTCTTTGAACGCCGCGAAGATGCGGAAGATCTGGTCGGGCTCGGCGTCGATCTCCGGGAAGCCCTGAAGGATGTCGTCGGGCGTGAGGTAGCCCTGCTCCTTGCCCTTGACGATGAGCTGCTCGGCCACGGCCATCAGCTCGTCCTCGAACTTATGCTCCGGTTTCTCTACGGCCTTTCCGGCCCTGGTACCCGTCTTCGCCGGCGCCTTGGCTACTCGCGCGATAATCACACTCTCCTTTCCAAATCATTGATGGCATGGGCGAGCTCCCGGGCTTCTGACTCAAGCCGCGCCACCCCTTCCAAATCCCGACCCCTCTCCGCTTCGGAAAGCTCGCGGATTATGGCACTGTGACGGCTCTTCATGTGGTCGAGCCGGATCCGTTCCGCCAGCTCGACCGCGACCTCGTCGTCCACACTTGGCGGCGGCGCCGCCCACGCCCTCCTGATCAGGTCCTGTTCCTCCACCGGATAGCCCGCCAGCTCGCTTTCGAGCCCGGACGCACCCCTGCGTTCATAAGTTTCCAACATCCGTACGTACACTCCGCGGTCCTCTTCGTCCAACTCCTCAGGCGTGATCTTTGTTCGCACGCGCTCGAAGGCGATTGGCCGGACGGCAAGAAGCTGCACCAGATATCTGGCTACGGTGACTTTCTTCCCCGCTACGCGGGCGGCCAAACCGGGTTTTCCGTTGTTCCCGATCTCGCGTTGGCGGTCGCTGCCAGTTTCAGCCCCTCTCCCCGATCCTCTCCCCGGAGGGGAGAGGGAACTCAACAAGTGGGGTTGGACCCCTATCCAGCCCGCCGCCCGCTCGCGATAGCTCTCCCGGACCGCCGGGTCGGGGATCCTCTCGAGCACCTCGCGGGCCCTCGAGGCGGCCTGCTCGAGGTGGTTCGGGTTCGCCGTGTTCAACCCCGTCAGCGCGTCCTTGATCCAGAACTCCCAGCCCGACGGCGCGCCTGCCGCGAGCTCCTCCCAGCTCTTCGCCGCCTCAGGCCCGGCCGCCCGAAGAAACTCGTCGGGATCCTTCGCCGCGCCGGTGATGGTCGCGACCCTCGTGCGCATCTGGTGCGCGGCCCCCAGCTCGACGGCCTTGAAAGCCGCACTTCGCCCGGCCCGGTCAGAGTCGAAGACCAGCAACAGCTCATCGGTAAACCGCTTGAGGAGCCGGACCTGGTCGTCGGTGAGCGCTGTGCCCGAGCTCGCGACCGCGTTCTGCACACCGAAGTGGTGCGCTGTGATGACGTCGAACTGGCCCTCCATCAGCACCGCATGGCCGCGGCGTGCGATCTCATCCCGGGCCAAATCCAGGCCGAAGATCACTCTTCCTTTTATGTATGCGGGGGTTTCGGGCGAGTTGATGTACTTGCGCGGCTCGTCCGCGCGAACCGTTCGGGCCGTGAACGCGAGCGGCTGGCCGCGCTCGTCGCGGATCGGTATGACAAGCCGCTGCGCGAAGAAGTCGCTGCCATCGCGGCGGATGAGGCCCGCCTCCTGCGCGTCCGTCAGCGAGCGCTTCTTGGCGCGGAGGTACTCGGCAAAGCCGCGGCCGGCCGGTGCGTAGCCGAGCTGGAAGCGGCGTGCGGTCTCCTCCCCCACGTCGCGGGCAGCAAGGAGGCGCCGGCCGACCTCGCCGGCGGGCGTCGACCACAGCACGTACTCGTAGTACTGGGCTGCCAGCTTGAGCATCGCGAGCAGGCGGCGGCGCGAGTCGGAACGCTCCTTCTGCTCGGGGCTCAGCTTCTTGAGCTCCACCCCAGCCCGCTCGGCGAGCATCTGAAGGGCGCCGCGCTTGTCCGTCTTCTCGATCAGCTCCACGAACGTGAAGACGTCGCCCGAGCGCTCGCATCCGAAGCAGTACCAGGACTGCATCTGGGGGTTGACCTTGAAGCTGGGGCTGTCCTCCTGGTGGAAGGGGCAGAGGCCCCAGAGGTCCTTGTTGCGCTTGGTCAGGCGGACGTGCTCCTGCACGACCTTGACCAGGTCGACCTTCGCCTTGACCTCGGCGAAGGCGTCATCGGACGCAACGGTGGGCATTCGCTGACTATTGTGCCGCGCTATGGGCGGATGTTTTGGTTCAGCCTGAACACGTTGTCGGGGTCGTAAGAGCGCTTTAGCTCGACCAGCCGCTCGTATTTCGCGTCGCCGTATATGGCCCGCACCGATCCGACATCCGACTCCACTGCATCGTTCACGTATTGGCCCATGCTCGTGAACGGCTTGACGGACGCAATCGCATTTCGAGCCCATGCCTTGTGAGACTCATCGAGGGGATGGCCCTCCCACATTGCTTCAAAGCCCACCCACCAGTGCGCCGCGCGCCCCGTGAAGGCCATCGCATCCTCCGGCACACGGCCGAAGGCCCCGCCTTGCTCCCAGAACGTGATGCTGCACTCGCCTCCCGCCGGCACATCTGACGCGAGCGCCGCACAAGCCTCGATGCAGTCGCCACCCAGCTCATCGACGAACCCACTCTTCATGTAGAAGCGCTTGCCCCAGGCCATCGACTCGTCCTGCTGCCCTTGCACGGCCAGGTACGACTGGGGCGCGATCGTATCCACCAGTGGGTTCATCTCTTCACGCAGCGGCCTGAGGTCTCTTGCCGCGTCTTCGGCCGAGCCGGTGTGCGTCGCCCCGACGAAGACCACGTGTTTGCCCACGTGTTCCGCAGAAAATGGCGGGTCGGTGGCGATACCAAAGCTGATCGCCAGCCGGACGTCATCCGAGGCGCCGGCGGAGAACTCGCGGACGAAAGCCGCGACCTCGCGGCTTCGCTCGATGGGGAGCGCGATCCAACCCACAGTTATGGTCGGGTCAAGCGCGTGAAGGCGAAATTCGAAAGATGTGACGACGCCGAAGTTGGCGCCGGCGCCGCGGATCCCCCAGAACAGATCTGGGTTCTCGTCCGCGCCGGCGCGCATCTGGCTCCCGTCAGCGGTGACGAGGTCGACCGACAGGAGGTTGTCGATGGTCAGTCCGAACTTTCTCTGGAGGCGTCCCATGCCGCCGCCGAGAGTGAGGCCGGCGACGCCAGTGTGTCCGACGACACCAACAGGGCAAACGAGCCCATGGGCCTGCGCGCTCTGGTCGAGCTGGGATAAGTGGGCGCCACCGTCGACTCGAGCGATGCGGCCTCCGGGATCGACACTGACCCCTCGCATGCGCGATAGGTCGATGACGATGCCGGCATCACATGTCGAGAACCCGGCGACGCTGTGTCCGCCGCCCCGCACCGCGACGACGAGATCCTGCTCACGAGCGAAGCGGACCGCGGCGACGACGTCATCCACCCCCTCGCAGCGCGCGACGACAGCGGGACGGCGGTCGGCCATTGCGTTCCAGACAATGCGAGCGCGGTCGTAATCAGGATCGTCCGGACCGATCAGCTGACCGCTGAAGCGATCCCGGAAGCCCGCCAGCCCTGAGGCCGTCAGCGTCGTCGGCATCTACTGCGTGCTTGTCGTATCGCCGATCGCCGCCTGAGCGGCCGCCAGGCGCGCGACGGGCACCCGGAATGGGCTGCACGACACGTAGTTCAAGCCGAGCTTGTGGCACAGGTGGATCGAGTCCGGGTCGCCGCCGTGCTCTCCGCAGATGCCGATCTCCATCTTCGGCCGCGTCTTGCGCCCTTCCGTGACGGCGATCGCCATCAGCCGGCCGACGCCGTTCTCGTCGATCGTCTCGAATGGATTGCGAGGCAGGATCTTGCGCTCGAGGTACCGCACGATGAAATGTCGTTCCGCGTCGTCGCGCGAGTAGCCGAACGTCGTTTGCGTGAGGTCGTTGGTGCCGAACGAAAAGAACTCCGCCTCGGTCGCGATCTCGCCCGCAGTGAGCGCCGCTCGCGGGATCTCGATCATGGTGCCGAACTTGTAGGGCACCCTCTGGCCCTTCTCCTTCTGGACCTGTTCCACCACGGGCTTGAGCTCCTGGTGCACAGCGTGCAGCTCGGCGAGCGTCCCAGCCAGCGGGATCATGATCTCGGGCCTCGCGTCGACCTTTCGCTTGCGCAGGTCGCACGCCGCTTCCATGATCGCCCGCACCTGCATGCGAGTGATCTCCGGGAACAGGATCGAGAGTCGCACTCCGCGCAGGCCGAGCATCGGGTTCGCCTCGTGCAGCTCCTCGACGCGGGCCATGATCTTCTCGAGCCTCTTCAGGCGCGCAGCGTTCTTGCCCGTTTCCTTGAGCTGCGTCGTCTCGCGGATCAGCTCCTCGAGGCTGGGCAGGAACTCGTGCAGCGGCGGGTCGATGAGCCGGATGATCACCGGCAGCCCGGCCATCGCTTTGAAGATCCCTTCGAAGTCGCCGCGCTGAATCGGCAGCAGCAGCGCGAGCTGCTTCTCGCGGTCCTCCGTCGTGGTGGCCATGATCATCGCCTGCACGATCGGGAGCCTGTCCTGCTCCATGAACATGTGCTCGGTGCGGCATAGTCCGACGCCCTGGGCTCCGTTCTCTCGTGCCTTGACCGCGTCGCGCGGGTAGTCGGCGTTGGCCCAGACCTCCAGCCGGCGGAACTCGTCGGCCCAGCGCAGGATCGCGCTGGCGGCTCGGTGCTCGTTGAGCGAGCGGGCCTCGATCGTGGGCACCTTGCCGACATAGACCTCGCCGGTGGTGCCGTCGATCGTGATCTCCTCGCCCTCTTTGATCGTCGTGCCGTTCGCGGAGAACATGCGCTTGCGGACGTCGACATCGATGGCGCTGGCGCCGACCACGCAGGGCCTGCCCATGCCGCGCGCGACCAGGGCCGCGTGGCTGGCGGTGCCGCCGGTCTGCGTGAGGATGCCCTTGGCCTCGACCATGCCGTGCACGTCGTTGGGGTTGGTCTCGACGCGGACGAGGATCACGGCCTTGCCCTTCTTGCCCCACTCCACTGCCGTGTCCGCGTCGAAGACGGCGCCGCCCGACGCGGCGCCAGGTGAGGCGGGGACGCCCTTCGCGAGCGCGGAGACCTTGGCGCTGGGGTCGACCCGCGGGAAGAGCAGCTGCTCGAGCTGTCGGGGCTCGATGCGGGCGACGGCGTCCCTCTTGGTGATCAACCGCTCGCCTACCATGTCGACCGCGATGTTCACCGCCGCCTCGCCGGTGCGCTTGGCGGAGCGTGTCTGCAGCATGTAGAGAGTTCCACGTTCGATGGTGAACTCGAGGTCCTGCACGTCCCGGTAGTGCTTCTCCAGCTTTCTGGCGTAGCCCTCGAACTCGGCGTAGACCTTCGGGAGGCGGCGCTTCAAGGCGGCGATCGGCTCCGTGTCGCGCACGCCCGCCACGACGTCCTCGCCCTGCGCATTGGCGAGGTAATCGCCGTAGAGCTCCTTCTTACCGGTGATCGGGTTGCGGGTGAACGCGACGCCGGTGCCCGACGTCCGGCCCATGTTGCCGAACACCATCAACTGGACGTTGACCGCGGTCCCCAGGTCGTCTGGGATCCGCTCCAGGCGCCGGTACGTCTTGGCGCGGTCGGTGTTCCACGACTTGAACACGGCCTCGATCGCCGCCCGCAGCTGGATCGCGGGGTCGGACGGAAACTCGTGGCGGGTCGCGTCCTTATATATGTCGAGGAACCGCTTCACGAGCGGGCGCAGGTGCTCGGGCTTGAGCTCGGGGTCTGTCTTGACGCCGGCCTTCTTCCGAGCCTCCCGGAGGGCATGCTCGAACTTGTCGCCGTCGATCCCCATAACTGTCTTGCCGAACATCTGGATGAAGCGGCGTCGCGCATCGAGGGCGAAACGCTCGTCTTTGGTGAGCTTGGTGAGGCCTTTGGTCGTTTCCTCGTTCAGGCCCAGGTTGAGGACGGTGTCCATCATCCCGGGCATCGAGAACTTCGCGCC
Source organism: Chloroflexota bacterium (assembly GCA_005880945.1). Classification (GTDB taxonomy): domain Bacteria; phylum Chloroflexota; class Dormibacteria; order Dormibacterales; family Dormibacteraceae; genus Palsa-872. The sequence goes on along the minus strand of VBIU01000071.1, from coordinate 2,188 downwards.
CGACCGCACGCTCACCAGGAGCGGGTTGTTCGGATCGCCGAACTTCTTGCCGGTCTTCCGCTCGAGCGTCTTCAGGGCGGCGGTCGCCTGCTCCCAGAGGCCGGTGGGGAACTTGCCGCCGCCTGCGAGGTAGGCGCGGCAGGCTTCGGTGGTGATCGTGAAGCCTGGCGGGACCGGCATTCCCGCCCGCGTCATCTCCGCGGCGCCGGCGCCCTTCCCGCCGAGGAGGTCGCGCATCTTCGCGGACCCCTCTCGGAACTGATACACCCACTTGTGCGCGGCGGACATCAGACCGAATAGTTTAGGGGTCGACCTGTCCGCGGCCGCTCGCCCCGATGAGCAGGACGCGCGTTAGGCTTTCCTGCGCGATGGAAGATCTCGGGGCGGCCTCCGACGACCAGGTGATCCTTGCCTGGCTCGTGGCCGAGATCGAGTCGCCGCCGTTTCAGACCTACCTCATCGGGGACCCGCCCAAGCCCTCGCATCTCGCCCGCGCCCTGGCCCTGGCGCGCAATGGGGACCTGGACAGCGGGGTGCACAACGCCGAGCGGCGCCGGATCATCGCCTCGGCTCATGGCTTCGGACGTGGCGCACTGATCTTCGCCGGGCTGGAAGACGACATCACATGGCGTCGAGCCCACGCATCCATCGCAGATGTGGCCGCGATGCTCTACTCAAACCGAAACGCGACATGGACCAACCTCGCTCCGGCCACGCGCACCGTCGCCGAGGGTGCGTCCAACGCGGCGCGCGTGTTTGCGGGAGATGGCACGAACATGCACATCCTCTCCCTGGCTCGCGCCATCTGCCACGCCGACCCCACGCCAACGCTCGCGGAGCTGATCTGTCTGCGCCTGCCCGATGGCAAGATCAGCCTTCTCGAAGGGCACACGAGGGCGACCGCGATCGTCCTGGAGGGGCACAAGCTGCCTGACGGCGTCGACGCCTACATCGGCCAGTCGCCCAGCATCAACAACTGGGCGTATCTGTGAACGCGCGTCAATGACTGAGCCGAGGAAGATCGCGCGATACGGGTGGATTCCCGACCTGCCCGACGACCGCGACCACCTTTACGCCGCACCACCGGCAATCCTGGGTGCGCTCCCGGCGTATACGGATCTTCGGACGCAGTGTCCGCCGGTGTACGACCAGGGCATGCTCGGCAGCTGCACCGCTAACGCAATCGGCGGCGCCATCGAGTTCGATCGCTTGAAGCAGAGCCTCGCGGACTTCGTCCCCTCGCGGCTCTTCATCTACTACAACGAGCGGGTAATCGAAGGGACCGTCCGCTCCGACAGCGGGGCGATGATCCGCGATGGCATCAAGTCGGTGGCCAGCCAGGGCGCCTGCCCAGAGCCCGAGTGGCCGTACGACATCACAAAGTTCGCCGAAAAGCCTTCCGCCGAGGCGTACAAGGACGCGACGATGGATCGGGCGGTCTCGTACCAGAGCCTGATCCAGGACCTCAACCAGATGCGCGGATGCCTTGCCACCGGGTACCCGTTCATCTTCGGGTTCACCGTGTACGAGAGCTTCGAGTCGCCGTCGGTGGCGCAGACGGGACATGCCCCGATGCCGGGACCCACTGAGCGGGCCGTCGGCGGCCACGCTGTGCTGGCGGTGGGCTATGACGATGCGAACCAGACGTTCCTGGCGCGCAACTCGTGGGGCTCGGCGTGGGGCATCGCCGGTTACTTCACGATGCCGTACACGTATCTCGTCCAGCCGGGGCTGGCGTCGGACCTCTGGACGATCCGCCTCGTCGGCGCCTGAGGCCTAAGCCCTCTTTCGGATCAGCCGGTACCAGGTTTGTTTTCGCCATGGCGCGCCGGGCCTGACCTCCGCGATCACGAATGCGCCGCCGAATCGCCGCCGGACGTCCTCTTCCGACGCAATGATCCCGCCCGGCCCCTTCTCGCCGAAAGCGAAGAGCAGAAAGGTCGCGCCGGGCGCGGCGACCCTCGTCGCTTCGCGGACGTAGGCGTCGCGCCGTGCCTCCGGGATGGAGTGGAAGCAGCCGATGTCCAGCATCAGGTCGAATGGACCCGAGACGCCCAGCTCTGAAAGCCTGGTGACGTCGCCGGCGATCAGCCTCGCTCCAGGCGCTTTTCCTTGTGCGGTTCGCAGGGCGCGCGGCACGAAGTCGACGCCGGTGACCTGCCATTTGTGATCCAACTGGTATTTGCAG
>VBIU01000201.1 GCA_005880945.1 Chloroflexota bacterium | reverse complement strand
CGCCAGAGCGCTCCAGACCGCAGAACGCATCATGCCCGTCCTAGTGGCAGCTGCCGCTACCCGAATCAGTGAACGTTTGGCCCGCGATGGGGATGAACTGCCAGCTGTAGCTCCCGTCCGCCAGGGTCAGCTTCAAGACGCCGAAGAGGTTCGTCGCCCGGACTTCGCTGTTCGCGATCGGGGTCCCGAACGTATCGATGGTCGATCCGCCGGTCCCCACGGTGAACTGTCGGATCCCGTTCGTCGCGTCCGCCACGCCCGCGGGCGTCTGCGGCGCGAACCGCTCATACACGCGATAGTGCGCGTTCAGAACCAGCTCCGCTCCCGCGGCGTAGAGATCGTCCCACAACGGCTTCACGGCCGAGCGCACGCTCGTACCAGTTGAGCTGAAGCGCGGCTGATCCCAGATCGCCACCGTGCAGGGCTTGGCGGTGGCAGCGAGATCGGCCTTGAGCCACAGCTCCTGAGCCGATCCCACGCTCATATCGATCTGGCTGTTCAGCACCACCACGTGCCAGGCGCCGACGTCGTAGCTGTAGTAGTACTTGCCGGAATCGCCGGCCACGGCGCCGAAGTACTGCCAGTAGCCCGCCGCTCCCGGTTGTTGGTAGTCCTTATGGCCCGATGCCGGCCGCGTGCGCCCCTTGTAACGGCCCCAGGAGGGTCCGTAGCAGTTCTGGAAATCGGTCAGCGAACCGTCGCCGTAGATGTTGTCACCCGTCGTGTAGACGGTCCCGGGGATGTTCTCGATCAGCGCGGCGGTCGCGTCATCATTCTGCGTATTGCAGTTCGCGATATTTCCCGCTCCGACGAGCGTGACCGGCGGCGCCGCCGCGGGCACCGTGATTGCGGAGCTGCCGCTCTTCCCCTCGCTCGTCGCCGTGATATTCGCCAAGCCCGTCGCCACACCCGTGACAAGCCCGCTGCCGTTCACCGTCGCGACGCCGGGAGCATCCGTTGACCACGTGATCGCCCTCCCAGAGAGCGGATTGCCGCTGGCATCGAGCGGCGTGGCGGTGAGCTGCTGTGTCGTACCGATGAACACCGAGGCGGACGCGGGGCTCACGCTCACCGACGCAACGGGCACCGGATTCACCATGATCGCAGCGCTGGCGCTCTTCCCCTCACTCGTTGCCGTGATACTCGCCGAGCCGACGCCCGCCGCCGTGACGAGGCCGCTCGCATTCACGGTCGCCACGCTGGCGGCGTCCGTGGACCAGATGATCGCCCGTCCGGAGAGCGGATTGCCATTGGCGTCGAGCGGCGTAGCCGTAAATTGCTGCGTCCCGCCGACCAGAATCGTCGCGCTGGTGGGGCTCAAACTCACAGACGCGACCGGTACGATGACGGTAATCGCTGCACTCCCGCTCTTGCCTTCGCTCGTCGCCGTGATGCTCGCCGTCCCGGCCGCCTCAGCGGTGACGAGCCCGCTGCCATTCACGGTCGCCACGCCCGGTGCGTCGCTTGACCAGGTGATCGTTCGGCCGGAGAGCGGGTTCCCGTTGGCATCGAGCAGCGTCGCGGTGAGTTGCTGCGTTGCACCGGCGTACATCGATGCCGTCGCGGGGCTCACGCTCACGGAGGCGACGGGCACCGGATTCACCGTGATGGCGGCGGCGGCGCTCTTCCCCTCGCTCGTCGCCGTGATGTTCGCCGAGCCGACGCCCACCGCTGGGACGAGCCCGTTCGCATTCACCGTGGCGACGCTGGGTGCGTCGCTCGACCAGGTAATCGTGCGGCCGGAGAGCGGATTGCCGTTGGCATCGAGCGGCGTCGCCGTGAGCTGCTGGGTCCCACCGACCACGATTGTCGCAGCGGTGGGGCTCACGGTCAGCGACGCGACGGGGATCGTGACCGTAACGGCGGCGGTGGCGCTCTTGCCTTCACTCGTGGCCGTCACGTTCGCCGAGCCGGCCGCCACTGCGGTCACGAGCCCGTTGGCGTCGACCGTTGCCACACCGGCCGCGTCCGTAGACCACGTGATGACCCGGCCCGTCAGGACATTGCCCAGCGCGTCGTGGAGCGTCGCCGTGATCTGCTGCGTCGCGCCAACCCCCACGGTCGCGGCGGTGGGGCTCACGCTGACCGACGCCACCGGCGCGGGATTCACTGTGATGGCGGCGCTGCCGCCCTTTCCTTCACTCGTGGCTGTGATATTCGCCGCGCCCGCCGCGACCGCGGTCACGAGGCCGGCGTTTGAGACGGTGGCCACGGCCGGGTTGTCGCTCGACCATGTCACGATCCGTCCGCTCAACAGGTTGCCGTTTGCGTCGTACAGGCTCGCGGTGAGCTGCTGCGTATAGCCTGCAACGATCGTCGCCGGGGTCGGGCTCACGGTCACGGTCGCGACCGGCGCGGCATTCACCGTGATCGCCGCCGTGCCGCTCTTGTTCTCGCTGCGCGCCGTGATCGTCGCCGGGCCCGAGGCCACCGCCGTCACGAGCCCGTTCGCGGACACGGTCGCGATCGATGTGTTGGAGCTGGACCACGTCACCACGCGATCGAGCAGCGGATTGTCGCCGGCATCCTGCGGCGTGGCGGTGAGCTGCACGGTGCCACCCGGCGAAGGAGAAGCCGAGCTGGGACTCACAATGACGGACGCAACCGCTCCCTTCGTATGACAGGCGGTGCTGCCGGCATCGGTAAACGTTTGGCCCTGGATGGGAATGAATTGCCAGTCATAGCTGGCGGAGTTCAGGGTGACCTTCAGCACCCCCCACGTTTGCGTCGAGCGCACCTGGCTCGTCGGATACGGCGTGCCGAATGAGCTCCAGCTTTGCCCGCCCGTACCCACGACGAACTCGCGGATGCCACCCAGGGAGTCTCGGACGCCTGCCGGGGTTTGCTGCGCGAAGCGCTCATAGAACTGAAAGTGCGCACCCAGAACGACGTCCGCCCGGGCGGCGTAGAGATCGTTCCACAAGGGCTGCACGGTGCCCCAGACCTGTGACCCGTTCTGCGACGAAAAGAGCGGGTAGTGGAAGTACGCCACGATGCACCGCTTGTTCGTCGCCGCAAGATCGGACTTGAGCCACACTTCCTGCGCCGACCCCGCGGACGTGGAGACGCTGCTGTTCAGCGCGATGACGTGCCAGGTACCGAGATCATAGCTGTAGTAGCCCTTCCCCGACTGCCCCGCGGCGGCACCGAAATACGAGAAGTAACCGGATGCGCCTGACGTCTGGTAATCCTTGTCCCCAGGAACCGGCAGCGTGCGCGGCAGCGAGCGTCCCCACGTGGGCGCGTAGCAGTTCTGGAACTCGGTCAGCGAGCCGCTGGCGTAGGCGTTGTCGCCGACCGTGATCACCGTGCCACCGACGTGATCGAGCAGATCGGCGGTTCGGTCGTCGTTCTGGGTATCGCATCGCGAGATATTGCCGGCGGCGACCAGGATG
>VBIU01000191.1 GCA_005880945.1 Chloroflexota bacterium | reverse complement strand
GGACGGCGCGAGCCGAGCGCCGACGCAGCGCGACCAGCCGTCCCGTCAGGGCTACGGACTGGATCGAGCGACGCGGCGCGTGACTCTCCAAGGATCGGTTGGAGAGCGTCTTACCGGGCGTCGAACTTCGCAGTGCACCGGACCGGGGCTCGCGTTGCTCGCTCCGGCCGGTGACCGCGAGCGTTCGCCGCACGGCGACCGAATTCTGATGCGCGAGGGCATCAACGGGTCAGGAGCATCGAAGACGTCGAGCGACCGTCAGCGTAGAGGTGAGGCAACATCGAACACCCACGGAGCAGGGGTTGACGGACCAGGGAGCGCAGCTATCGGGGTGACCCGCCGCCATTCCCGTACCACCGTGGGTGCCGAAAGAAGCGGTGCTGACGCAGGGCGGCGTCGCCAGGCGGATCGTCAGCGTGGCGTGCACGCGCACGGACGTGAGCCATCGGGCCACCGCGGCGCGTCGCGTGCCGGAGAATCAGTTCTTTCGGAAAAGCTACGAGGCGTCGAACCTGCCAGTAGAGCGGGCGCGGGGAATGGCCGGCGGGGTTGTAAAGCTCGGCGGCCGCGCCGCTCACCGGCACGTTAGGCGGCGAAGGGTGCCATCTTCATCGTTCATATGCCGGAAGATCGAATGAGCCACCGCGCGCCCTGGGAGTGTACGTTCGCAAAGGAGCAGCGCAGCCGCTGCCTTCCCGGCAAGAAACCGCGCACGGACCACAAGTATTTCGAGGTCCTGTCCCTCTGCATCCTGCAGGCTGGCCTGAGCTGGGCCAGCGTGCGCAGGAGCTGGCCGCGCTACCGGAGCGCGTTCCTCGATTTCGAAATTGCGAAGCTCGCGCATGCAACTCCTGCTGCGCTGCTCCGCAGGCCGGGCGCGCTGAGGAACCGGAAGAAGGTCGCGGCCCTTGTTGCGAATGCGCAGGAGTTCGAGCGCATCCGCGCAGAGCATGGCACGTTCGCGCGCTATCTTCGCACGGTCAAATCGGATAAGGATGCGTGCACGATTCTGCAGGAGCGCTTCAGGCACGTGGGTCCGTACACTGCGGAGTTCTACCTGCACAGCGTGGGGCGGTCCGTATACGGTTCCTGAACGTCGCCGCCTAACAAACGCATGCAGCCGACCCACCAGCCAGTCATCAAATTTGCATGCGCAAATTTGTCGCCTGTCTGGCGGGCGGCTGATGCGTGGCGTTCGCCGCACCAGCGGCGATTGAAATCGCCCGGGGGCGGCGGGGCGCCAGAATTGTGAAGTCATCGAAGCAACGGCCGGGGCTCTGTAGGTTACAGTCGCTAAGAGGCCCACTACACCACCGTGGCGGGGACGCGGGTCACCAAATGCCGACAACGCTCAACGGCAGCGGCCCGGGCGGCGGGCTGAGCCGTCCGATCACCTGGCGCCGAACATCACGCTTGAACGGACCGGGGCTCGCCTGCGCTCGCCCCGGCCGCTCAGCGTGATCGTTAGACAGCAAGTCATATGGAGACGGGACAGATTCTCGTGTTTCGCCCCAGCCGGCTCAAGATCATCGGCACCTATGTTCGCGTGGGCCCGGACGGCTTTACGGTATGCACACTATTCCGCTCTCACTTCTGCCGGTGGTCCGATGTGGAAGCGTTCGAGGTGCGCCGGGTCGGTGCGAAGCAGATGGTGGTGTTCAGTTTTTCGAAGCAGTATCGCGGCTCTCGGCGTCTAAGCGGACTCAACGTCCGCCTAGTAGGTGCCGAGGCAGCTATTGCGGCAGCAGGTTCCTGGAGTCTGAGCATGGACGAACTGGCAGACGTGATGAATCGTTTCCGCGAGCGCTACCGTGCTGTCTAACAAGCGCATGCAGCCGGCGGCGCAGGGCGCCGCGGCTGATACGCCATCGTTAGGCTGCTGAGACCAAACAACACGGGGGATAGGTCATCAATCCGACGTTGAAGTGGCCGGCCCACTTCCCACCCACGAGTGGGCGAAGACGATTCTTCATTGGCGTCCGGTGGTTGGGGCCTGACTTGTCGTTCTTCAAAGAGTTGCGCGAAGTCCAGGCCTGTCGGGACGGGGCTTCGCTCGCGACGTGGCCTGAAGGCCCCCACCGCGATGCGGCCATTCTGATCGGACAAGCCTTGCATATGGCGTTGAGCTGGCCAACAGCCTACTTCTTGCCAGGTGACCGTTTCAACGCTGTCGCATACGGTCCCCGCTTTCGAAGTCTGGACGACGGCGGCTGGGACATGGCCGCACTCGCGATAGAGGGCCAGCTTAATCGGCTCGTTCCGGACCGCTTCTGGCAGCGATGCTCAGACCAGGACCTCTCTCTGGGCGAAGTCGTTGCCACCCTCGTCGCTCTCCCGCCGGCGGTGGAGCAACCGAAGAAACGATGGCGGCTATGGCGATAGGGTACGGTCCGGACACATAGGTAACAATTTAGTCCAGGAACATGGGTGACACCCGAAACACTGGCCGGGCACCAAGGAGGTGCCCATGCCGTGGAGGGAGGCCTCACCCATGGACCAGCGAACGCAGTTCATCGCCGATCATCTTCGCGACGTCCTGTCGATCACCGAGCTGTGCGCGCTGTACGGCATCTCCTTGGCGTCGGTCCGATCGGTTTTGTTGCGCACGACGTAGGGCCGCACGGCGTGCGGGGGGAGGAGCACAACCCGATGCCCGCGCGTCTGAGCCTCGCGGCCCCAGTAGTGGGCCGATCCGCACGCCTCCATCAGGATCGTCGCCGGGGGCTGCTCGCCGAGGTATCGGCGAAAGCGCTCCCGCGAGAATCGATGCCGCTCGCGCACCTGGCCCGCGTGCTCGGAGACGGCCACCTCGAACACGGCCTTCGCCACGTCGACCGCGATCGTCGTAGAATTCATCGGGCTCCTCCTTCCAAGGGACTCTTGGACGCAAGGCGACTTTGGCACACGATGCCGTTCAAGTCGCGGGAGGAGTCCATTCCATCACTTGAGCGGTCCGGCGTGAGCGCACTTGCGGACATCTCAGGCGCCAGCGCCGGCCGCTCAGCGCCGAGCCGTTAGACGGACAGGAGATTGATTGAAACCTCGCGATCTCGGCTTCTTCGTCCTCGGCGGCTTCGTCGCCTTTGTCCTCGCTATCACCCTTTACGTGTCGGCGACCTCCCGAGGGGAGCGACCACCCGTCGTAGCCGGGCAGCAGCTGCCGCAGACAATTCACAAGATCGACTTCTCGAAACGGTACGACCTGGTCATCCGAGGCTACGCCGGCGACAACCTCGTGTACCGGAACTGCCGCATCGTGGGTATGACAGGCGATCATCAGTTGTCCAGTGGCTCTGATGGCTACCAGAGTTGGGACAGATGGATCGTTCTCGAGTTAGCCGATGGTCGGCTTGCTTACGTCCCACCGAACAACGTCTTCATCATCGAGCAGACCGCCCAGCAAGGAACGGCGAAATGAAGAGGCCGTCTATCTTCGCGGTGGAGCGGACCGAAGGCTCGCGCTGCTCGCCCTCCGGCCGCTCACCGCGACGTTATACCGAGCGAGAGAAGCGATGACGTCCGAACGCGTGGTGAGCATCATCATCGGGGACTCGGCGGCGGCTCGGCCGCCCCGCGAAGTAGTCAGAGTCGGCTTGACGGCCGCTGTCGCGGCGGTCCTATCGACCTACCGGTCGAACAGTCCGGACATGGTCTTGGATCACCCGCTATGGCTTAGTTGCGCCCGTGCCGTCACCGAAGCTATACATGCGGACGAAACGCACGTATTCGGCGAGCCACAGCGAGGACGGCTGGCACGCTTGTTGGGCTGTTCCAAGCCACTTGATTTGGACACGCTTGAGACCTATGCCGCTCGCCTTGCGAGCGAGCCTGAGGCGCCGGAGTGGAGACTGGTCCATTGGAAGCGACGGGGTCTGTTGGTAGCTGTAGGCGTGGCCGAACCCTGGTATCGAGTGGGCGGGCCCGCCCCCTATCACGACTCGTACACGATGCGCGTTTTCCTGGCGCCACTGTCCACAGCGGATGTGGTTGCCCGGATGCGGCTGCGAATCGAAGAAGCCGGGGGCTTCCTTGGCCAAATCGCGGACGTCGGTGGGGCGACGCCGGCATAACAAGGCCATCGAGCTGACGGCGCTGCGCGCCGCAGCTCATAGCCAGCGTTAGACAAACGAGCTCAAGGAGCGGGAGGTCGCATATCGGGTCACTCACTGTTCATGTTCTTGACGACGACGGCAACCCGATCCGTGGGAAGAAGGGTTTCTGCAACTTCCCTGGGATACTTGATACCCACAGCGACACGTATACCGACGGGGACGGAGTAGCTGAGTTCGATGACGTCCCGGTCTGTACGGTGGAGCTCTATGTAAACGGAGAGCATCAGCTCAATGTCGGCGTCGGCACCAGCGACCATGAAGACGTGACCGTTACGCTTTGAGGATTCCAGCGACCGGACAAGAATGCAGTGGAGCGGACCGCTGGCTCGCATTCGCTGGCCGCAGCCGCTCAACGCGGACGTTGATCGATGCGACCTCGTCGCCGGTGACCGGGATGCCGAGCCGAGCCCGGCGGTCGCTTGAAACTGGTGGTCCTCGCCGAGGCGCCCTCAGGCCCGGCGCTTGCCCCGGCGTGAGGGGCGGCCCGCACGAGCCGCCCGCACCACCGGCGCCTCCTCCAGCTCGATCCCGAACACCGCGGACAGCCGATCGTCGGCGATGCGCTTGCCCGCGGCCGGGCGCGCGCGCGAGACGGCGCCGGTGGTGGCCGACCT
>VBIU01000013.1 GCA_005880945.1 Chloroflexota bacterium | reverse complement strand
CTTTATCGTCAACGACCACGTCGACCTTGCCCTGCTCAGCGAAGCCGACGGAGTCCATCTCGGGCCAGACGACCTGAGCGTTGCGGGTGCACGCAGTGTCGCGGGCGACCGCCTCCTTATTGGGGCTTCCGCGTCGAGCCCGCCCGCAGCGATCGAAGCGATCGAGGCCGGCGCCGACTACATCGGCTGCGGCCCCGCCTTCGCGACTCCCCTGAAACCGCTCAAGGAGGTCATCGGACCGTCCGGGGTCTTCGCAGTGGCAAGCGCATTGGGGCCGGCTGCACCAGTCTTCGCGATCGGCGGCATCGATGCGTCGAACATCCAGGAGCTGACAGCCGCCGGTGTGCGCCGGGTGTGCGTGGTGAGGGCAGTGGGCGACGCACCCGACCCCGAATCGGCGACTCGCCTCCTTCGTAGGATGCTGGAGGAATGACGACGATCGGCGGCCTGGGTGAGGCAGAGCTGCTCCGGCAGATCCTCCCTTACCTGGCGACCAGCGGCTATGAGGTGGTCGCCGGAGCGGACGATGCTGCGGTCTGGCGCAGCATCGATGAGGAATCTCCGGTCGACTACGTGGTGGCCAGCTGCGATACCGCGGTCGAAGGTGTTCATTTTGACTTCGAGTGGATGGGTGCAGAAGATGTCGGGCACCGCGCTCTCGCCCTTGCGCTTGGCGACCTCGCCGCAAAAGGGGCCACGCCACGCTACGCGCTGGTGTCTCTCGCAGTCCCGCGCTCGTGGCCGCTGGATAGGGTCGTCGGCATGTATCGGGGAATGCACCGCCTTGCCGCGCGCCTCGATCTGAAGATCGTCGGTGGCGATACCGCCGCCATCAAAGGACCCGCGGTTCTGACACTCACGGTTTTCGGAGACGTGCCGCAGATTCCGATTGCTCGGGCTCAGGTGCAGCCGGGCTGGGTGGTCGCGGTAACCGGGCCGCTGGGAGCCGGCGCTGTCGCCCTTCGGGAGCGCCGGTCATTGATCTTCGATCCGAAGCTGGACGACGGCAAATTGCTCAATGAGGCCGGGCTTTGCTGCGGCGATGTGTCGGATGGGCTCGTGCGCGAGATGGAAAAATTCGGCGCGGCGTCGGGTGCGGGCAGCGTCATCCGCGCGGCCGATGTTCCAGTGGCGCCGGGTGCCACCGTCGAAGACGCCCTGACGAGTGGGGAGGAGGTCGAGCTCGTTTGCGTCGGCCCCGAGGACAAGGTGCTCAATGCCGGCCTTCGGCCGTTCGGTGTTATGACTGCCGGCCCTGAGGTGCGGGTCGTCACAGCCGACGGATCGCCGCTCGAGCTGAAGCTCACGGGCTACGACCACTTTGCGTGACGTAGTCACCAACTCCCCGGCCGAGACCGAGGCCGAAGGAGAGCGTCTCGGCGGTCTCCTTCGCCAGGGCGACTTGCTTCTCCTCAAAGGCGACCTCGGTGCCGGCAAGACGACATTCGTCCGTGGCGTGGCCCGCGGTGCGGGATCATCCGCCCACGTCGCCAGCCCGACCTTCCAGCTGGTACGGGTGTACCCGGGCCGCCTCCAGCTGGCGCATGTCGACCTCTACCGCGTCGAAGCCGGCGGCCAGCTCGCAGATCTTGGCCTCGACGAGCTCCTCGACCAGGGCGCGGTGGTCGTCGAGTGGGGCGACCGGCTGGAGGCGGCGGAAGCCACCCTTCTGTCGATCGAGCATCTCGGCGGGGATCGGCGGCGCCTGCGCGTCGAACGAGAGCTCGGAAGGTGATCGTCGTCGTCGACACGTCCTCCGCCAGATCGGCGCTGGCGCTCCTCAGTCCGGACGGTACTGTCGTCGCCGAGGAGATTCACGAGTCCGGACGGGACTTCGACCTTCCTGGTCGGTTTCGCGCGTTGGCCGGCGACCAGACCGTGACAAAAGTCGCGGTGGCTGTGGGCCCGGGATCGTTTACGGGTTTGCGCGTCGGTGTCTCGTTCAGCCTGGGCCTTGCCATCGGCCTGCGGGTGCCGATAGTCACGCTGCGAACCCTTCACATCCAGGCCGCGCGCAGTGACGACGCCGTAGTCGCCGTCGCCGAGGCGGGGAGGGGACGCGTCTATCTCCTGGCGCCCGGCGCAGCGCCTCGGCTCGCCGAGCCTGCGGATCTACCCCGCGACCTTCCCATCGTGGGTTGGTTGCGGCCAACAACTGAGAGCGCCCTGCGTGCTGCCGGTCTGCATTTTCAGCCAGACTCCGAGCTCCGAACCTTCGGCAACGCGGCCTCGCTCATGCTGGAGTCGGCGCCGGAAGTGGCCTATGGTAGTCTCAAGCTGGAGTACATGCAGGTCTTTTCGGCGCGCGCGTGATGGTACAGATAAGACAGCAGTTGGCCCTCGAGCTCATGAGAGAGGCCGACATCGCCACGATCCAGGAGATCGAACGCGAGATCTTCTCGACCCCGTGGCCGAGGAACGCCTACTACCGCGAGCTGGCGTCGCGCTCGAGCGCCCACTACGTCATCCTCCGTCAGGAGGGACCTGCCGAGAGACCGCCCGGCGTCGTCGCCGCGGACTTTGACGCGAGCATCATCGGCTACGGCGGGATGTGGCGCATGTATGACGAAGCCCATGTCACCACGATTGGCGTGCGTCGGGACCTTCAACATCGCGGTCACGGGCGCGTCCTTTTCGCCGGTCTTGTCCAGGCGGCCTACGACATGGGTGCGAAGTGGGTAACCCTGGAGGTGCGCACCTCGAACGAGAACGCCATGCGCATGTATGAGTTGTTCGGCTTCAAGGTCATCGGCCGGCGCAAGGGCTACTACACCGACAACGGCGAGGACGCGATAGTAATGTGGTCGGACTCCATTCATTCGCCGCGCTTCCGCCGCGCGTATGAATCCAACCTGGAGAGGATCGAGGCCGACGTACGGGGCCTACGCCGCGACCTCCTCGCGAAGGACGGCAATTAGACGGATGTCTTCCCCGCCTGCGGGGAAGGTGGCGCATAGCGCCGGATGGGGGCGCGACCACTGGGACTAACCCTGGCGATAGAGACCAGCTGCGACGAGACCTCGGTCGCGGTGGTCGCGGATGGCCGGCGCGTCCTGGCCAACGTCGTCCATTCGCAGGTCGACCTGCATGCGGAGTTCGGCGGCGTCGTACCCGAGCTCGCCGCTCGCGACCACCTGGAGCGCCTTCCGCATCTCCTGGACCTTGCCCTCGAAGGCGCCGGCGTGCAGCCTGCTGACGTCAAGCTCCTGGCCGTCACGCGCGGGCCGGGCCTCGCCGGTTGCTTGCTGGTCGGCGTCGGCGTGGCGGAGGGGCTGTCCGCTGCGTGGGCTCGTCCGGTGACAGGGGTCAACCACCTGTGGGGCCACATCTATGCCGCGATGCTCACCCGCCCCGACCTCGAGCCGCCACTCCTGGGACTCGTCGTGAGCGGAGCCCATTCGGACCTTGTCCTAATGCCCGAGCACGGCCGGTTCGAGGTCATCGGCCGTACGCGCGACGATGCCGCGGGCGAGGCGTTCGACAAGGCGGCGCGGATGCTGGGGCTGGGGTACCCTGGCGGACCTGCGCTCGACCGGCTCGCGAGGACCGGCCACGCCGAGCGCCAGCCCTTGCCGCGGCCATCCCTGCCGGGCCTCGAGTACAGCTTCAGCGGGCTCAAGACCGCCCTTCTCTATCGGCTTCGCGATCTGGGCGAGGCCGTGGGTCCGGACGCGCGCGCCGATCTTGCGGCGGCATTCGAGCAGTCGGTGGTCGAGTCGCTCCTGGAAAAGGTGGACGCCGCCCTCTCCTCCCCATTCATGGGGAGGTACCCGGCGAAGCCGGGGGGTGGGGGCGAAATACACGAGGTCGTCATCTGTGGGGGAGTCGCCGCCAACACCCTCCTGCGAAGGCGGGCGGCCGAGGTGGTGGGCGGCAGGGCCCGCCTGACGATGCCCCCACTCGACCTGTGCACTGACAACGCTGCGATGGTCGCGGCAGCAGCCCATTTCGCTGTCGCCGCAAATGGGGTTGAACCGACGACAGTGGATCCATCGCTAGGGTGGTAGACCACCCTCTCCCCTCCGGGGGAGAGGGCGGGGAGAGGGGCGTTCGCTCGGAACGCCCGCGGCCGAGGGCGCCTAATCTGGTAACGCTGTGAGCATTAAGGGCTGGGAAGTCGTATTCAAGGGGGAGCGCCTCCACGCCGACCTCCTGGCGGCCGTGCTGGACGCCAACGGCATCCGCGCCGAGGTCTTCGGGGACACCGCCTACACGTACGCGATCAACTTCACCGATGCCCGCGTCCTGGTGCCCGACGACCAGGCGGCCAAGGCGCAGGAGCTGATCCGCGAGGCCCAGACAGAGCTTCCCAGCGCACCCGAGGTTTAACACCCCGATCCCGGCGGGTAGTACAATTAGCACTCGGCCCGCCTGAGTGCTAAGCGCTCAGGCCCCGGGAGTGCTAACCAACCAAATCACCTGTGGAGGGCGCAAATGAACCTGAAACCGCTCGGCGACCGCGTCGTGATCAAGCCGTCGGAGAAAGAAGAGAAGACCAAGAGCGGGATCTTGCTTCCGGACACCGCCAAGGAGAAGCCCCAGGAGGGCACGGTCGAGGCAGTGGGGCCCGGAAGGATCCTGGACAACGGCACGAAATTGCCGATGGAGCTCAAGGTCGGCGACAAGATCCTTTACGCGAAGTACGCCGGCAACGAATTCAAGCTCGACGAAATCGAGTACCTGATCGTCTCTGAGAAGGACGTGCTCGCCGTAGTCGGCTCCAACGGCAAGAAGAAATAAGGAAAGAGGGAAAGACATATGGCGAAATCAGTCACATTCGACGTTGAGGCCCGACAGGCCCTGAAGAAGGGCATCGACATCGTGGCCTCGTCAGTACGCATCACGCTCGGCCCCAAGGGCCGCAACGTGGTCCTCGAGAAGAAGTTCGGCGCCCCGACCGTCACCAACGACGGCGTGACGATCGTGCGCGAGATCGAGCTCAAGGACCCCATGGAGAACACCGGCGCACAGCTGCTGCGCGAAGTGGCGACGAAGACCAACGACGTGGCCGGTGATGGCACCACGACCGCCACGCTGCTGGCGCAGACGATGATCAACGAAGGTTTCCGCAACGTCACCGCGGGCGCCAACCCGATGCAGCTGAAGATCGGAATCGAGAAGGCCGTCGAGGCCGTCGTCGAAGAGATCAAGAGGCTTTCCGTGCCCGTCAAGGGCCATGAGGACGTCGCCCACGTGGCGGCGATCTCCAGCCAGAGCGACCAGATCGGCAGCCTGATCGCCGACGCGATGGACAAGGTCGGCAAGGACGGAGTCATCACTGTCGAGGACAACCAGACCATGACCACCGAGCTAGAGGTGGTCGAGGGCATGCAGTTCGACCGAGGCTACAGCTCGGCTTACATGGTCACCAACCCTGACCGCATGGAGGCCGTGCTCGAGGAGCCGTACATCCTGATCACCGATCGCAAGATCTCCGCCATTCAGGACCTGCTCCCAGTACTGGAGCGGGTTGTCCAGCAGGGCAAGCCTCTGCTGATCGTGGCCGAGGACGTCGAGGGCGAGGCCCTCGCGACACTCGTCGTCAACAAGCTGCGCGGCACCTTTACCGCGGTCGCCGTCAAGGCGCCCGGCTTCGGTGACCGCCGCAAGGCAATGCTCGAGGACATGGCGATCCTGACCGGCGGCCAGGTCATCAGCGAAGACCTCGGCCTCAAGCTCGACCAGACCAAGGTCGAGCAGCTTGGCAAGGCGCGCCGCGTCACAGTGACCAAGGACGACACGACGATCGTGGAGGGCGCGGGCAAGCCCGAGGCCATCCAGGCTCGCATCAAGTCGATCAAGTCACAGGTCGAGGAGACCACCTCCGACTTCGACAAGGAGAAGCTGCAGGAGCGGCTCGCGAAGCTCGCCGGCGGCGTCGCCGTGATCAAGGTCGGGGCCGCCACCGAGGTGGAGCAGAAGGAGAAGAAGCACCGCATCGAGGACGCGCTCAGCGCGACCAAGGCCGCGGTGGAAGAGGGCATCGTCGCCGGCGGCGGCACCGTGCTGCTGAACGCTCAGAAGAAGCTCGACGGCGGTCTCGGGCTCAAGGACGACCAGCTGACCGGGGTCAACATCGTCCGCAAGTCGCTCGAGGAGCCGGTCAAGCAGATCTGCATCAACTCCGGCAAGGAGGGCTCCGTGATCGTCGAGGAAGTCCGCAAGGGCAAGCCCGGCCACGGATATGACGCTCTCAATGACAAGTTCGTCGACATGTTCGCGGCCGGTATCGTCGACCCGGCCAAGGTCACACGCTCGGCGCTTCAGAACGCGGCGTCGATTGCAGCGATGGTGCTCACCACCGAGGCGATGGTGACCGAGATCCCCGAAGAGAAGCGGGGCGGCGGCGGCATGGGGGGCATGTCCCCCGACATGATGTAAGAAGGCGCGGGGGGATCAGGATCCCCCCACGTGCCCCCCTCTCCCAGCCATGCTGGGAGGGGGCGGGTGCGACGCCGGGCGACGGCCGGAATGAATCCGGCCTTCCGGCAACCATTAGGTTCTTTTCTGAAGAGCCCCTCGTCGCGAGGGGCTCTTTTCTTTACCAGCGGGTTCGTCGACGGGGATGATCCCTCCCATCCCGGCCATCCGGCGGCCGGCGAAGGTCACCGCGAGCGGGAGAGCGAGCATGAAGGTCGCTACCACCATCGAGAGGGTGTCGGGGAGGTGGCCGGGATCGCGCATCCCGAGGTAGGTCAGGTAGCCGCCGCCCGCCGCCGTCAATGCCACGATCAGCACGGCGGCTCCGATCGCCCACATCCTGTACTCGCGGAACAGGGGCGCCGCGCTGCGGCTGGCGAGACGCAGCAGCCACCAGGCGGTGAGGCCGTTGAGCACAAGTCCACTCAGAAGCGCCAGGGCCGCGATCCCGATGCGGAACTCGGCGAGGTGGGTCATCACGAAAGCCGAGACGTTGACCGCGAGGATGCCGATGGGCGTGATCACCCCCAGGGTGAGGAGGACCGACTCGCGCAGCCTTCTGGAGCGGAACATCCTGGGAAAAAGATAAGGGCGCCGGCCGAAGGCCGGCGCCCTGGGTTTATCGACCTATAGGTTTAGTGGCCGCAGCCGCAAGCCTTGGCTTCGCCCGCGTCGTCGCCGGTGTCGAACGAGGTGCCACACGAGCAGGAGTGGACGGCGTTCGGGTTGTGGACGGTGAAGCCCGCGCCCATCAGGCTGTCGACGTAGTCGATCTCGGAACCTCGGATGTAGGGGGCGCTGAAATCGTCGACGATGATCTGGACGCCGTCCTGATCGACCACCAGGTCGTCGGCGCGGCGCATGTCGTCGAAGGCCATTCCGTACTGCATCCCGGAGCAGCCGCCGCCGCTCACAAAGATGCGGAGGGCGAGCTGCGGGTTGCCTTCCTTGGCCAGGAGCTGCTTGAGGTGAGACTGCGCGTCGGGGGTTAGTGAGACGACAGCTTGTTCGATCACACTCCGATGGTAGCACGTCGTTCTAGGGCCCTTGATGGTTTCCGAAAGGGCATTAAACGGGTTGTCCTCCCCGCTCGCGGGGAGGTGGCGGGCGAAGCCCGCCTGAGGGGACGTGGAGCGCCTGCGGCGACTACCGCCCGACGAGAGCTTCTAGCTCTTTCCGAGCTTGAACCCCTTCCTGGCTCCCTTGGCCTCGGCGGACGTCTGGCCGGAGATGAGCTGCGCCAGCTGCTCGGCGCCCCGGGAGATGGCGCTCTTGGGATCAGTGAGGACCAGGATCTCGCCCTTGACCGCGGCCTCGTCAGGCTTTGTACCGTCGAAGTCGATCTCGACGGCAAGCTCCTGTTTGAGCGTACGGATCACGTCCTCTTTGCCTACCACCGACTTCGGCACCTTGTTGTTGAGGGCGAGGATGACCCGCCCGGGCACGATGTTCAGCACGTTGGTAAAGATGTTCAACAGCTCGCCGACGTCCTTGAGTGAAGAAAGCTCAGGCGTTACGAGGACGAGGACCCGCTGAGAGTGGTCGAGCACGCTGATCACGATGTCGGTGAACGCGACGCCAAGGTCGAACACGATGTAGCGGAAGGCGTTTACGAGTATCCCCATCGCGCGGTTGACGAGGTCGACGGTGATGAGGTCAGCCTGCTCAGCGCGCAGCACGCCCGGCAGCAGCATCATCCCGCCCGGGTGATGGAGGATCGCGCCCAGCACAGCTTCCTCGAAGTTGGCGGGCGGCACCTGGCTCGCGGCCGCCAGGCATCCGGTCGGCGTCAGGTATGAGATGAGGGCCGCGTGGTTGTAGGGGAGCGCGAGGTCGACCAGCAGCACCTCGCCTGGGAAACGCTTTCCGAGCGCTGCCGCCAGGTTGACGGCGACCGTGGTGCGGCCAGACCCACCCTTGGGTGAGTAGACGGCGACTGTCGATGCCGCTTGTTCGGGCGCGACCATCCTCGCCCTGGCGATGAGGTTGGGCAGCGTGTCCTTGCGCTGCTCGACCAGCTTGGTGAGCTCGATGATCGCGTCGGAGTCGGCGGGGAGGGTCTCGTAGAGAGTCTTGCGGTCGAGAGTCAGCAGCACGCAGTCCTCGAGGGCTCGCACGCTGGCGGTCCGCGTCTCCTCCGAGATCAGGGCCATCTCGCCGAAGAAGTCGTCGGGGCCCATCAGAGCGATCGTGATGGTGTGGCCCGGGGACTCCTCGACGAATACCTCGCAGCGCCCGGATTCGACCACGAACATGGTGTCCCCGGGATCGCCCTGGTGGACGATGACCGAGCCCCTGCTCGCGGAGGCGGGCGCCAGGCGCCGGGCCAGGGCGTGGAGGACGTTGTCGGGCAGCGTGAAGAAGATGGCCACGCGCTCGAGGATCTGAAAACGCTTCCTCAGATCGTCGGGCGATCCTCCGCCCATACGCTGGCTGTCGCTCACCGCCAACGAATTATAGGTGTGAGGTCGTCACCTCCCCTCCCGCGGGGCTGGATGGGGGCGTCCGAGCTCAGGACAACCCCGATCGGGACACGTCTGAGCTTGCAGGGCACTCCCCAGCGCCAGGCGTCGATCCACCCGCTGGTAGACTTAGCCGCCGTCGGTCCCGTGGTGTAGCCTGGCCAAACACGCGGCCCTGTCAAGGCCGAGAACGCCGGTTCGAATCCGGTCGGGACCGCCATGCAACCCCACGCGATGGACGGACTGCGCAAGGCTCTGGAGAGGTGGCCGAGTCCGGTTGAAGGCGACGGTCTCGAAAACCGTTATGGGTCACTGGCCCATCGAGAGTTCAAATCTCTCCCTCTCCGCTCGACTCGCGTGCGATTGGGCTCTGCGCCGTCATCCCGTCTAGGTAGTCCAGGCTGGAAGACAATCACGATTGCGTGGATTGGGGAACTGTCTTCATATGGGCGGTAATCATTGCCGTGCCATTGGGGCTGGTAGTCGTAGGCACCTGGTGGCAGCTTCGGGTGACCCGCTGGGTGGCGGGCCGGACCAGTCGAATCGACGAAGAAAAGCTTCCGCCTGAGGTAAAACGCCGGGTCGCCACCTTGCGGAGGCTGCTAGGCGTTAAGCCGAGAGCGGACGCCGACGGCTCAAGGAATCAGTAAGTAGCGAGACGCAAATCTCTCCCCCTCCTCTCCCTTGCCGCTCCGCTTAGGTCTCGCCCGGCTGGGCTGTAGACTGGCGATTCACCTCCCCGGCGCAAGATAGGAGAAGTCCAAATGAGCTGGAATCCCTACGACCACCTGCCCCGGGCGGCCTCCTTCTCACTCACCAGCAGCGACCTGCGGGAAGGTGAGAAGCTGGCGATGCCGCAGGTCAGCGGCATATTCGGCGCCGGGGGGCAGGACGTCTCCCCGCAACTTTCCTGGAGCGGCTTCCCCTCAGGGACGAAGAGCTTTGTGGTCACCATGTGCGATCCCGAAGCCCCTACGGTCTCTGGCTTCTGGCACTGGGCCGTGGTGAACATTCCGGGCAACGTCACGGAGTTGCCAACCGGCGCCGGCGACGAGTCCGGCTCGAGGCTTCCGCCGGGGGCCGGTCATGGGCGGCACCGCTACATCTTCGCGGCCCTCGCCCTTGAGGCCGAGAAGATCGAGATTGACCGGGAAGCGACGCCCGCCTGGCTGATGTTCAACCTGTTCAAGGGCACACTGGGACGGGCCTTCCTGGAGGGCTGGTACGAGAGGTAGGCGTCGCCTTCGGCCCGCGGCGCAGCCGATCGAACCTGGTGTGCCGAGTCTCCTGCAGCCGGCCTAAGGCCCGAAGTACTGAAAGAATCCGAACGCGCCGTACCTTCCTGAATGGTCGTAGTTCACGTGGTCATCACGCACCGTGAACTCTTTGGTGCCGACCAGAGCCGCCTCCTTCACGACCAGGCCTTCAGGAAGGACGACGCGCGGGTGGATCGTCTCCTTCGTGACCGGATTGAGGATGTACTCCGTCTCGACCGCGAGCGCCCCTTCCGCCCTGACGCGCGGCAGGTGCGTTTCCGCATCCACGTCGTAGCGCACGTAACGGGGTCCGTGCAGCTCGCTGAATGTCTTGCGGAAGATCGCCCAGGGACCGCCGCCGCTCCCCTCGAGAAGCCCGCGCAGCGCGGTGCGCTGCGGTTCGTCGGCGCGCTCGTCGACCAAGCAGGTCGCTATCCCGTTTCCCTCGTGGATCGCGGCGGGCCAGTTCGCGTAGAGGCCGATGTTCAGGCCATCGAGCCGCAGGTCGCCATACGACCCCTGTTCGACGTGCCATGTCCAACCGCCCTCACACTTGCCGCTGGTCGGGCGACCATTCACGTTGCAGGGACACCCGTAATCGCAGTTGCAGGAGATGACGACCTGGCCCTTCATCATCCAGTTAGTCGGCTTCACGGCTGCCATGTCACTGCCTCCAACCTCACATCTTGCCTGCAAGAGACTGCGCAATCTCCGGCCGTACCGCAACCAGCAAGGCGCCGGCGATAAGGGCGGTCCCGATTACACGACCGAACGCCACCCCCCGTGGCAAAACCTTCTCCACGAATACAACCACCGCGATGATCACGGCCCACAGGAGGCCCATCGCGCCCGCGCCCACGAACACGGCCATCAGAGCCCAGCAACAGGCCAGGCAGTAGAGGCCGTGCTCCAGTCCCAGGCGGACCTCACCTGCCACGCCTGGATACCAGTGGGTCAGGAGGAAGTCCATGGGGCTGCGGCAGACCCGCAAGCAGGCCGACTTCAGGGGTGTGAACTGGTAAGCGCCGGCGAGAAGCAAGATGGCCGCGACTGCGAACGGCCGGGCCCCCATCGGGAGGAGCGCATCGCTGATCCGGGCGGCGATCCACACCGCGATGCCGGCAGCACCCCAGACCAGCACATAGGCCCCGACGAAGATCCCGGTTCTCAGCTCAGTCTGGATGCGAGCCTGCCCCGCGACCCCGCGCCGATGCACCAGGATCATGGGCATCGCCGACGGCAGCATCATCGCCGCCATCATCAGTGTCCATAAGCCGAGGAACGGTACGAGAGCAACGTCCATTTAGTCTCTGGAGCTCACCCTACTCCGGTGACAAGGCTCTTCGAACCTGCCGATGCTCGACTGCGATGTCCCGCCACCGGCCAGCGGGCGGCCCCGTGCCTCAGTTGACATGGGCTTCTGTCGGCAACGACAATCGGAGGCGGTCCCAGCCGCCGCTGGAAGCGAAGGGTGTTTGCGCAAGGGGGATTTCGTATGCAATGGACCCGCAGTCTTATTTCGGTTCGTCGGTGGGCGGCCGTCGCCGGCACCACCGCACTGGCTTTCGGGACATCGTGGGCGCCTGTGCCGGCTGCCCTGGCCGCGATACCGCGACCGCTGGCCACTGACTACCAACTGGTCAACACAGGCCCGACCCCTCCCAGCCAGGCCGCCTGCAACGCGATCGGCCGCCGATGCTGGGCACCGGGCCCGTACTCGATCGCGTACAACCTGAAACAGCTCCACGACGCGGGCAACAAGGGCCAAGGGGTCACCGTCGCCGTGGTCGATTCGTTCGGGAGCCAGACCATCAGGGCAGACCTCAACAACTTCAGCACCCAGTTCAACCTGCCTCACATGTGTGGTGAGGACAACTACACGTGCGCGCCAGGAGACCCGACGTTCAACATCCTCTGCGTCCAGGCCTGCACCGACGCCAAGTCCACAGGGAACGGCCATCAGCAAGATCGATCCGCCTGGTCGGTCGAGGTGTCCCTCGACGTCGAATGGGTGCACGCGGTCGCTCCTCGGGCGAACGTGCTGCTCGTCACCTCGCCGACCGCCGAGACGCTCGGAGTGCCCGGCTTCCCGCAGATGATGAACGCCGAGCAGTACGTGATCGACCATGGCTTGGCCCAGGTCATCAGCCAGAGCTTCGGCGCGGCCGAGGAGTCGTTCAACGGTGGCACCGCTGCGCTCGAGAACCTGCGCGGCGCCTTCAAGTCGGCGAAGGCTAACGGCGTGAGCGTCTTCGCATCATCGGGCGACGGCGGCAACGCCAACGTCATGAAGTCGCCTGTGAGCGGTCCGAATGCGAATCCCGTGATTCCCTTCCCAAGCGTCATCTGGCCGGGCTCGGACCCGCTGGTGACGTCAGTGGGCGGGACCTACCTCTGCGCCAACGCGAACACCGGCTCCAGGGTGGCCGACAGCGTGTCTCCGCCCATCAACTGCCAGTCGAACCCAGGCGTGACCGAAATCGGTTGGGTGATTGCCGGCGGCGGATTCAGCCACGTGTTCGGCAAGCCCGCCTACCAGAGCACGCTGCCTCCGGGCAGCAACACTGGCGCGAACACGAACAACATGCGTGGAATCCCTGACGTCGGCATGGAAGCAAGCTCGCGCACCGGCGTGCTCGTCTACGACGGAGGAAGCTGGTTCGTCGTCGGCGGCACCAGCGTCTCGTCGCCGACATTCGCCGCAGTGGCCGCCATCGCCGACCAGGTCAACGGAGCCCCGCTGGGCTTCCTCAACGACGCCTTCTACAAGATCGGCAGCAACCCGGCCCGTTATGCGAACGATTTCTTCGACGTCAATACCGGCAACAACGACCAATTCCAGAACCCACAGGACCCCAACTACGCCGCGACCGCCGGTTGGGACCCGGTCACCGGGCTCGGTACTCCGAATGCGGTCAACCTCGTTCCCGACCTGATCGCCGCCGTTCACGGCAGCTAGACCTTTCAATGGCAGGGCCGGGCGCTTGTCCGGCCCTGTCGGCGTCTGAGTACGAGCTGTCCGGGCTCAGGTAGGCTGACCCGATGCGTATCGGGGAGTTGGTAACCCCGGCCCTGCTCGTCGACGCCGACGCTTTCGAGCACAACCTCGCCACCATGGCTCTCGCCCTGCCCGGCGCACGCTTGAGGCCGCATGTCAAGGCTCACAAGTGCACCGCGCTGGCGCAGCGCCAGGCGGGAAAGGGTCACCGGTCATTCACCTGCGCCACGATCCGCGAGGTCGAGGGCATGGCCGCTGCCGGGCTTGGCGATGACCTCCTCCTCGCCAATGAGGTGCTGGACGCGACAAGGCTCGGCCGCCTCGATGCGCGAGTCACCCTGGCGGTCGACTCGCTGCAAACGATCGAGGCCGCGGTCAAAGGCGGCGTCAAAGAAGTTGTGATCGACGTCAACGTCGGCCTCCCACGATGTGGATGTCCGCCCGACAACGCGGGCCAGCTGGCCGAGATGGCGCGAAGCCGCGGCCTGACCGTGCGAGGCGTCATGGGTTACGAGGGCCATGCGGTCGGTCTGGACGATCGAGCTCTGCGCCAGGAGCTGGTGGCCGCCTCCATGGAGTTGCTGGTCAAGGCCCACACAGCGGTCGGCGGCGACATCATCTCCGCCGGCGCCACTGGCAGCTATGACATCAATACCTGGGCCAACGAGATCCAGGCTGGCTCGTACGCGCTGATGGACACGGCCTACGCGAAGCTCGGCCTGCCTTTCAAACAAGCGCTGAGCGTCCTCGCGACGGTGATCTCCGCATCCACTGACGGTTATGCCGTTGCCAACTGTGGCCTCAAGGCGCTGGCCATGGACCACGGCAAGCCGGACATAGCCGACGGCAGCACCGTTTTGATCGTGTCCGACGAGCACATCACATTCGTGCCAGAGACATCGGCGGCGATCGGCGACCAGGTTCGTGTCCTGCCCGCGCACGTGGACCCGACCGTCGCGTATCACCAGCAGATGCACGTGGTCCGGGGGGACGAGGTGCTCGAGTCTTGGGAGGTCGACCTGCGCGGGTGGTGATCAAGCGTCGCCCAAGATGGACCAACTGGGCCGGCATCTACAGCTGCCGCCCGCTCTCGATCGATTCGCCCGCGAGCGAGGATGAGATCGTCGCGATAGTGCTCGCCGCAGCCGAGCGCGGCGAGCGCGTGAAGGTGGTCGGCAGCGGTCACTCCTTCACCGACATCGCCTGCACCGAGGGCCGGCTGATCAAGCTCGACCGCTACAACAAGGTGCTCGAGGTCGATCGCGATACTCGAACCGTGCGCGTGCAGGCCGGCATCACGATCCTCCAGCTCAGCGCGGCGCTCGCTGCCGCCGGTCTTGCGATGGAGAACATCGGCGACGTTGGTTATCAGACCATCAGCGGTGCGATCTCGACGGCGACCCACGGCACCGGTGAGCGCTTTCGCAACATCTCGAGCCAGGTCGTCGCTGCGACGATGGTGCTCGCCAGCGGCGAGGTCCTCCACTGCTCCGCTGCCAGCGAGCCGGAAATCTTCAAAGCCGTCCAGGTCAGTCTCGGCTCCCTCGGGGTGCTGTCGACGGTCACTCTGCGTTGTGTGCCCGCCTACAACATCCGCTCGGTGCAGCAACCGAATAAGGTCGAGGAGCTGCTGGACAGGTTCGACGAGCTCTGCGCCGTCAACGACCACTTCGAGTTCTTTTGGTGGCCTCACACCGAGGTTGCGCAGGCGATCAGCAACAACCGCACCCTGGATCCGGCTCCCGACAACGGACGCCGGGCCGGCTTCGGCGCCTGGGTCAACGACATCCTCCTCGAGAATCACACGTTCGGGCTGATCCAGAGGGCGGCCCAGCTCAGGCGATCGTGGATTCCTCACCTGGCCCGGATCACCGCCCGGACGATGAGCCGGAAGGTCATGACCGATCGAAGCGACCGCATCTTCGCCAACGAACGCCTCGTGCGCTTTGCCGAGATGGAGTACGCGCTGCCGCGGGGCCAGATCGTCGAGGCGGTACGTGAAATCCGGGCGATGATCCAGCGCACAGGTTTCCTGATCAGCTTCCCCGTCGAGGTTCGCGCCGCGGCGCAGGACGATATCTCACTCAGCACCGCTTACGGCCGGCCCACCGGCTACATCGCCGTGCACGTCTTCAACAAGTTCGAGTTCGAGCCCTACTTCCGTGAGGTCGAAGCGATCATGAACGCCCACGATGGAAGGCCGCATTGGGGAAAGCTCCACTTCCAGACAGCGGCAACGCTTCGGCCCCGCTACCCGATGTGGTACCCGTTCATGGCCGTTCGGCGGCGCCTGGACCCGACCGGAATGTTTTCGAACTCATACATCGATCGGGTGCTTGGGGACGTCAAGCACGGCTAGCGGGGCGAGGAGAGGAGGAGACGTGAGTGTCTGAACAGGCGAGCCTCGCGGACGAAGCGATCAATCAGTCGTTTGGCTACAAGCAAGAGCTCCGGCGTGCGCTGAAGCTCTTCTCGCTGTACGCGGTCGCGTTCTCGATCATCTCGATCACCACCGGCCTCTTCGCCAACTACGGCTTCGGCCTTGCACATCTGGGCGCGGCGATGATCTGGCTGTGGCCGGTAGCCGCGGTGGGCCAGATGCTGATCGCGCTCGTCGTCGCCGAGCTTGGCACCCGTATCCCGCTCGCGGGCTACTCCTATCAATGGGGAGCTCGGCTCGTCAACACGACGTACGGCTGGTTCACCGGGTTCGTCGGCCTGTGCTACCTGGCGGTGGGCGCCGCGGCGATCAACTTCGTGGTCGAGGCGCCAATCATCGCCACGATCCTCAACCTCGACCCATCCAACCCGACGACCAACCTGGTCATCACCCTGGTCGTCTTCGCCGCCGTTCTCGCGATCAACATCATCTCGATCGCCCTCGCTTCACGCATCAACAACATCGCGGTTTTTGCGGAAATCGCCGGCATGGTCGGTTTCGGTCTGATCCTGTTCGTCCTGTGGGCGATCAAGCCAAATCATCCGATCACGTTCCTCGGCGACACGGGTGGGGTGCACGGATTCGACATCATCGCTGCGCTGCCGTTCGCGGCTCTGATGGGAATCTTCACGCTGGTCGGTTTCGAGCTCGCCGCAGACCTCGGCGAGGAGGCGGTGGCCGCCCGGATCACAGTGCCGAAAGCGGTCATCTGGTCGGTCGCGAGCTCCGCGATTCTCGGCATGGTCGCGCTGATCGGATTCACCATCGCGATCCCTGACCTGCGAACGATCAGCGCTTCGCCCGTGCCCCTCGTCGACATCGTTCAGTACTGGATGGGCGATGGCGCGAGGGACGTTTTCGTAGTCATCGTCGCGTTCGCGATCTTCGCCCTCGATGTCATCGGTCTCGCCGCAACGGGCCGGCTCATTTTCTCGTTTGCCCGCGACAACATCCTTCCCTTCTCATCGCAGCTTCGCAAGGTCAACCCGCGGACGCAGACTCCGATCCGGGCGCTGGTCACCGCATCGTCGCTCGGCCTGGTGTTCGTCGCCTGGGGCTACGTCAGCTCAGTTACAGGAAAGGGCGGCGATGCATTCCTGCTCCTCATCACGGCCACCGCGACTCTTCCATTCATCGTGTACTTCCTCACGGTGCTCGCTTATGTGATGCGGCGCCACCGCATGGACAAGCTGCCCGAGGCGTTCGACCTTGGCGTATGGGCGCGCCCGGTGATGATCGCCGCCCTCGTATGGACGCTCATCGCGCTGGGGGCGCTGATGATCCCCGAGGCCTTCTGGCACGCCGACCTGGTGGTGGTCATCGTGCTCGCCGTCGCCGCCCTCTGGTATTTCGCGGTGCTCCGCGGGCGTTTGGCACGCGGCGAGGCAGGGGTCGAGCAGCTGCGCCCTTAGCTTGCCCTCAACACCGGTGGTGGCTAAGCGCCGAGCTTGCAGATAAAGCGGATCACCGCCTCGATGCCCTTGTGATAGTTGTCGACTGAGAGATGCTCGTTCGGTGAGTGGACCGCATCGTCGGCCTGCGGGATCCCGCTGATCATCAGCGGAGCGCCGACCGACTGCTGGAAGTCCACCGACACGGGTATCGAGCCCCCGACGCGAACCAATGCGGTCTCCCTGCCAAACGCCTCCTTGTAGGCCGCCCGCAAGGCGTGCGCCGCAGCATGGTCGACGCTGCACGTGACAGGAGGCGCAGCCCCGAGCACCTCGACCTTGATCCGGACGCCTGGAGTCGTGAGCGCTTCGATGTGCTTCTCGAGTGAGGCAAGGATCGTCTTGAAGTCCTGGTCGGGCACCAGGCGCATGCTGACTTTGGCCGAGGCCCGCGCCGCGATCACAGTCTTCTCGCCCTCGCCCGTGAAACCGCCGATGATGCCGTTCGCGTCCAGAGTCGGGCGGCTGCCTGTGCGCTCGAGGGCCATGAACCCAGGCTCTCCCTCGAGAGCAGGCGCCCCCGACATCTTCTGAATCATCTTCGCGTAGTGCTCGTCCTTCTTCTTCCAGTCCGCCAGCTCCTCTTCGGTGGGCGGCTTGACGGCGTCGTAGAAGCCTGGAATCGTGATGTGGCCATTGCGATCCTTGAGCTCGCCGATGACGAGCGCAAGCGTGTTGATCGGGTTCGGCGCAACACCGCCGTACATCCCTGAATGAAGGTCGACGGCGGCGCCGCTCGCGTGCAGCTCGACGTAGAGGATGCCTCGCAGGGCAGTCGCCAGCGTCGGATTGTCTGCCTCGTCGAAGCCGCCGTCCCACACCAGCACCGAGTCGGTCTTGAGCTTCGAGCCGTTGGCCCGGAGATAGCGGCCCAGCGACTCGCCGCTGACCTCCTCCTCGCCCTCGATCAGGAAGCGCAGGTTGACGGGCGGACCGCCGGCGGCGAAGAGGTGCTCGACCGCTTTCAGGGTCGCCATGTGGTTGCCCTTGTTGTCCGCGCAGCCTCGCGCGTAGAGGTGTCCGTGCCTAACTTCGGGTTCGAATGGGGGTGACTTCCATTCGTCGAGGGGGTCGGGCGGCTGGACGTCGTAATGGCCGTAGATGGTCAGATGGGGCTTCCCGGGCTGCCCGTTCCACTCCGCGACCACGACTGGGTTGCCGTTCTTGATGACGTCCACGATCTCGACAGTCATTCCGAGGGCCTGCATGCGGTCGCACAGCCAGCGGGCGTTGCGCAGGCAGTCGTCGCGGCTCTCGGGCAGGGTGCTGATCGAGGGTATCCGGAGCTCTTCCATGAGATCGGCGAGGTCGGTGTTGCGGGCGGAGGCCGCCTTGGCCAGCGCCTCCTCCATCAGCGCGTGAGTCGTCGCCATCCTAGGACCGGCCTCGGGAGCGCTCGATCTGCTTGGCGTGGTCGTGGCCGTGGTTGGCATAGATGGTGAGCCAGTCCTCGACGGAGTACGGGCCGCTCTCGCTGTGGGTGCCGGCGCGCAGCCAGTCGTCGTCGGTGAGCCGCTCGAGGATCTGGGCCGTGGATTCGCGGGCCCACCGCATCGCTTCGAGCGACGGCTCGATGGGCCGGTCGGTTGTCAGCCTGCTTGCAAACTGCGCCTCGTCATAGCCCTGGATCAGAGGATCGTCCTCCGCGATCAGGCGGCGCAGCCGGATGGCGGAGGTCATCTCGCTGTCGGCGAGGTGGTGAACGATGGTGCGGGGAGTCCATTCGTTGCTCGCCGAGCGATCGAGCTCATCGTCCTTCAAGCCTCGAAGCGCCTCGACGACCGCGCGGTGCCCGTCCCGGTATTGCCGGACCAGGGCCTTCCTTTCCTGAGCGTCCACTCGGATCCCTCCTGAACCATCGCTGCCCGCGACCTAAGGAGATTGTGCCGCGCCACGACCCCGACATGGAGCCGGCGACAGGAATCGAACCCGTAACCTGCTGTTTACAAAACAGCTGCTCTGCCGTTGAGCTACGCCGGCGCCCCTGGGAAGCGTAAAGGACCTTCGGGTCGGGGTAGGTGCCAATCGGCCGTGCGGATGCTCGAGGCGGCCACAGTCGCTCTGGGCCCTTGTGTTCCTAAAGGAGAAAGGTAACCAAACCTCAGCCTCGGCTCCGCCGTTACCCGGTGGTGCGACTTAGCGTTGAGTGAGGGAATGAAATCCAAAGCCGTGGTCGCGCTAGGGGCGCTCTTGCTTGCGTCTGCCTGTATGCGTCCGGGCTCGCCACCCGGCTGCACCGCACAGATCGATTGGGTCGATTTCATCCAGGTCGGCTCAACGCAATACGTCGCAGGGCCAGAATCTCAGGCTTTCCTCCAGGAAAGCGACCTTGGCCCCGTCTACGCCCACGTGAAGTTCAAGGTGAGTGGCAATGTCTGCGACCCCAGCTACCGACTAAAAGACGGCGACGCTGCGTTCCTGGATCCCGGAACGCCCATCTATCAGGTCAGCGGCCACACTCCGAACGACCAGCTGGCGGCGCGGTCCAACGGCGGCATCGTCATGTACCGCGCCATTAGGCCGGCGTCCTAGAAGTAGCTAGACGAAACGCTTCACGAATGCGAGCGCTGTGTCGGCGACCTCGCGCCATCCGCCGTCGATAACGAGCGAATGCCCGCGGTTCGGCATCTCGGTGATCTCGGTCACACCCTGGTTGCGCCTCTGCTTCTTGTAGGAGGCATTTGAGATCGCCCACGGCACCGTGTTGTCCTTCTCGCCCGAAATGATCAGCAGTGGTCCCCGCTCTGGGTTCTTGCTGTCGACCTGCGCCTCCGTCCACGGGTTCAGGTTGGCGGTCGCCGCCTGGAACAGCGGCGCGCCGGGCGCCGGTACGGCGAACGTCTTGTAAAGCTCCCTCGCCTCGCTCTCGCTGACGGCGTTGGCGAAGGCGAAGCGAAACTGCTCGTACGTAAGTGGGACAGCTTTGCTGCGGTTGGCGGGGTTGGTGAGGACGGGCGATGCGGCCTTGAGCGCCGACAGCGGAAGCGGCAGCACTCCGCGGAACGGCGCGGGGTCGATCGCCACAGTGGCTGACGAGAGGCCGCGCCCGGCGACGATCTGTGCCAGCAGACCACCGAAGGAGTGCCCGATCACAGCCGGCTTCCTCTTCAACCGGCCGACCAGCTCTGCGTAGTGATTGGCCACCTGTCCAACCGTCTTGCGGGCGAAGACCTCAGGGTGTGCATTGGCCTCCTCGACGGTGTCTGGATCATCAGGCCATCCTGGGGTGACCGAGGCGTAGCCGGCTTGATCGAAGACCGCCGCCCAGCGCTCCCAGCTGGTCGGAAGCAGCCAGAGGCCGTGAATGAAGACAACGGGAGTCACGCTGGTCGCGTTGGCGCGTTCGATCTGCTCTGCGGCGGTACGAACCTTTGTGTCGACCATGTTCACCAATCTCCCAACCCCGAGCCTGACCGGGACTAACATACTGCGCCGTTCGGTTAGCACCAATGTGAAAGGCGCCGGTGACCTGATCAGAGAAGCGGTGCTTACCTGGCCCGGAGTGGAGGCGATTCCGCATCGCTTCGGTGGCACCGAGTACCGCTACGGTCGCAAGGAGATGGGCCACGTTCATGGCGACCGCCTGGCCGACCTGCCGCTGCCTCGCACGATTCACGATGAGGTAATCGCCGCCGGTCGGGCCGAGCCTCACCACGTCCTACCCGACACGGGATGGGTCAGCTGTTGGATGGCCGGCCCGGAAGACGCCTCGAGGGTGATCGACCTCTTTCGTATGCAGTACCAGCGCTACACGACACCCAAGCGGCGCGAGTGATCTATTAGAACCTGCGCAGGATCGGAATCCGAGGCGCGATCACGTAATTCAGCTGGATGAGCACAATCAGCGCAATGCTCACCCATGTTGGAAAGACGAGACAGAGGGCGGTGGCGAAGGCGTAGAGCGACTGAGCGATCAGGATCCGCCCGCGCATCAAGCGGGCCATGTCTGGCTGCTCCGTCTCCTCAAACAAGTGTGCCCTCAGGCCGTATTCGAGGCCGGCCAGGAGCATCGCGCCGAGCAGAACAATATTGAGCCAGTATTCGACCAGGGCCAACTTCAGGCCGGGAAAGTGGGCCAGCAGCGCCGTCGAAAACGGAACCAGCGTCACGGCAAACAGGAAGGCGAGCTGCAGCCAGACAAAGTGGCGATTGCTGCGCACCAGCTGGCTCAGCTGAGTCCCCTGGCCGACCCAGAAAATGCCGAGCGTCATGAAGCTCATGGTGTAGATCAGAACGTTTGGGCCGAGCTCGGCCAGTGCACGAGCCAGCCCGCTTTCATTGGTCTCGGAGGAGCTCAGAGCGGGCACTGCAAGGCCCAGGACGAGGAGGGTCATGCCAACGGCAAAAATGCCGTCAGAGATGCCCGCGAGCCGGTCGAGACTCGTGCCCGCCAGCTGGTTGAAGCTTCGACCTGCCCCGCGGGCCTGACCCATGCCGGTAAGGATGGCAGCCCGAGAACTGCCGGGCGATAGCTGTAACCGCTTGCCCCGGATTCGCGTTCAGGCTGCATGGGTAGGGCGGAGGTCCTGGCTCTTTGAGGGTCAAGATGATCCTGCCGGCCCTTACAGAAGCCACCAGCCCGTTCTTCCGGCCGATCAAATATTCGCTCTTCCCACCGCTGGGCCTGGCCACCCTTGCCGCCTACCTGGGGGACGACGACGAGGTCACGATCTGCGACGAGCACGTCGAAAAGCTGAGGCTGGACGATGAGCCCGACCTTGTCGTGATCCAGGTCTACATCACGTCGGCTCGCCGGTCCTACGAGATCGCCGACCATTACCGCCGGCGTGGAGCGAGAGTCGTGCTCGGCGGGCTGCACGTAACGTCGCTGCCCGACGAAGCCGCGTCGCATGCCGACCATATCTTCATGGGACCCGGCGAGGACACCTGGCCTCAATTCCTCGATGACTTGAGGCGAGGAGCGCCAGCCTTCCGATACGTTTCGCACGAGAGGACGCTCGCGGCGCTTCCGCCCATCCGGCGCGACTTGATCAAGCGGCATTTGTACCTGGTGCCGAACTCGATCGTCGTCTCTCGCGGCTGCCCACACGTGTGCGACTTCTGCTACAAAGTCGCCTTCTTCCAGGGAGGCAAGCAGTTCTACACGATGGAGGTGGATCGAGCGCTCGCCGAGATCGATCGATTGCCCGGGCGGCACCTCTACTTCCTGGACGACCATCTATTTGGAAATCCGAACTTCGCCGCGGCCTTGTTCGACGGGATGGCGGGCATGGGACGCCTCTGGCAGGCAGCCGGGACCGTCAAGTCGGTGCTCGAGCAGCCGGTGGTCCTGGAGAAAGCTGTGCGGTCAGGCTTGCGCAGCCTGTTCGTCGGCTTTGAGACCGTCAACTCGGCCAATCTGCAAGACCAGCGCAAGTACCAGAACATCGGGCGCGACTACTCGGAAGCGATCCGCCGGTTGCACGACCTGGGCGTGATGGTCAACGGGAGCTTTGTCTTCGGCATGGATCACGACGGGCCCGACGTGTTCGACCGAACTGTCGAATGGGCGGTCGAGAACGGCATCGAAACCGCGACGTACCACATCCTCACGCCATACCCGGACACCGCACTGTATCGCCGCATGGATGCGGACAATCGGGTGCTGCACCACGACTGGGATCTGTTCGACACCCGTCACGTCGTCTTCAAGCCGCAGAGCCTCACCCCGCAGCAGCTGGAAGACGGCTACTGGCGTGCCTACCGGGATTTCTACCGGTGGGGTGCCATCTGGCGTGGGGCGTCGTCGAAGGCGGGGTTGAGATCGCGCCTGAGACACCTGGCTTACGCCGGAGGCTGGAAGAAGTTCGAGCCGCTCTGGGACCTGCTGATCCGGTCGAAGCAGGTGCTCCATGCGCTGCCCGTCCTCGAAACGATTCTCACGGGTTTCGGCAGCCGGCCGGCGTCAGCGCAGTCTAGCGATGCGCCGAGCTCACGCCCCCTTGAGGAGCTGCCGATCCTCGACGAGGAAGCGCGAGCCTCGGCCTGAACGACCCGCCTAGGAGCGTGGCTTGTCGTCCGGGTGGCCCGTGTTGCCGAAGGCGATCCTGTCTCGGACCACCGGGGCTCGGCCCAGCAACCGCGCCCGCTGCACCGCATCTTCGCCAAAACGATCGCGGATGGCGTCGATCGCTTTCTCCAGGCGGGCGCCGCGAGGTGGGGAATGGTCCGAGAAGAGATCCATCTGCCCAGGGTCACCTTCGCTGAGACCAGCGAGTCCCACGCCCAGCGTCCCCACGGCGCGTCGCGGGTCGCGCGCCGCCAGCAGCTTCAGCGCGGCCTTGTAGATCTCGTCGCCGGTGGCGACCGGGTGGGCCAGCTTTGACTGCTTGGAGAACCGGTCCACGTCGGGGCGGTAGACGACACCTATGGAAACCACGCTGCCGCGCCTGCCACCCTCTCGCACCCTCCGGCCGACCATGTCGGAGAGGCGCATCAAGAGCTCTTCGAGATCACCCTGCGAGCTCGTGGCGCGAGCGAGCACGTGTGAGTGGCTGTAGCTCTTGCGAGCCACGCCCTCAAAAGCGCCGCCCTCGAAGCCGCGCAGCCGCCGATGCCAGGTGTTGGCGAAATCGGCGCGCATGCCCGCCAATCGGAGATGATCCAGCGTCGCGTAAAGGAACTCGAGAGGGGTGTTGATGCCGGCCCGTCGCAGGCGATTGGCGGTGGGTTCCGCGACGCCCGACAGGTCGGTCAGCTTCAACCTGGCGAAAGCCGAAACCAGGTTGGTGTGGTCGATCCGCTCGAGCCCGTCGCGCTTGTCGAGGTTGGACGCCTGCTTCGCCATCCAGATCGACGTCGAGATGCCGACCGAGCTCGTGACGCACTCACCGATCTCCGCGCGGATCGCCCGCTTGATCGCGCGGCCGACGCCCTCCGTGCCCAGTCTCGTCAGGTCAGGCGTCCCGGCAAGGTTCATCGACGCCTCGTCTATAGACATGCGCAGGACGTCGGGGCTGTGCCGCTCCATGATGTCGATCATCTGGTCGGACGCCTTCCGATATCGGGGTGGATTCGGCTCCATGACCAGGATTCGGGGAAAGATCGCCTTGGCCTCGTAGACCCGCATCCCGGTCTTGATGCCTAGGTCTCGCGCCTCCCTGGACGACGAGACGATGGTGGCGGCGTCGGTGGCGTATGCGGCGATCGCCAGCGGCCGGCCGCGCAGCTTTGGGTCGTGCTGCTGCTCGATCGAGGCGAAGGCGCAGTTGAGGTCGACGACGAGCGTCGTCGGCTCGGCGGTGTTGAGACCCAGGTCGGCTGCTAACCTCGTCACAACGAGCAAATGTTCGCACATGCCCGGGAGAGTGGCGAAGCCGGAATGATAAGCCGCGAGACTTATCATTCGGTATCAATGGCGTCAGCGTGGCCTTTGAGCCCTTACCGCCCGGGAAACGGCATCGACCCGCCTTACCTCGGCGACCGCGAGGAGCAGATCGAAGCCGTGCGGGGCTTCCTGCGCAATCCCCGGCACCCTCGCAACGTGTTGATCACCGGGCTGCGCGGCGTCGGCAAGACGGTGCTCCTGAACCGCATCCAGGCTGAGGCGGAGGCGTCTGGCTGGATAGTCGTCGACCGCGAGTTTTCCGAAAGCGACGCAGAGCCGCACGCGTTCGCCAATGCCGTTTTGACCGACGTCAATCGGGCCCTGCGGCGCCTCAGCCTTTCGGCGCGCCTCCGGGACAAGGCGGGCCAGATGCTGCAGGCCGCGATCGACCTGGTGGGCGCGCTGACCGTGACGTATGGCGAATTCAAGGTGAGCGTCGACACGAGGCGCAGACGTGGTGAGCCCCCGCGACGCCTGGACGACGACCTCCGCGAAGCGTTCACCCACATCTGTGAGCTCTGCGTGAAAAGCGAGTACAAGGGGCTCGTCCTGCGCTACGACGAGTTCCATGTCGTGCGCGAGCGGCCAGGCGCCCTGACCTTGAGCGCCCTCCTGAGCGCGACCTCGGCGGTGCAGCAGCACAGCCTTCCTCTGATGCTCATGCTCTGCGGCTTGCCCCCGGTCGTCGACAACCTGTCTCGGTCGAAAAGCTACTCGGAGCGCATGTTCGCGACCCAGGAGCTGGGCAACCTGCGGCCGCCCGAAGACAGGGCAGCATTCGTCGACCCGGCCGCCAGGCTCGGCCGCCGCTTCGCCGGTGACGTAGTTGATGAGGTCATGACCGACACCGGCGGCTACCCTTTCTTCATCCAGGTCTACGGCGACTCACTCTGGACCGGTTCGCAGGGCGAGACCATCGCGATGCCCGACCTCAAGCGGTTGCGGCCGCGGATCCTGTCCACTCTCGACGCCGGGTTCTTCCGCGCTCGGTACGTTCGGGCTTCACCGCACGAGCGCCTGCTGATGCGCGATATCGCGAGGTTCGGCGAGAGCGCCACCATCGAGCAGCTTCAGCAGGCCTCCGGCAAGCGGAACAACGAGATCCAGCCGACGGTGAGCGCCCTGATCCAGAAAGGTCTTGTCTACCGGCCGGAGAGGGCGCGCATCGCGTTCACCGCTCCGATGTTCGGTGCATTCCTTTTGCGCACGCCAAATTGATAAGGGTCTGACCGCATCATTCCCTATTAACGTCGGCGCGTCCTTTTTGCAAAATCATGCAATTGAGGGATGCCCGGTCCACCTGCGAGGTGATATTTCCTGAGATCAAGCCACGGCGCTGCGTGGCAGCGAGACGATTTCGGTCGGCCGGCGAAGCCGGTGTGCAAGGAGGGTGTGGTCATGCTCCGTGCTCGTTTTGCCGTCTATGCCCTGACGGCTCTCACCGCAAGCTCGGTCGCTCTCGTGCCGATTCCGCTGACCGTGGAGCTGGCCGCCTCGAGCTCTATCGGTTTCGGCGTCCCAACGATCGTCGATCCGATCCATACCAACGGCGAGCCGGACATCGCGATCGACCCTCAGGGACGCATCTTCAACAGCGGACCCACGGGTACGGGCACGCAGCGGAGCACCTGGTTCGGCTCGGTTGACGGCGGCCAGACCTTCAGGGTCATGGCGCAAAAGACAGTGCCCTCGGCGATCATGGGCATCCCGGCGCCCGGGCCAGGCGGCGGCGACACCGACATCGCGTTCGACCGTAGCGGCAAGCAGTATTTCGCGGACCTCTGGGCTCTCGCATGTGTGCGCGTGGCGGTCACCGGGCCGGCCAACTCCGGAGCCTCCGACCAGGAGAACTTCCTCGGCTGCTCGGGCAGCAGCCCTGGCGCCGACCGGCAGTGGCTTGCCGTCTACGACCCGGCGCCCGGCACGCCCAACCAGTCCGCGTACCGCGCCGCGGGCGGCCCGACTCCGCTCATCTACCTCGAATGGAACAACCTCGTCGGGCCTGGGCCAAACGGCGGTGCGCAGTGGAACATGAGCACCGACGGGCTGAACTACACCAACGCCACTGGGGATGAGGTCCCGCCCGGAACCGGCGCCACGTACTCGCCATTCGGTGCGGACGGCTACCCCGCGATCGACCAGGTCACAGGCAAGGTCTTCCAGGCCGCGGCCTGCAACTCCCAGACATGCGGGACTTCAGCGACCTCGACCCCTGGCCTTTACCTCAACATCGGCACCCCTGATGCCACCGGCACACTTCACTTTCTCGACGCGACGGGTTCGGGCCAGGATCTGACCAAGCTGGTCAAGATCGCCGACACCCCAACCGGATCGCCCGACACCCTCTTCTCCGTCCTCTCGATGGATACTGCCCGCAACCTCCACGTCGTTTGGGCCGTGAGCAGCAGCAATCCGGCGCAGCGCCAGGTGTTCGTAAGCGCATCGAGCGCCGCCTCGGGATGGACGACTTGGACGCCGCCAGTTCAGGTCAGCGACGGCTCGACCGCCACGGGCGATGCGACCAACGTGTTCCCGTGGATCAAAGCTGGCGGTCCCGGTCGCGATGACGCCGTCTGGTACGGGTCGGACAAGCAGGTGGACCCGAGCAGCCACAACAACCAATCGTGGAACGTCTTCATGTCCCAGGTCGTGTTTCCGACCACGAAGACCGGGGCGATCACAGGGGCCGCGCCAAGTGTCGCCCTTGTGAAGGTGACTCCGCACCCGATGCACTACGACGACGTGTGTCTCGCCGGCACGGGCTGTATTGCGAGCCAGGGCAACCGCAACCTGGCTGACTTCTTCGTAGTGACCGTCGACAGCAGCGGGGCGGCTGAGATCGTCTACGACGACACGTCGAACAAGCTCGTGCAGTCGCCGAACTCGTGCAGCGTGCAGGTGGCCGATCACTGCGGCGCGGGCGTCATCACCGTTGCTCGCCAGTCAACGGGAATGGGCCTGTTCGGGACGAAAGTCGTCGGAACATCCAACGCACCGGTTACCGGCCTGAGCGATCCGGCGGGCGACGCCCTCTACCCGGTCATCGGTGGCGCCGGACAGAGTGGAATGGACGTGAGGTCCAGCGGCCTGAGCCTATCGGCCAATCGGCAGACGCTGACAGTGACGATGCAGGTGGCCAACCTGGCGAATCCCGCGGCAACCATCGCTGCGATCCCGGGCGCGACCAATGTGCAGTACGTCACACGCTGGCAGATGGGTAACACGATCTATTACGCGGCGATGGAGAACACCGCGCTCAACAACCCGATCTTCTATGCAGGGCAGCAGCAGACTATCGACCTCTGTTCGGTCTCCGCCTGCTTCCCACACGTCCTCACGTATCCCGAGCCGGGGGCGGGCCCAACCTTCACCGGCAAGTCTGAGACCGGCTCCATCAGCTGTCCGGTCACCGGATCCTGCACCCTGACGATCAACGTCAACGTCGCCGATGTCGGCGGTCCCATAGCGACAAGCCTCCTGGAGTCGGTGGGTGGCTACTCGCTCGCCGCCGCCATCCAGGAAGGGGCCGAGGACAACGCATCGGCCCAGAGCGACACAGTCCCACTGGAGATCGATGGCGTCTGCTGCTTCAACTTCAGAAATGCGGGGAGGAAATGATGGTGCGACGCAAATTCTCTCGGCCGGCGGCAGTGGCGGCAACCGCAGCGATGCTCGCCGCAATAAGCCTCGGATTTGCCGCCCAATCGTCGGCGGCGCCACCCCCGGCAGCGACCTTCAATCCCAATCTCCTCCTCCCGGGCAGCTCGAACGCGGCCGAGCCGAGCCTCCGCAACAACAGCAGAGGCGAGTCGTTCGTGATCGGACCGACGGGCTCTCAATGCAATGCGATGCGGGTCAACCACGCCGGCTCGGCGGCCAAGTTCATCGGCGCGCCCGACCACAACGCAGGCGGCGGTGACTGCGACTGGGCGATCGGCCCGCAGGAAACGGCGACACTGCCCACATTCCCAACGCCAACCGCAGATGATGTTGCGTTCTCGAGCCTCGACAACTTGGTGAACATCACCACCGGCAAGTCGAGCGACGACGGCAACAGCTTCATCTCGCCTAACCCGGCATCGACGCAGGTCGTCGGCGACGACCGGATGTGGATGGCAGCAGACCCCAAGCTGAACTCCTCCGGGTTCGACACCATCTTCATGACCTATCACGACGTCAGCGTGGTCGACATCGAGCTGAGCATCTCGACGGATGGCGGGTTTGTTTACACGCAGAGCGGACCGATCATCAACAACACCGATGTCCCGCAGGGCCAGTGGCAGGGCCTGGGCGCCGGCGCCGGCAATGAGCTCGGGAACATCGTCGCGCGGCGCGATCCAGTAACGCACGCGCTGACCCTCTACTCGATCTTCCAGACCCCCGACAGCCCGACCGACAATGTGAGCCAGGGGGCAGCCGGAACTTTCAACTTCAACCGCGTTTACGAAGCGATAGGGATGGTCACCGACCCGACGCCTCCCGCGCTCACGCCTTCGATCAGCTGGCGCAACTACGAGATCTACCACGGCCCACTCGGGGCGCGGTACAACCGCATCTTCCCGGTTACCACCGTCGATTCCGCGGGCGGCGTCTACGCGTTCTGGACGGACGGCAACCACATATTCACCAAGGCCGACGCAACAGGCATCAGCTGGAACCCCGCCGCAGCGCCGATTCAGATCGCCAACTTCGGCACCGACAACACCGCGCTCATGCCGTGGGCCGCGGCGCTGCCTTCAGGGGGAGCGGCGGGTGTTGTGGACGTGGTGTTCTATGGAGCACATGGGGGAACCGGCGCGCAGCCGAACCCGCAGGACGACCCCAACAACGTCTGGAACGCCTACATGGCGCAAACCATCGATGGCGGTGCAACCTGGACCACGTCGAAGGCCAGCGACCACGACATCCACAAGAGCCAGCTGTGCATCGACGGGTTGAACTGCAACCTGATTGGCAACCGCGATCGGACGCTTCTGGATTTCTTCCAGGTGGATGTCGATCCGACGAACGGCGCCGCCGACATCGCGTATGCCGACGACCACGCATCGCCCGGCACAGCGGTCATGTACTACACGCGCCAGTGCACAGGCATTTCCGCCAAGACAGGGCTTGCTCTGGTCAACGACTGCGTGGCGCCGCCGCCACCGGCACCATTGCCGCAAGGCAATGTCTGCCCGGGCCCGCAGGTGCTCGACTTCACCACCGACGCACCGAACAACTACCCCGGCGGCATGGGACAGAACCTGGACAACCTCGATGAGACACGCATCACGTTCGCTTCGACATCGATCAAATCGGGAGGCACCTCGATCGACGTCACACTCCAGCTGAAGGACCTCCAGGCGCCGCCGACCGCGTCCAATCCGAACATCGTCTCCGGGCTGTGGACCGTCTACTTCCAGTACGGCACGGCCACGGGAGGGATCTGGTGGTACGTTCGCGCGACCACCAACGGCACGGGCGCGAACGCTGTTGCGACATACAACTACGGAACCTGGGATGGCAACTTCCACCCGGTTGGCGCGCTCACCGGTGAGTTCCATCCAGGGGCGCTCGGGACTTTCGTTTTCCACCTGCCAAGGGCCCTCATCGGCAGCCCGC
Organism: Chloroflexota bacterium; assembly: GCA_005880945.1. Taxonomy (GTDB): domain Bacteria; phylum Chloroflexota; class Dormibacteria; order Dormibacterales; family Dormibacteraceae; genus Palsa-872. Next base: position 23,862 of record VBIU01000013.1, on the reverse strand, counting down.
CTGACGGCGCGCACCTGACCAAGACGTGGAGCGACACGCACGCATCCATCTCGGCTCTGGGCAGTGGCGTGTACTTCACCGCTGAAGCGGATCGTGCTCCCGACTCCGGGTACGGCTCCGACCACATCGTGGGCACCTGCAAGAAAAAGAAGTAGTTCTCTGTGGGTGGGCGGAGCCCTAAACCAGCTCCGCCCTCACCTTCGCCGCCGCCTGGGCCAACGCGCTCAGCTTCGCGAACGCTTTGGCTCGCGGGAGGTATTTCATCCCGCAATCCGGAGCCAGGATGAGCCGCTGGGGCTCGACGAACTCAAGGGCGTTGCGAATGCGTCCGGCGACCGTGTCGACATCCTCCACCGGAGCGTCGTCCGCGAGGTCAATGACCCCGACGATCAGCTGCTTCTTGCCAAGCGATCTAAGCACCGACAGGTCGACCTTCTGCTGCGCCGACTCCAGCGAGATCATGTCGACCTTCACGTCGGCCAGCTCCTCGAGGAACGGGTAACCGTTGGGACGTGAATGGACGATGTGCGCATAGCCGAAACACGTGTGCAGCGCCGTGGCGCCTTCGATTCCGTCGAGCGCGCGGTTGATCGCCTTGATGGCGAACCTGTGCGCCTTCTCCGACCTGGCCTGAAGGTAGGGCTCGTCGAGCTGCACGACGTCCGCGCCCGCCTTGAACAGGTCCCGCACCTCTTCGTTGACGGCTACCGCAAGCCCCATGGCCAGGGCCTCCTCGTCGTGGTAGTAGTCGTCCTGCGCCTGCTGCGACATGGTGAAAGGACCGGGCAGCGTGGCCTTGATCAAGTGGTCGGTGTTGGCGCGGAGAAACTGGACGTCGCGTACCTCGACGGGTCGAGTCCGCCTTATCGGACCCACTACCCGCGGGACGGGGTTGGGGTGTCCGGTGCGGTCCAGCGCAGTGCCCGGATTGTCGAGGTCCATGCCTTCCAGCGCGGTGGCGAATCGGTTTGAGTAACTCTCGCGCCTGATCTCGCCATCCGTGATGATGTCGATCCCTGCGCGTTCCATGTCACGGATGGCGACGACGGTCGCGTCGTCCTGCGCCTGCTCGAGAAACTCAGAAGCTGGACGCCAGATCTCGAGCGCACGTGTTCGGGGTGGAAGGCGGCTGCCAAGGACCGCGCGATCGACGAGCCAGTCGGGTTGCGGGTAGCTGCCGACCACGGTGGTCGGCAACATCGCGGCCCGACCCACAGGAGCCATCACGATTTGCAAGCCTATCCCGGACCTCACCGCTGGCGCATCATGTCGTGGACCCATGCCGTCCCAACCAGCCGTCAACAAAGCGCGCTCCTCAGCAGGCCGTCTGAAGGGCGATCAGTGCGAGCGCGACTGGATCTGGGATCGCGCCGTCGAAACCGCTCCCGATGACGAGAGATTCGCTGCAGCATCCGCGGCTTGGGACCTTCAATTCCAGCACCTGCTGAAGGGGTCCGAGTTCTACTCACGCAAGTTCCGCGAGGCGGGGATCGGGACGGCGAAATTGGGGCTCGCGGACATCTCCAGGCTGCCCTTCTCCACCAAAGATGAGCTGAGGGAGGCTGTCGACGAGCGCCCGCCGTTCGGCACCAACGCCGGCGTCGGCGTGGAGCGCATCAAGCGGGTCTATCAGACGAGCGGCACCACGGGATCGCCGACGGTGATCGCGCTCACCCTCAACGACATGGAGACCTGGACCAGCATCGGTGCGCGGACGTACTACGCGACAGGCATACACGAGCACGCGGGCGTGCTCACGACTTTCGGCGCCGGCCCTTTCGTGGCGGGACACACGCATTTCGTGCTGACGCGAATCGGTACGCGTGTGGTGCCAGTGGCTCCGGGCGACACGACCAGAGTTCTCTTCGCGCTGCAGGCCGGTCTAGTCGATACGCTGCTGGCGACGCCTTCGTTCGCGCAGTACCTGGCCAACCGTCCCGAGAGCGCCGACGGGAATGCAGCTTCTCGCGCCCTGATCCACGTGGTGACCGGCGGCGAGCCGGGTGGTGGTATTCCCGCGATCCGCGACCACATCGAGCGCGTCCTTGGCGTCACCGTCACCGAGGTGATGGGGATCGGAGATATCGCACCCTCGCTCTTCGGGGAGTGTCCGAGCCAGCAGGGGATGCACTTCAGCGGCACCGGTCATGTGTGGCCCGAGCTGATCGATCCAGACACGCAGGAGCCGATGGCAATCGAAACCGGCGCGGTGGGCGAGCTCGCCTACACCCACCTAACTCGCGAAGCGATGCCGGTCGTTCGCTTCCTGAGCGGCGACATCGTCAGGATCGAGGGAACGTCATGCGACTGTGGACGCACGAGCTTTCGCATGCGCTGCCTGGCGCGGCGCGATGACATGTTCATAGTGCGTGGCGTGAACGTATATCCGGCTGCGATTCTCGCCGTGGTCGGTGAGTTCAGGCCTCGCGTGACGGGGCGTGCTCGAGTCGTCCGCCGCGGCAGCGAGGTGAGCGTGCAGCCGCCGGTGCCGATAGAGGTGGAGGTGCCCGCCGCGACCGGGCTCGACGCCGCGCTTGCCGCCGAGATCGAGGACGCCGTGCACACGAGGCTGACGTTCCGATGCAAAGTCGAGCTGATCCCCGAGGAGGCCTTCGGCGAGAGTGGCTACAAGACAAAGCTGACGGTGACGCGCCCATGACTGTCGGCAAGCGGAAGCGGCTGCGCTCGGAAATGGGCAGCAGCACGGCCGATCGGATCGTCGTGCGCGGCCACGATCTGGTCGAGGACCTGATCGGGAAGGTCTCCCTGGGCGACATGGCCTTCCTCGAGCTCAAGGGGCGCCTACCCAGCCGGCAGGAATCGGCGGTGTTCAACGCCCTCGCCGTGACCCTGGTGGAGCACGGTATGACCCCGAGCGCAATCGCGGCCCGCCTCACCCATTACGGCGCCCCGGAGTCGCTTCAAGGGGCGGTCGCCGCGGGGTTGCTCGGCGTCGGCGACCGTTTCGGGGGCTCAGTCGAAGAGGCCGCGCGGACCCTGCAGGAGGCACTGGCGGGATCCGACACGGGCCGCCCCAACCTGGAGGAGCTGGCGCGCCAGGTCATCGCCGCACATAAAGAGAAGAAGAGGCCGATCGCCGGCATCGGCCACCCGGTCCACAAGCCGATCGACCCAAGGACGCCGAAGCTCTTCGCCATCGCCGCTGAGAACGGTTTCTCCGGCCGGTTCGTCCAGCTGATGCAGGCGATCTCCGCCGAGGCGGAGCGAGCCTATGGAAAGGAGCTGCCCGTCAACGCCACCGGCGCCATCGGCGCCATCGCCAGCGAGCTCGAGATCCCTTGGCGGGTAAGCCGGGGCCTGGCGGTCATGGCGCGGGCGATCGGGCTGGTCGCCCACCTCCAGGAGGAGCTTGACGAACCCCTGGCCGCCGAGATCTGGAGCCGGATCGAAGAGGAGTCTTCGAGCCGGTAGCACCCGCCAGGGTTCGGGACTAACATAGGTTCCGCTCTCCGTTTGATCGGCTGAAGGAGACGAAACGTGCCCGCCACCATTCCCGGCATCCACCACGTGACCGCCATCACAGGTGACGTCCAGAGGTGCGTGGATTTCTACGTCGGCGTGCTCGGGCTGCGCTTCATCAAGAAGAGCATCAACCAGGACGTGCCTGACACGTACCACATCTATTTCGGCGACTACCTCGGCACTCCAGGCAGCGCGATGACCTTCTTCGGGTGGCCGTCCTGGCCCGAGCGCCGAACCGGCAGCGGCCAGGTGACCACCGTGTCGTTTGCCGTTCCTGAGGGCTCGCTCGGCTTCTGGAGCGGCCGCCTGGACAAGCTAGGGGTTGCCGCTTCGAGAGCGAAGCGGTTCGGCACCGACTCGATTGTCATCACAGACCCAGATGGCATCGAGCTGGAGCTCGTGGACCGGGCTTCCGACGACCGTTTCGCGCCCTGGCGGGAAGGTCCGGTCGGCGCCGAGCATGCGATTCGCGGCTTCCACTCGGTGACCCTCACCGTCACCGAAGGAGCGGCCACGTTCGATCTCCTCGGCCGGACCATGGGCTTTCGGAAGGCAGGCGAAGAGGGCAATCGGACCCGCTTCGAGACCGGCGCCGGCGGCCCCAATGGCACCGTTGACGTCGTCGAGTCGCCCAACGGCCCAGCTGGTGAGGAGTCGATTGGAACCGTTCACCACGTGGCGTGGCGGGCAGACGGCAACGCGCACCAGCTGGCGTGGCGTGAGGCGCTGGTCAAGGTCGGCCGCAACGTGACGCCGGTGATCGATCGCTACTACTTCAAGTCGATCTACTTCAGGGAGCCCGGCGGCGTGCTCTACGAGATCGCCACCGACGGGCCTGGCTTCACTGTCGACGAGGCGCCTGAGGCCCTTGGCTCAGAGCTGAGCCTGCCACCCTGGTTTCAGGTTCGCCGCGACAGGCTGGATGAAACGCTACCGCCCATCGTCGTACCGACCACGGCGACGACAGGCGCGGGGCATTGATGCGCGATATCTCGAGCGTGGTCGCAATTGACCTCTGGGAGGGGAATTAGCTGATGAGCACGGCAACCATAGCGCCGGTCAATCCGATGGCGGCCGAAGGCAAGGACACGGTCATGAGCGTCATGCGCCGTGACCGTGCGAATTTCACGCGCATGGTCGAGGACCCGAAGAACTGGAACGTCATGACGCGCTGCACCGGATGGGAGACCCGCGACCTGGTCGGTCACATGATCGACGTCATGGAGGGGTACTTCAAGAACTGGGATGCGGCCAAGGCAGGGAAGGAGGGCACCGCGCTCGGTCTGCCGGTCATGGGGGAGACTCTCAACGACCACGCGCTCGACTTTCGAAAGCTATCGCGCGAAGAAGCCCTCGACCGCTTCAAGAAGGACGCCCAGAAGCTCGATGGAATACTCGAGGCCCTCACGCCTGAGGAGTGGACCGGGTTCATGGTCTATCACCCGTTCGCGGGACCCGTTCCTGCCGGCTTCTACGGCACGTTCCAGATCATGGACTACGGCGTCCACCCTTACGACATCGAGTACGGCTTGGGCAACAAGCTGGCGACGATCGATGAGGCGACGGCCGGCCTGATCCTCCCGTTCGCTTTCGTCTTTTGGATGTACACGGTCGACCAGAAGGTCGCGGCCGGTCTCGATGCCACGTATGGCATCGAGGCGGCAGGTCCTTGGGGCGGCAAGTGGCGCGCGACGATCAAGGATGGCAAGTGGTCTTCGGAGCCCGAGAAAGGCAACTTCGAGGGTTGTGACGCTCTGTTCCACTTCGACTCCGCAGCGGATCTGGTGCTGACGTTTTTCGGCCGCTATCCCGGTGGGTCGGCGAGTGGTGACCCGGAGGTCATCCACAAGGTGCGCCACCTCTTCTTCTCGTTCTGATCCGAATCACACTCTGGGCGGCGGACCTCGGTTCGTCGGGTCCGCCGCTTCACCTTCCATTTGCCGTACGAGAGATCGATTCCGCCTGGGCCGGCGTGGCGATGGGAAGGGAGGCAGGCCTCGTCCCTGCGCGCATGGCCAGGGGATCGAGATGCTTTGGCGCCTGGCTGGGCCACGAGCTTGTCGGCTACGGCTGGTTGTCATCCAAGCCGGAGTGGATCGGCGAGATCGAGCTGGAGATCGCGCCCATCGAGGGCGAGGCTTACATCTGGAACTGCGTGACGCTTGATCCGCACCGCAGGAAGGGAGTCTTTCGATCCATCGTCGCTTCGCTTGTCGCTCAAGGACGAGAGGAGGGATTGACCCGGTTGTGGATCGCCTCCGTCAGCGGCCTGGCTGAGAGCGCGATGGAGCAGGCGGGATTCGTGCGGGCCGTCCGATTTGGGTCCACCACACGGTTTGGGCTTCGCTGGCTGACCGTCGCTCCCGCGCCGGCGGTCGAAGATGCGCTGCTGTCTGCGGCGCTCAAGGTCACGGCGACCAAGGCAGGCTCATCGATGCGCCGCTCCCGATCGCGGGTCCACTGACTGGTCGTGGCAATGGGCGACCTGAATCTCATCGGGGCGGCCGCCGCCGTCGCCGTGCTGATAGTCGCCGCCCTGCACGTTTATTTCCTGGTGCTCGAGATGTTCCTGTGGCGGAAGCCGCTCGGGCGCCGAACTTTCCGCATGACCCAGGAGGCCGCGGACTCGACAGCGGTGCTTGCCGGCAACCAGGGCCTGTACAACGGGTTCCTCGCGGCCGGGCTCCTGTGGGGCCTGTCCGGCTATGGGAACGTCAACGGGCGAGCCATCCTCACTTTCTTCCTGCTGTGCGTGATCGCCGCGGGCCTGTACGGAGCGGCGACAGTGAGCCGGAGGATCGCGGTGATCCAATCGGGCCCTGGGTTATTGGCGCTGGTGCTGGTCTGGGTGTCCTAGCTCGGTCAGTCGACTGGCTGACGTAACCGAGGAAGACGAGAAGGCAAGGCTCCCCTCCCCGCCTGAGGGGGAGGGGGTGGGGGCGGGGAACTCAAGGCGCCGGCGGCGATCACCGCGTTTCTAAAGAGCGTCCATGTAGATACCGAGAAGGTCCGCGCTCGGATACTTGCCGCCGAGCTCGCTGCTCGCCCTTCGCAGGTCGGGCTCGCCCACGCCGTAGTCCGCGATGTGTTGAGGGAGACCGAGCGACGCGATCAGCTGCTGCACGTCGCCGATCGCGTTGCCCGATCCCGTCGCCTGTCCGAGCAATGCCATCCGCTCCGGCATCCTCGCCGCCAGGTAGCGCATGACGTGGGGCATGAGCAGACAGGAGGTCACGCCGTGCGGGATGCTGTGGCGTGCCCCGATCTGCTTGCCCATCATGTGGCTGAGACCACTGGCGGTCGGGCCTGGCAGCGTGTATGCGAACCACGCTCCCAGCTGGTTCTCGGTGCGGACGTCGAGGTCCGCCGGAGCTTCCTTGGCTCGAGGCAGCGATGCGAAGAGGCGCTTGATGCCCTCGAGCGCCATCGCGTCTGAGAAAGGATGGTCACCCTCCGTAAGGAACCCTTCGACGCCATGGTCCAGCGCTCGGATCCCGGTCGACAGCCACAGCGACATCGGCGTGGCCAGGGTCAGCTGGGCGTCGTAGATAACCGTGTCGAGCAGAAGGCGCACGTCCCGCATGCCGGCTTTGTCGCCCGCGTCATTCGTATAGCCGGCGCCGCCGGCGAGCTCAGCCACCGACAGCGTCGTGGGGATCGCGACGTGAGGTAGGCCACGGTACGCGAGACCTCGCCGGTCCGCCAGCTTGACGGCCACCATCTTGGCCGCGTCGATGGCACTGCCGCCGCCGAAGCTGACGAGGCCATCGACGCCGGCGTCCGTCGCATGCTCGACCGCGGCCTCGATCTCCTTCATCGGAGTGTGCTGGCTGATGACCTCGGTTGCCGGAGCTTCCGCTTCGCCCAGGGCGCCGCGAACTCGCGCGACCAGCTTCTCCTCGGCGAGCAACGACCTGGTCGTCACCAGGGCGACGCGGCTTGCCTGCAGCCTCTTGAGCTCTGGCGCGAGTTGGGCCAGGGATCCCGCGCCCCAGTGAATGACGCGTGGGTTCGCGTAGTTGAAGGCCCCGGTCATGGCGCCGTCATAGTACAAATCCTCCGTGGGCGGTCCGCATCAAGGTGAGAAGGTTCTACAGGCCGGCGAGTCACTGGACAAAGCGAGCGCCGCGATGATCCTGATCCACGGACGCGGCGCCAGCGCCGCCGACATCATGACGGTGGCCGCGGAGCTGATGCACCCCGGCTTCGCCTACCTTGCGCCGCAGGCGGCGGGTGGCGCCTGGTACCCGAACCCGTTCACCGCCCCGCTCGCGGACAACGAGCCCTATCTGAGCTCAGCGCTCGAGGTCGTGGCCTCGCTGCTGGCGGCCATCGAGAGGACGGTTCCAGCCGACCGGATCATCCTCCTCGGTTTCTCCCAGGGCGCCTGCCTCACCCTCGAGTTTGCCGCGCGCAACGCGCGTCGCTACGGTGGGGTCGTCGGGCTCAGCGGCGGGCTGATCGGGCCGCCAGGCACACCGCGCGACTACCCGGGAGGCTTCGAGAGGACCCGCGTCTTTCTCGGCTGCAGCGATGTCGACCCCTATATCGGTAAGGACCGCGTGCTCGAAGCCGGGGCGGTTTACAAGCGCATGGGTGCCGATGTCAGCCTCGAGCTGTACCCCGAGATGGGGCACACGGTCAGCCAGACGGAGATCGATGCGGTGCGGGAGATGGTGTCCGCTACCGCAAGTCGAATGCAATAACCGTATCCACGCTCGGTATAGCCATATGACGTGGACAGTCTTGTCTTGAGTCGCATGAGCGCCGCCGTCCTGCTGGTCCTCGTGGCGATGGCATGCGGTGGGAATGGCGGCTCCGCGGTGTCTTCTCCCAAGCCCGCGGCGGTCTTCACGATGGCAGCGATGAGTGGAAGTGGCGTCACCGGGTCTGGGCAGGTCTACAAGGGAGCCGGCAGTTTCACCGTCTCCATTCAGCTGAAGGGCCTGGTCGCAAGCTCGTCCCATGTCTCGCACGTGCATGTCGGTTCCTGCGCCAAGCCGGGCAACGTCGCTTATGCGCTCCTCCAGGTCATCGCCGATGCATTCGGTAACGCAACCGCGACGAGCACAGTCGGGGAGTACTACTCGATGCCCTCGACGGGCTGGTATGTGAACGTGCACAAGGGGCCGGACGTGACGGAGGCGGAGTACCTCCCGAGCATCTCCTGCGGAGACCTGCCCTCGGCCTGACCAGACGTCAGACCTTCTCCTCCGCCTCCTCTCCGGCTTCACCGTGCTCGACGATGTCGCCCTTCTTGAACAGGACCTCTTTTAGGACGGCGTGCCACTTGGGCTTTCGGCGCGAGAGGAACTCGAGTGCCATCGCGAAGTGCTTGAACTCTTCCTGCTGCGAGTCCTGCATGATCGCCTTCGCCTGAGAGTCGCGCTCCAGGGAGATGCGCTGCTCGTACCAGCCGATCGCTTCAGCCTCCTCTTGAAGGGACGCCACCAGCCGCGCGAAGGTCCGGACCTCCTGACTCAGCTCCTCAGGAGGCTCGTGGTACTGATCTGAGCCCACGCTTCTCAAACGCGCCTGGCCCGGGAACGCCCCGGCCGGAGCCGATCTGGGACGGCGTCCGGATTGGGTAGAACCGAGCGGGCGCCCGTTTCAGAAGCGAATACCCGGCATCGCCGAAAGGAGGTTTAAGCGTGGAGCTAGGAAGCATTGTCGTATGGATCATTGTCGGCTTGATCGCGGGATTCCTGGCCAGCAAGGTGCTCAGCGGGCACGGCATGGGCCTGCTTTGGGACATCGTGGTCGGTATCCTCGGAGCGTTTGTCGGCGGTTGGCTCGCGAGCCTCGTCGGCATCTCGGTGAGCAACATCCTCATGCAGATCATCGTCGCCTTCGTGGGCGCCCTGATCCTGCTGTTCATCTTCCGCGCCGTCGCGGGCCGCGGCAGGATGCGCGCGTAAAAGTAAATCGGTACAAGGCCTCGCGGCAAAGCCGCGAGGCCTTTTTTTTTATCCCCTCTCCCTGTTCCCCTCGGGGAGAGGGCCAGGGAGCGGGGCGTTAACTGGGAGTTCCCCTCGGGGAGAGTGCGAGGGAGCCGGGCTTAAGCTGGGACTACCCCTATGGATTACGGCCGCCCGATTCGTTTTGGCTGCTTTCTCATTCCCGACGCGACGGTCCCGCTTCGCGCCCTCGAGGTCGCTACCCAGGCCGACGACCTGGGCTTTGACCTCATCGGCGTCCAGGACCATCCCTACCAGCGCCGTTTCTTCGACGCCTGGACGCTGCTCACCGCGATCGCGATGCGCACCAAGCACGTCACCGTCTTCCCCGACGTGGCCAACCTCCCTCTGAGGCCGCCGGCGGTGCTCGCCAAGGCTGCCGCTTCGCTCGATGTGTTGAGCGGCGGTCGTGTCGAGCTCGGCCTGGGCGCCGGCGCCATCTGGGATGCGATCAAGGCGATGGGCGGGCCGGTGCGAAAACCAGGCGAATCGGTGAGCGCGCTGGAGGAGGCGATCCAGGTCATCCGCCTGATGTGGAGCGGGGAGCGGGGCGTTCGGTTCGACGGGAGGTTCTATCAGCTCGCCGGCGTCCATGGGGGCCCGGTGCCCGCACACCCGATCGGCATCTGGCTCGGCGCGTACAAGCCCCGCATGCTCGCCCTTGTCGGACGTTTGGCCGATGGCTGGGTGCCCTCCCTCGGCTACCTGAAGCCCCAGGACATCGACGCGGCCAATGAGCGCATCGACGAAGCGGCCGCAGCAGCCGAGCGCGATCCGTCGGGCATCCGCCGTGTCGTCAATGTCGGGCCACTATCAGCCGACGAGTTGGCCTCGCTCGCGCTCGAGCACGGCTTCGACACCTTCATCGTGGGGGAAGCAGGCATGGAGCGGTTCGCGGCCGAGGTTGCGCCAACGGTCCGGGAGCTCGTCGCGGCCGGCCGTGCAGCACGCTGATCTCGTCGCCCTGATCCGCGATGGGATCGGAGCCAAGGGTGGTGAGTGGGCGGACCTCGGCGCCGGCGAAGGCGCTTTCACCCTTGCCTTGGCGGACGTTGCCGGCCCGAGCGCGAAAATCACGGCGATCGACCGCGACTCCGGCGCGCTGAGGCGGCTCCGCGAGGACTTGGGGAGGAGGTTTCCGGCCACCGCGATCGAGACCGTGGTCGCCGACTTCACGCGCCCGATAAGCCTGGCCGACTTTGATGGTGTGGTGATGGCCAACTCGCTGCATTTCGTGCGCGACAAGAGGCCGGTCCTGGAATCCGTCCGCGAAATGCTGCGTCCTGGCGGCGCCCTGATCGTCGTCGAGTACGGGGCGGACCGAGGCAACCCCTGGGTCCCGCATCCCTTCTCCTATCCGACCTGGGAGAGGTTGTCCGCCGAGGCGGGTTTTGAACGCACCCGCCTCCTGCGGACAATGCCCAGCCGCCATTTGGGCTCCCTGTACTCCTCGGTGACATACCGTCCTGTTGCATCTAGTTCTGTTACGTAGTAATGTTGTAATCATGGATGAAAAAGAGCTCGGATCGATCAAGGGTTGGTTTGCCGGAAGGCTCCCAGACGGCTGGTTCACGGGAGTAGACGTCAGCGTCGAGGACGACCAGATCGTCGTCCTGGGAGCGCTCCCGGAGGTTGGGCTCCCATCCGGCTCCTCATCGGAGGAGAAGGAGGGGGCGGCGGCCGGCCGCATCGCCAGGTTCCGCGAGGAGACCAGGGGCGAGCGCATCGGCATCGCGCAGGAGGCGGAGGAGCGGTTCCGCAAGTACGTCACCTGGGGCGCCCTCCTGGGCGGGGTCACCAAGCGTTTCAACCCGGGGGGCGGCGGCCGATCGGAAGGCAACCGGCGCGTGATGATCGGACGTTGGTGGCGCGGTCGCGGGCGCGGCCGGCACGGTTCCGGTCAGCGTGCGGGGGCGCAGTCGTCTTCTCCCGAACCGCAGGTCTTCTGATAACGAGGGGCGGTCCGACCCGGCCTGCGCCGGGTCGGTAAGCTGCCAGAGACATGGCTATGATGCCGCCGCACGGCGGCGGTCCTCCGTCGATGCTCTGGTGGATGGGTCGCCGGAAGAAGGCTGACTCCGGGCCTGCGAACAGCGGGCTGACTGGGGACCCGATCATCGAGGGGCCGCCAGAGGATGAAGGGCCCAAGGATCTTCGGGGTCGTTGGAACAGCCTCAAGCAGTCGATCACCGGAACCAGCGCCGCTCTGCCGCGCGTTCTTCGGCTGGTCTGGGACGCAAGTCCCTCGACGACGTTGGGCCTTTTCGCGACGACAGCGATAGCCGGAGTCATCCCGGCGGCAGCCGCCTACACTTCGCTGCTGCTCATCAACGCGGTGGTTCGGGGCATCCTGATCAACAGCGCACACCTTCCCAACGTGGTCAGGTTCCACGACCTCGATTCGAACATCCCGGTGGGCGGTCCCGTCTTGACAGCCGTGAACATGATCATCCTCATCGCCGTCCTGCAGCTGGCGCTGGCCGCCATCGCCGCCCTGCTGGGAACCATCAGGAACATCACCCAGCAGCTTCTGCAGAACTCGGTGGCGATGCGCATACAGCTGATGGTGATGGAGAAGGCAGCGTCGCTCGACCTTTCCTTTTATGAGGATCCCGCCTCATACGACCTCCTGCGCCGGGCGCAGACCGACTCGATCAACCGGCCGGTGTTGATGATCTCGACCGCGTTCGGCCTGGTCCAGACGCTGCTGACCTTCATCACGATGATCGCTCTGCTGATCGGTGTCAGCCCGCTCCTTGCGCTTCTGGCCCTGTTGTCGCCGATCCCAGCTTTTGTGGCCGACACCAGGTACGGCTGGCGTGGCTACAACATCGCGCGCTGGGGCTCGCGGCTGCTCCGCCGGATGACCTACCTGGTCACGCTCGTCACGACGGACAGCTATGCGAAAGAGGTCAAGCTGTTCGGTCTCGGCGGGTACTTCATCGATCGTTACCGGCTGATCGCGAACACGTTCTACGCCAGCCAGCGCGCCCAGGTCGCGCGGCGTTACATGACTGGATTCGCCTGGGGCAACCTCAGCACGATCGCCACGTCGCTCACCTACCTGTATGTGGCTTTGCAGGCGATCGCCGGCAAGCTGACCCTGGGGCATCTGACCCTCTACACCGCCGCGGCGCAATCTGTGCAGGGATCGATCCAGGGCATCCTCGGCGGCTTTTCGGGGATGTACGAGCACAACCTGTACCTGAACAACCTCTTCGAGCTGATGGCGAAGGAGCCGTCGATGCCCGTCACCTCTGCGCCTGTCAAGGTCCCCGTCCCGATGAAGGGTGAGATCAGGTTCGACAACGTGAGCTTCGCCTACCCGGGCGCAGAGAAAAACGCGCTCACCGATCTGAGCTTCACAGTGAAGGCGGGGGAGACGCTCGCCGTCGTCGGCCGGAACGGCGCCGGCAAGACGACGTTGTTCAAGCTGATCTGCCGCCTTTACGACCCGACTGAGGGCCGGATCCTCATCGACGGCGTGGACATTCGCGATTTCGAACCCGACGACCTACGAGAGCACATCGGCGCCATGTTCCAGGATTACGTCACCTACCAGGCGACCGCCTCCGAGAACATCGGCCTCGGCAGCGTCCCGGACATCGCGAACCGCGAAGCCATCGAGATTGCCGGACGGCAGGCCGGAGCCGACGAGCTGATTACGGGCCTTCCACAGGGATACGACACTGCGCTGGGCAAGTGGTTCGACTCCGGCGTCAACCTGTCGGGCGGGGAGTGGCAGAAGGTCGCTCTCGCCCGCGGTTTCATGCGCGACGCCAAGATCCTGCTGCTGGACGAGCCTACGTCCGCGCTCGATGCGCAGGCGGAGTACGACTTGTTCGAGCGACTGCGCACGCTGACCAGCGGCCGCACGGCGGTCTACATCTCGCACCGCTTCTCGACCGTGAGGCGGGCCGATCGGATCGTGTTCCTCGAGCACGGAAAGCTGGTCGAGGAAGGCACGCACGACGAGCTGATGCGCCTGGACGGCCGCTACGCGCGCCTGTTCAGAATGCAGGCATCGGCCTACACGGGCGAAGAGATCCTGCCCGAAGTAGAACCAATGTCCTCCCCGCTGCGCGGGGAGGTCGCGCAAAGCGCCGGAGGGGGCGCTACATAACGTCCAATCGTCCTCCCCGCTCCGCGGGGAGGTGGCGCGCAAAGCGCGACGGAGGGGACGGTACCAACGGACGACTGTCCAAAGCATTAACTTCCCGCCATGCCAAGAAGCCGGCCCGCCCTCGCTGGGATCATCCTGGGCCTGGTCACTACCGCCCTCTACATGATCGGCTCGCGCCGCTCCTTCGGCTACGACGCCGCCGCCACCTTCGCCAACTTCATCGCCACCCCCTCGTTGCTGGACGCCTTCGCGGTCCATTCCGCGATGCCCACCATGCCACTCAAATCCATCGCGTCGAACGACCACGTGCTCCTGTCGCTGATCAGCCACCTCATCTACTCGGCAACCGGGTCCCGGAGCGAGGCGCTGTACCGCCTGGTCCCAGCGCTGGCGGCTGGCGGAACCGTTGGGGTGATGGCGACCATCCTGTCGCGAAAGTTCGGACTGCTGGCGGGCATCAGCGCGGCCCTCTACATCGCCACCGACCCGCTCTTCGTGGACAACAGTCGCGACCTGCGCGGCTACAGCATCGCCGCCCTTTGCGCGGTGCTCGCGACCATCTTGCTCGCCGCGGGGCGATGGACCCGATGGCGCCTGGTCGCCTATGGCGTGCTGATGGGGTTGGCGATCGCTGCGCAACTATTCGCCGTCATCGTCCTTGCCGCGCACATAGCCTGGATCGCGACCCGCCGGTCGATGCCGCCCCTCGTTCAGCTCGCACCCCCGTGGCTCGCCGCAGCTCTGATAGGTGTGGCTGCCAACGCAAACATCCAGGTGATGGTGCTGCTCGAGCACGGCTTTCCGCCGAGCGCCTTCTATCCAACCTTCCCGCGCGACCTCGTCTTCTTCCTCCTCGGCGAGCCCGCCCTTCTGGCCGTAGGCCTATGGCTGAGCGCGACCCTCCTTGGCCTCTGGGTCCTGCGCCGCGAGCCGCGGGTCTGGGCGTCGGCGGCGGTGGTCGCTCTGGCTGTCGTGGTGCTCTGGCTCGGACTGCAACCCGCTTACCTTTACCCGCGCTTCTTCATCTTTCTGGTTCCCGGCTTCGCCTACCTGATGGCTGCCGCGATCGCACGCTGGAAGGTGCTCGCCCCAGTGGTCGTGCTCGGGGCCGCGGTTGCGGTCGCCAGCCAGGTCCCAGGTTACACAGAGGACCCGCTGGCTCTACCCCAGGCGGCGGCTTTCGTCGAGCGCACCCACGCGCAAGGGAAGACCGCTTGCGTCATCCACGCTGACGAGTCGGTGCTGAGTGCTTACACGACCGAATTCACGGTGGTGACGAGCGCGGACCAGCTCGGCGGGTGCGATGCCGTAGTCGTGGTGAGCTGGAACGTGGACCTGGCGCTGCGCGACCTGGCAGCCGAACGGTTTCCCCGGAGGACCGTCCTCCGGGCTTACTACCCCGCTGTCGTTCTGGAGCGCTGAGCCGGCGGCTTAAGCGCGCAGGTGGTTGAGGTGGAGGACCTTGACCGCGCGGCCACGCATGCGATCGCAGCGCCAGCAGAAGACCACGGCGTCG
This sequence comes from Chloroflexota bacterium, assembly GCA_005880945.1. Taxonomy (GTDB): domain Bacteria; phylum Chloroflexota; class Dormibacteria; order Dormibacterales; family Dormibacteraceae; genus Palsa-872. The sequence goes on along the minus strand of VBIU01000013.1, from coordinate 8,783 downwards.
ATCCCCCACGGCAGGATTCCTTGGACCAGTACCTCTCGCTCACGACGATGGAGAAACCAGCAGACGATATAGCCCATGAGCCTGAAGAAGCTAGCACGCACGCGGCGACAAAGCAAAGGAGAGCTTGTTAAGACTTCGTCACATGGCCCTCGATCGCCAGTCGTGGCGGTAAAGCCTGCTGCCCGGCGGAGGTTTTAGAGGCGGTCCAGCCTGGCGGCCAGGATGAAGTCGTTCTCGGTGAGCCCGCCGGCTGCGTGCGTCCAGAGGTGGACGGTCAAGGATCCGTAGCCCAGGAGGAGGTCGGGGTGGTGGTTCTCGGCCTCCGCGATGGGCGCGATGCGGTTGACGAGCTCCACGCCTGGCATGAAGCCCTTGAAGCGGAGCGTCTTGGACAGCTGCAGATGGCCCTCGACCTCCTCCACCGACCACCCCTGCAACTGGGCCAGCAAGGGCTCGACCTCAGCCCTGGTGAGGTGTGGCGAGCCGGGCTTGCAGGCGACGCAGTGCCGTTCGTGGAGAGGGGTCGGATCGTGCGCGGGCATTGCCACCAGACATCGTAAGCGGCGCAGGTAGAATGATCCCCCCATGGGCGGCTAGCTCAGTGGGAGAGCGCTCGCCTCACACGCGAGAGGTCGTTGGTTCAAACCCAACGCCGCCCACCACCCTCCGTGCCGCCGCGTCCTCCGGTACGGCACGCGAGCTGATGCGGGAATAATTCCAATCGTGAAGAGATGCGTCGTGACTGGCGCCGACGGCTTCATCGGCACGGTCCTGTGCCGGCGCCTGGACGCGAAGGGCACGCGCGTTTACCGGCTCTCGCGAAGCGCAGCAGGACCCGACACCATCGTGGCCGACCTCGGGCGTGACCCAATTGCCGGACTCGACGCTGTGCGGCCGGAGGCCGTCTTTCACCTGGCCGGCCGTGTTCACATGCTCGATGAGGGACCAGACGCAGAAGTCGAGCACATGCGCGTCACCGTCGAGGGCACCCGCTATCTGCTCCAGGCGGCTGCTGACGCGGGAGCGAGCGCCTTCGTCTTTTTCAGCACCGTCGCGGTCATGCCCGAGGGATCCGCGTCCGAGCTCGATGAGACGACGCCGACTGCACCGAGCACGCCCTATGGCCGCGCGAAGCTGCGCGCCGAGCAGCTCGTGCTGGACATGAACGGCAGGAGGGGCATGAGGACGGTATGCCTACGGTTGCCAATGGTTTACGGCCCCGGGCACAAGGGCCAGCTGCCGCGGATGATCAACGCGATCGACCGTGGCGTCTTTCCTTCGCTGCCACGCTACCCAGGCAAGCGGAGCCTCGTCCACGTCGAAGACGCAGCGGACGCCGCCATCTTGGTCGCGCAGCGGAAGGAGGCTGCAGGCAAGGTCTACATCGTCGCGGAGCCCCGGGCGTACTCGTCGCGCGAGATCTACGAGATCGTGCTCAAGGCGCTCGGGCGGCGCCCGCCAGGATGGCACGTGCCACGCGGGGTGCTGGCATCAACTGCGCTGGCCGGCGACCTCGCCGAACGGCTGACGCGGCGGCGCCTTCCGTTCGACTCGGCTGCCCTTTCCAAGCTTTCGCGACCCGCCATGTACAGCGCCGCGAAGATCGAGCGGGAGCTGGGCTTCAAGGCCGCGAAGAGCTTTGAGACCGCCATCCCCGACGTGATCTCGCAACGCGCAGCTTCGTGACCGCAGCCGACGCGGGCGCCGCCGCTGTCGCACTTGTGGTTGCGGCCGCCGTGGCCTGGCTGGTGGCGCGCAACGCATCGCGCATCGGGCTGCTCGACATCCCCAATGCGCGCAGCTCTCACGCGGTTGCGACGCCGCGCGGAGGCGGGATCGGGGTTGTGGCCGGCGTGGCTGCAGGCATGTTGGTCTTCATCGCGGCCGGGAGGCGTATTGGTCTGGATCTCGGCATCCTGTTGGCGGGGACGGTCGCTATGGCCGTCCTCGGGGCGCTCGATGACAGGCGTTCGATCCCCGTGCGCTATCGCCTTGCCTTTCAGCTGGCAATTGCGGTCGTTGTAGTGACGTTGATCGGCGGTGTGGACAGGTTCCCGCTACCGCCCCCGTTTGATATCCCGCTCAGCTGGTTGGCCTCGCCGCTGGCGGTGGCGTGGCTGGTCACCGTCACCAATTTCTACAACTTCATGGATGGCCTCGACGGCCTGGCTGGGGGCCAGGCAGTCGCTTCGTGCGCAGGGGTTGCGACCGCGGCATGGGCGACAGGTGCGGTCGAGCTCGCAATGCTCCTGGCGGCCGCCAGCCTTGGGTTCTTGATCCTGAACCGTCCTCCGGCTCGCATATTCCTGGGGGACGTGGGCAGCACATCCCTTGGATTCGCGATCGCCGGCCTTCCGCTGCTGGCGCCGGCTGGCGATCGAGCGATGGCCCTGTTCGCTGTCGCCATCGGCCTCTCATTGTTTCTGCTCGATCCGCTGGAGACGCTGGTCCGGCTGCTTCTCCAGGGAGGACGGGTGGGCGCTGCGCATCGCGCCCACTCGTACCAGGCGCTGGCGCCATCCCGGGAGCGGCACCGCACTGTGGCCGCAGCCCTGGTAATTGCAGGCTTCGCGCTTTCGTTCGCGGGGGCGATGGCGTTCAGGAACCAGACGTTGGCCTGGCCTGTTCTCGCGATCTTTGGGGCCGAGCGGTGGCTCGCCGGACGCGCTCGGGCCGAGGCCCGTGGGGGACAATGAGGTTTGCTAGCATTTTGCGTTCGTCCTTCAAGGACGAAAAGCCACGGCCCCGTCGTCTAGTGGCCTAGGACGCAGCCCTCTCAAGGCTGAGATCGCGGGTTCGAATCCCGCCGGGGCTACTTCTTCCTCAGCCTTGAGAGGAATCGCGAGAAGTGCGCCCTGCGCGCGCCCGGCGGGCTGAGATCGCGGGTTCGAATCCCGCCGGGGCTACTTCTTCGCAAGTGACCGATGACCGTCGCCCTCGCTATCGCTTAGAGAGCCGTGAAGAGGGTGACGGCTCCGCTTGCGACCAGAACCAGGCTCCACCCGAGGTCGAGGTTGAACCAGCCGCGGCGCAGTATGCCGACACCAACTTTTTCGTAGACGACCACCGAAACCACGCCCATCACAAAAAGCATGGCCGCGACGTGCAGCGAGGCAGCGGCGACGGCCTGCAGCGATATCTCACTAAGACTGTGGTATCCGGCATACACAGGCAAGCCCAAAAGTACTGGAGCCAGCATCAGCCCGGCGCCGTGCGCTGATGACATCAGGAACGACCAGCCGGCGAGACCGATGAAACCGACACGCATGCCGAAGCCGCTGGGATGCAAGCGAGGTCGCAGCAGCTTATACAAACCGAAGGTCACCAGGACCAGAGCGGCGAGCAGGCGCACGAAAAATGGCGGCACGAACTCCTCAGTCAGGGAGACTGCAATCACGACCATCAAGATCGAGGCCTCGTGCCCGATCGCGATCGGCAGGAGCGAGCTCAACACCGCCCGGCGGCTTTTCTCTTGCATGCCGCGGGCGACCGCAAAGAGCCAACCCATCCCGGGATTGACGCCGTGATAGGCCCCGAGCAGCGCGAGCGCTGCCCAGGGCCACCAGGCGCTGGTCACGAGTAGCAGTAAGAGTCGGACGAAGCGTCGCCGCCTTCGAGGTGGACCTGGTGCGTACGCTGCTCGAAGGTCGAGAAGAACCCCTCGTCCAAGCTCAAGCCACCCTCCGGCTTGGCGTGAATCGAAGTCGCCCAGCTCTTGATCCCCTCGGGATAGAACTGTTCATCCCAGCTCGCGTACAGCGAGTTGGTTAAATACGCGCGATTTCCGTCACGGCTGATCTCGACCATTTGCGGGCCGCCGTTCAGTGGTCCGCTCTTGGGATGCGCGGCTTTGCGCACGATGCCACCGAGGTGAAGGCTGCCTGTCTTCTTGGGCTTGAACGGATCGCTTACGTCGAACTGGAGGAATTCGCCTGTCCCCCAGGCTGAGACGTACAGCCAGCGATCGTCCAGCGAAAGGTTGATGTCGGTAACCAGTGGCGGCACTGCCTTGAAGCCCTTGAGGAGTGGGGGCAGGTCGTTCGGATCGGCAGGCTCGGCAGGGATCTCGATGACTTTCTCAACTTTGTAAGTTGACCCGTCCAGATGCCATGTCCAGATCGATGAGCTGAGATCTTTCAAGCTGACGACCACACCGACGAATCCGTATGCCTTGCTCGGATCGTGAGCGGGACGAAGCTCGAGCACCATCTGCTGCTCCTTGCCGAGGTCGATCTCCTGGCGATGGCGTCGCTTCGGCAGATCCCAGATGTGGAGCTTATGGCCGTACTCGCCTGCAAGTAGGAGCTCAGGATTGACCCCGGCCTCGACCATGTTGGGAGTTCCCCACTCACTGGTGATTGCGGTGTCGTAGCCGAGATGCCACCAAAAGTCATAGGCCAGCTGCTGCGGCCCGCGGTCGAGCTCCCAGCGACCCTTGACCGCAAAGGTGTCGTGGTCGATGACGAAGATCCCGCCGGGAGCATTGCCGTCCGGCGCGCCGAGCGCGCTCACATAGATTCCGTCCGGCCCACAGTGAATGGTGTGCGGGCGGCTGTAGCCCGCCCGTTCGGCGATCTCTTTCGCCTCGATCGTGTGCACGAGCTTCGGTTGTTTGGGATTTGGCTTGACATCGAAGATGTAGATGCGTGACGAGCGCAATCCGGGAACCAGCAGGTACCGTCGCTCGAGATGAGGATGGGCGGCGTAAGGGCACAGGGCCGAGCTGCACACGTTCCATCCGAAGTGATGGAACTCGTCACCCACGTTCGGAACCTCGGCACGGCCGACCTCCTTGCCAAAGCCAGCCGACTTTGGGTCGACGTCCAGCGTCAACAGCCCGTCCGGCTTCTTCCTGGTTGGGTCGAATGTGACCATATAGGCCAGCGTTTCGACTGGTGCTTTTGCCGCGAGGCGTGGCGAGGGGTAAAAGGTTTGATCGGGCCTGAGAAGGGTGGTTGCCATGTGTTGCTCCTTTCACGCGCCCAGGCGGGGCGGCACTTCGGGGAGGAAAGGACAGGTCGCCTGTTGGCCGGGCGCGGGCCCGTCCCCATTCTTTCGAGTTTATACCCGAACCAATGAATCCGCTGAGCGGCCCCCTGACTTGTCGCCCGCAGGAATGATGAGGCTCTAAAGAACTAACCTCGCTGCATGACCACCGAGATTAGTGATGCGATTGGCCGGGCGATCGAATACCTCCGCGACCATCCGAGCGAGGCTAAATACACCGATAGCGCTGCAACGGCCGTCCTCGAAGGCGGGCTCCGAGTGACGGTGACTGGGCCGGCTGGAGAGAGGCTCGCGACGGATATGCCGGAATCCATTGGCGGAAGAGGTGAATTGCCTTCCCCTGGATGGTTCCTCCGGGCCGCACAGGCGAGTTGCCTTGCAAGCCTGATCGGAATGGAAGCTGCCCGAGCTGGCGTGGCCCTGAGCCGGGTCGAGGTCGTGGTCGACAGCGAATCGGACGACTACGGCATCTTGGGGATGGACGACTCCGTTTCGGCCGGTCCGCTCAAGTCGAAAGCCATGGTCCGCGTCGAAGCAAGCACTCCAACAGATCTACGTGCACTCGTGGCTATGGCCGATCGCCACTGCCCCGTGACGGATGCCGTCCGCCGGGCAGTGCCTTGGGCCATTGAGTTGTCTGATTCCGTGCGCTAGGCCGACCGGGTAGTTCGAATAGCGTCCCGCTTTGGCTACTTCGCCCCCTGCTCCTTTTGAAAGTCGGCGCCAGGCTAACCTGAATTCAAATGGTTACGGGGAGATGCGCGTGGGCGGACAGCTCGCAGGCCATGCGCGACTACCACGACCGCGAATGGGGCGTCCCATCGCACGACGACCGGCACCTGTTCGAGATGCTTACTCTCGAAGGCGCCCAGGCCGGCCTTTCCTGGGCGACCATCCTCAACCGCCGCGGCGGATACCGGCGCGCCTTTGCATCCTTTGAGGCTGCCAAGGTCGCGGCGTTCGATGACCGCCGGCTCGAACGACTCCGCCACAATGAGGGCATCATTCGGAACCGGCTCAAGATCTACAGCACCCGTACCAATGCGCAAGCCCTCCTCCGCCTTCAGGCCGAGTTTGGATCCTTCTCAACTTATCTATGGAACTGGGTCGACGGAACCAGGATCGTCAATCACCCCCGAACCCTCGCCGACCTCCGACCCACTACAGAGTTATCCGATCGGATAAGTAGAGACCTAAAACGCCGCGACTTTACATTCGTCGGCTCAACCATCGTTTACTCGCTGCTCGAGGCCGTTGGCATTGTCGATGACCACCTCACAGGATGCCCGTTCAAGCGACAGTGAATACGCGCGGCGCCGCTATTCATCACTGCCTTCTCGGGCGCCTTCGGACCGCCTCGAGTCGCGCGAGTTGGTTCGAAAAGCGTCCCGCTTGGGCTACTCCTTCCTGAGCCTTGAAAGGAGCCCGTGAGAACGTGCGCCCTGCGCGGCGCCCGTCGGGCTGAGGTCGCGGGTTTGAATCCCCGGGGGTGGTCATCTGATGCGCGGCGTGATAGCATCACGCATCATGCGCACTACGATAGACCTCGACCCCACGGTCGTTAAAGAGCTCAAGCGGCGCAGCCGGGGCGCTGGCAAGAGCATGGGCCAGCTGGCCTCAGAGCTGCTGGCCACGTCGCTCCAAGAGCAGGGGAGTCGTCAGAAGCATCCCGCCGTGTTGGAGTGGATCGCGAAGGATCTGGGCCGGCCGCTGGTTGACCTTGAAGACAAGGAAGCGGTTAGGGCGGCGATCGACGGGCCTCGATGAGCGCCACCATCGACGCGAACATCCTTGTCTACGCCAGCAACCAGGGCGATCCCGTTCACCTCCAAGCCTTCCAGCTCGTTCAGCGCTTGGCCGCAGGACCCGATCTGCTGTACCTGTTCTGGCCTGTGGTGCTTGGGTATTTGCGTATCGTCAGTCATCCAGCGATCCTTCCCAAACCCCTCACCGCACGTGAAGCCACCGCCAACGCCGAAGGGTTACTTCGAAGGCCACATGTTCGTGCACCAGGCGAGGCGGATGGGTTCTGGGATTTGTTCCGGGCCACGAGCCGTGACCAGGCGCGCGGAAACGACGTCCCCGACGCCCACCTGGTGACCCTGATGAGGCAGCATGGCGTCCGCCGGATCTATAGCCGCGACAGCGGACTTCGCCGCTATCCGGACATCGAGGTCGTTGACCCTTTCGCGCCACCGCCCAGCATTGGACGTAGAGGTCGAGGCTCAAGGAGCTGATCCACCTCATTAGGTGACCCCAAACGCGGCTGGAACCGCCGTTCGAGGCGGTGGCGGGCGGGGGGGGATGTGCTACAATGTGCTACATGAACAGGGTGGGAATCAGGGAGCTTCGCCAGAACGCAACTGCCGTGTTGCGTCGTGTCGCGGCCGGCGAGGTCGTTGAGGTGACCGACCGAGGTCGAGCCGTTGCGCGGATTGTGCCCATGCATGAGGCGAGCCGGCTCGAGCAGCTCAAGGCCGAGGGACGAGCAAGCGGCGCGTCGGGAGATCTGCTCGACGTTAAGCCGGCGCCTCGGACCGCTGGGAGGCCACTGCTGTCAAAGATCCTCGCTGACATGAGGGCCGATGAGCGCTGAGGTTGCTTACCTCGACACCTCAGCCGCGGTGAAGCTCCTGATGACGGAGCCGGAGTCGCCTGCGTTGCGCAGGTGGCTTCGTCGGCGCCCTGAACGCGCATCGGCAGCGCTGCTGAGAGTCGAACTGGTGAGAGTCGTCCGCCGCGCTGGGTTACAGCGCCTGATGCCGGAAGTCCGCAAGCTATTGACCGGCGTCCATCTAATCCGACTCGACGACGCCCTTCTCGACCGCGCCGCGGACCTCGATCCGATCGATCTGCGATCGTTGGACTCGATCCACCTGGCGGCTGCTACGAGCCTCGGAGATGATCTGGTAGCTGTGGTTTCCTACGACGATCGATTGTTGGCAGCGGCTACGTCTCTTGGGTTGCCAACAGCAACCCCTTCGTGAGCCGATCGCTCGAATCCGTGCAACTAGCCCTCTGATCGGGGCAAGGGCTGGGCGATCTCCCAGATATGGCCACCAGGGTCGGCGAAGCTCGCCGTGCGGACTCCCCACGCGCGATTCATCGGGCCGTTCAGCAGCTCCACCCCGCGGGCTTTCAACTGATCACACGCCGCGTCCACATCGTCAACGGGGATGGTGAGCTGGAATCGCGACCCGGCCCCGGGACTCGCGACAACTCCCGGCTGGATGAGGTCGCGTGCTGCGGGGATCTTAAGCAGATTGATCAACATGTTCTCGAACTTGAACACTGCTGAGTCCTGGTCTTCAAACAACACCGGCAGGCTGAATACATCCTGGTAGAAGAGTTTCGACCGCTCCAAATCCTCTGCGAACAGGGTGATGGTTTCGATCTTGTTCGGCGCCGAATTCATTTCGTCATGCCGGCGAAGTCCCGGACTTCCGACAGGAGGAGTCGGGGGGATTCGATCTGCGGTACGTGACCGGTTCCAGTCAGCAGCTGGAACCTCGCAGTTGGGATCGCGTCGGCGTAGGCGCGGCCGTAGTCAGGGTCGACGATCCTATCGCTTTCTCCCCACAGCACCAGGGCCGGCACGTTAATGCCCTTGAGGCGCTGGCGCAACGCGGGATCAACCATCGACGGCGTTCCGCCATAGACGGCCAGTGATGCCCGGTTGCCGGCCATGGCCGCCTGTTGAGCCGGCGGCATTTTGGAAACGTCGATCCGGAACGAATCTGGATCGTGGTAGCTGAGCTCGGCGACTTGGTCCATCG